>JAUVHW010000248.1 GCA_030593075.1 Ardenticatenales bacterium
ACAGGGATTGGCACTTTGGCAACTCCTGCGTACACATCAAGGGTCAGGATGGAGCGAACCGCCCCGTCAGCCTCCGACTGGGGAAGCTGGACCTAGAGTTGCTACAGGCTGTCCAGCAGGCCGCCGAAGAGGCGGCTGGCGCGAGCGCCTAGCGGGGACGGAGCATGGCCGTGGGCCTACTGCCAGGTGACAGGTACTACTACCACTCGTCGCGTGGGGCTGCGCCGCTCTGGGCGAAGTGTGAAGTGATGTTGCTGCGAGAACAGGGCGATGACGTGGCCCGCTTTCTGAATCGCGGCCTGAAGCCCTGCCCCCGCTGTTGGCCCAAGGGGGCTGCCTGAAAAAGTGCGCGCTGCTGCTGATGGTGGTGGCGCTAGGAGGAACGAATGGACACTTACCTGACTTTGATGATGTGGGCAAACCTGTTATGGATACCACTCGCTATCATCTACTTGCCTGGCATATGGCGCACGGTTGGCCGACGCCGGAGCGAGGCGGGGCTGGAACAACTCTGCGAACGGGTGCTGCGCCCCAATCAATCCTCGGCGGAGCCAGCACACCGGACGAGCTTGGGCTACCACCACCCGGACGATCCTCACTGCCCGGAGCGACTACGCAATGGCGCGAGCCGTTCCGGGAAGCCTTCGGCGACCGATGGGAATACGCGTGGGAGGTAGCGCGCTGTGAGAGCGACAACTTCGCCCCCGATGTTATCTATGGACCCCGCCTTGGCGCTGGTGGTGAGAAAGGCCTCTTCCAACTTCACCCTCGCGGTGTTCTTCCTGTCTTTCTTGCTGCTGGATTCACGAATCCGTTCGACCCTCAAGAGCAGATTACATTCGTCGCAGCTTACACCCTGGAGAACGGATGGGGAGCGTGGACGTGTGCAGCAATAGTGAGGTGACACGTTGAGATTCGACCTTCCCGAGTCGATAGCCGCCATGAAGCGCGGAGACAAAACGCAGACGCGCCGGCGGTCGGCCTACTGGCTGAAGAAGAAGCCCGGCGACCGCATCAGCATCGTCCACAAGGGCGAGTACCTGGGGCACGCGACCGTGGTGAAGACGTGGGCGCAGAGGCTCGGAGAAGTGAGGGATCGCGATGGTATCGCTGAGGGATATGCCAATCTGATGGGCTTCCTTATCGCGTGGGCAGACCTCCACTCAGAAGTGCGCCTTTCCGAGACGGTGATCGCCATCGAGTTCAAGGACATCAGGTGGCACGATGCTTGACCTTACCCCAGAGCAGGAGAAGGCGGTGATCGAGGCTGCGACGCAACGCCTGAAGGGCTGGGTGGACGGCTGGGAGCGCGGCCTCACCGACGAGCAGCGCGACGACGCGGCATACTACTTCCTCGCCGGGTGGGCCGCCAGCCGTGGCGTCAAGGAGAAGCGGTGAAGCCCTACTACGAGGACGAGAGCGTGCAGATCTACCACGGCGATTGCCGCGAGGTGCTGCCCACGCTGGAGCCGATGGACGTGCTGATCAGCGACCCCGATTACGGAGTGGGCATCGACTTCTCGAAAGGGAAGCAACGCGGCCAACGCGGGCATGTCCTCAAGGGTCGGACGCCGGGCGCTAAGGGCCTCACCGAACAAGAGGCCATCGACCTCACTATCGCTGCCCTTTCAGTCGAATTAACCAAGGGCTACGCCTGTGTGTTCTGGGCTGGTGCATGGCCCAGACTCAAGAGGTTCGGAGCGGCCGTTGAAGGGGCTGACTGGACTGTGCGCCACCTCGGCGTCTGGTACAAGCCGAATGGCAGCGGTGTGAGCGGTCACGGCCTAGCCCGCCGGTGGGAACCGTGGCTGTGGTTGGTACGGGGAGAAGCAAAGCGCGCCGGCGAGTGGGCTCACTTGCCAGATTGCATCGACGTCGCCCGCGTCATGGAACACATGCACGAAGGCGTAGCGCACCCGACCCAGAAGCCCGTAGAGTTGATGCGCCGCCTCGTTCGCTTCTTCACCCTGCCCGGCGACACCATCCTCGACCCCTTCATGGGCAGCGGCACCACGCTCCGCGCAGCTAAGGACTTGGGCCGGAAGGCCATCGGCATCGAGATCGAAGAGGAGTACTGCGAGATCGCGGCCAACCGAATGGCCCAGGCCGTGCTGCCGTTCGCCGCCGCCACGGGAGAGGAGGGAGCGTGAAGCCCTACAAGGGTGACATTCCGCTCACCGAAGCGGCGCGGGCCGACTATTGCGATTGCTGCGGTATCGAGATTGAGGAGGTTATATCAGCCCGTGCTAACTGGCACCAGTGCCCTCACTGCGAGCGAGAGTGCCCGTTCTACGTGCCGTGCAACCGTATGGAGGTACCGAAGCGATGAGCATTCCCTACGCGCCAACATCCTGGAACCCGACGGTCGGCTGTACCCCTGTGAGCGAGGGGTGCAAGAACTGCTGGGCCATGAAGCTGCATAATCAGCGCTTTGAGGCGTATTGGCGCAACGTGGGAAGCCTGCCCGAGCAGTACGCCGAGCCCTTCGAGAAGATTCAGCTTCTCCCGGAGCGCCTGGCGCAGCCCCTACGCTGGCGCAAGCCGCACACCGTGGCCGTGTGCTTCATGGGCGACCTGTTCCATGAGGCGGTATCAGATCGGTTCATTACCCAGGTACTCGACGCATTCGAGGAGGCCCCGCAACACACCTACCTGTTCCTGACGAAGCGGGCCGAACGAATGCGTCGCCTCTTCACAGTATGGTGGCGTGCGCGCACCCCAGCCCCCAACGTCTGGCTGGGCGTGACGGCGGAGAACCAGCGCATGGCCGACGAGAGGATACCCCTGCTGCTGGACACGCCTGCCGCGCACAGGTGGGTGAGCCTGGAGCCGCTGCTGGGGCCTGTGGACTTGGCTCACATTCCCCTTTCCACCGAAGTTGGCATTGATACGCTGCGGGGGCTCGGATACCACCACGAGTACGGTGTAGGCGCGAATCGCCACGAACGCCTCGACTGGATCGTTGCGGGCGGCGAGTCGGGGCCAGGCTACAGGCCGATGGAGCTGGACTGGGCGAAGGACATCGCCGACCAGTGTACGGCTGCCCGCGTACCCTTCTACATGAAGCAAGTCGCCGCGTCCCGTCCGAGCCAGCCTTCGGGCGTCCCCATGCTGGACATCGCGAAGGAGCTGCCGTGGACCTAGTGCTGCGCCTGCCCTGGCCGCCCAAGGAGCTGAGCCCGAACGTTCAGGTCCACTGGGGCACGAAGAAGCGGGCAACCGCCCAGTACCGGCAGGACTGCTTCCTCGCAGCCCGTGAGGCCTTCGGCCCACCTTTTGGCCCTGCGCCAGCACTGGTAACAGCGGCGGTCGTGTTCGTGGTGCCCAACCGGCGGCGCCGCGATCTCGATAACGCTATGGCCTCGATCAAAGCAGGCTTCGACGGCTTGGTCGATGCCTCCTTGCTGGTAGACGATAGCTCTGAGCACCTACGCTTGGCCGCGCCTGAGATGCGCTACGAGAAGGGGGAACGATACGTGGAGGTGACGCTGACATGAGCAAACTGGACAGCGCTGTCCAACTGGTGAGGGAGCTGGGGGAGCGGGCGACCAAGGAGTTTGACGAGAGGTGGGAGCCGGATTGCCTGAAAGCCCGCTTGGCGAGACTGCGCGCTGATAACTTCGGGCTGGTGCTGGAGGCGCTGGAGTACACGCAGAACTGGGGGCACCACCGCCATGCTAGCGCTGAGGATCGAAGCGTGCCCCGTAAGCAGTGTCCCCTACACCCATGCGTCAGGATACGGGACACCCTCGCCGCCGTTGCGGAGGGCGCAAAGAAGGCGCTGAAGAGATGAAACGGCAACAGATAAACAGGTTTGCCGAGATCAAGGCTCCCCCCCACTTTGCCTACGAGCAGCGCATCGCCGCCCTAGAGGCCGAGAACGAGCGCGTCAAGGCCGTGGCTATCAAGCTGGCGGAGGCGGCGGATGTAGCGCATGACTTCTGTTGCGACTTCGAGGAAGATCGCCCCTGCACTACGGAGAACTGCCAGGTACAGAAGGCCCTCGCGGACTGGGCGGGGCTGTTCCCGAAGGAGGGGACGGTGGAATGACCGAGGTTGTGACCGATTGGACTCTCCCGACCTCAGCAGAGGAATTAGCCACCTACGTTGAGCGCGTGGGCAGCATTCACCTGCACAACGGCAGCGCCGGTTGGAGGTTCGTCTACATAGAGACGGGCAAGTGCGGCACGTCCGATTGCTTCACGCTGCGGCTCAAGCGTTCCAGCCTCACCACGGAAACACAACGCCCCGCCAACGGGGGCGAGGAGGAAGCATGAGCCCCAGCAAGAAGCGACTGACAGAGATGTTCCGTACTATCCCGAGAGCGGCGCATCGGCACTCAGGCCCCTGCGAAGGCCCAGAGGGTGGCGTGTCGTGCTGCTGGTGCCAGACAGACGCGCACTGCGGCTGCGTCCATGCACACGAAACCCAACGCCCCGCCGACCAGGAGTGAGGAGGAAGCATGAAACTACCCGAGACGCCAACCATCGAGGTTTCGGTACGCAAGCTGTTCTTCGAGTGGTGGACTCGCCAGCACGGTGTGGACACCCAGGAGGACGAGGCGATCCAGCTTACGATGCCACGTGCTGCTTGGCGTGAACTCTGGCGCTACATCCGAGAGTGCGAAGAACTCATCGAGAACACCCGCGTGCGGGGAAAGTAGGTGGGGGGTGAGAAACCCAAACCCCCCGCTTGACGCAGGGGGCAGGGCAGGAGAAGTAAGCAGAGGAGGAGAGAATGGCAGATAGGACTGACCTCGGACACACGATCAAGTTCATCCTGATAGAGCCGGGGGCCAAGGTAGACGACAGCCACAAAGGGGGCCACTACCTGGGCATCATCCCGGCCAAGGGGCGCAGGCTCGCGGCCTACCTCGTGTACGCCGTACACCCTGGCAAGCGTGCGCCCGTCAAGAAGCGGCCCAAGTCGTGAGACACCAACGCCCCGCTTGCGCGAGGCGACGGCGCGTGCTAGGGTTAGCACAGGTAAACGAATGTACCCTGAGTGTAGCACCCCCGACTGTAGAAAGCCAGCGCGCGCTCGTGGCTGGTGCTGGATGCAC
>JAUVHW010000086.1 GCA_030593075.1 Ardenticatenales bacterium
TCCTGTCCACCCTATTGCGCTGAACACAGTGGTCAGCGTTTCGGTCAGCCAATGAAACAACTGGTCTTCGATACCCACAGGCGTGCTCCCCGAGGATGATTGCCGCAACTGGACCGCAGTGCCAAGGGGGGCATTATACCATGGCCTAGATTGACGTAAAGGCTCGCTCGGCGTATAATGATAGTGCTGCTTGAGTCAACCCGAAAAGAGGAGAGAATGGCGTTTCGATCAGGCGATCGAGTTGTATATCCGGGCTATGGGGCGGGGACCATTGTCGACGTGGGCGACCAGGTGTTCGCCGGTACGACTACCCGCTACTATACGCTGCGCATGGTCGCTGACGAAGGCAAGTTCATGGTCCCTGTGGAGCAGGCTGAGGCGCTGAGGCTCCGGCCGGTGGCGGCCACCAAGTCCATCCTGAGAGTCATCAAGGCGCGCGCGAGGCAGCTTTCTTGGGACTATAAGGAGCGCCAGGCAGGGATTTCCCAGTTGCTTGCCAGCAGCGATGCCCGGCAGATGAGCCGGGGGGTGCGCGACCTGGCCTGGTATGCTGGCACCCGGCCGCTCACCGGGAGAGATATTCAGCTCTACGAGGAGCTGCAGACTCTTCTGGCCAGCGAACTCTCGTTGGCGCAAGACATTGGGCTGGATGAAGCGCGCGAGCAGCTGGCTGAGACACTGGCGGTAATCACTGAAAAGTCTGAGCTACGGGCGGAACGAGAAGCCCTGAAGGCCCAGGACTAGACCGCACTGCGTAGTAGAGTAGAGCCTTCGCCTCCCGGCGTTTTGTGGCTGGCGCCGGTAGCCCGTTCACTCTTGCCTCGATTTCCCCTTGAGAACCCTCTTCCTGTGAGGGCCGCCTGAGAGCGCTCTCCGGGCACCCTGGCCCAGAGCCCATGCGGCGCCACGCGGGGGCGCCGCAAGCCGACCCAGGCATTCCGGACGCGGTTCTCTGCCTCCTCCGGGGATGATTTGACAGCCCTTTCACCAACTGGTATAGTCTCTGATGAGCACCGTTGGCACTCTAGGTGTGCGAGTGCCAGGATTGCGCTTAGTCGAGTGTGCAAGTGGCAGATCTGACTTCCCGGCAGGAGACGATATTGGGGCTGGTGGTGCGCGAGTATATCGCCCGCAAGGCGCCCGTTGGCTCCAAGTCTCTGGTGTTAAAGTTCGGCCTGCAGGTCAGTGCCGCTACCGTGCGCGCGGAGATGGCTGCCCTGGAGGAGATGGGATATCTGTGTCATCCGCACACTTCTGCCGGCCGCCTGCCAACCGAAGAGGGCTACCGGTACTTTGTCCGGCGCCTGGTCAGCGACACCGGACTTCCGCTGGATGAACAGCGGACGATTGAGCACCAGTTCCACCAGGCGCGTTTGGACGTTGATCAGTGGATGCAGCTGGCTGCCGCTGTGCTGGCTCACGTATCACAGAGCGCGGCCGTGGTCACTCCACCCCACATGCGCCGGAGTCGCTTCAAGCACATAGAACTGATCTCCACCCAGGGACGGCTGGTCCTGCTGGTGTTGGTGCTTGGGAGTGGGCAGGTGCTGCAGCACATGCTCACTCTTGCTCATCCTCTGTCCCAGGACGAACTCAGCCAAGCTGCCAATCACCTGAACGCTATTTGCCAGGGGTTGAGCGCCCGAGAGATGAGCGCGATGCTGATTCAGCTGCCCGAACTGGAGCAAGAGGTCTGTGCGCTCCTCCAGGAAATGATGTCTCGGGCTGATGCCCGTATTGCCAACCGAGTGTACCGCGACGGCTTGAGCCACCTGTTCGAGGCGCCCGATCTTGGCCCCACTGATAGCATCCGGCGCGGGATTCGCCTCTTGGAGGAACGGAGTTTCCTGGAGGATGTGCTGTCGAGCACTCTCAGCTCGGCCGAGCCTATCCCGAAGACTGGCGGGGGCAGTGTGCAGGTGGTCATCGGCGGCGAAGGGCGGTGGGACGAACTGAGAGATTGGAGCATGGTGCTGGCTCGCTACGGCATGGCCGACTATGCAGTTGGGGCGCTCGGCGTGCTGGGTCCCATCCGTATGCCCTACGGCCGGGTCATCTCGGCGGTGCGCTACGTTGCGGGCCTGATGACGGGGCTGATGTACCAGGTCTACGGCTACGAACCGCCTGCGTCATGACTGGCCTGCGAGGTTTGTTGATGGCTAGAGAAGAGAGAGAGACTGAAGAACCCGAAATCACAGATGCGGTAGAGGAAGCTGCCGCCGAGGCTGAAGAGGCGGAGGAACTGACCCTGGAGGAGCAGTTGGCAGCGGCCCAGGAGCAGGCGGCCGAGTACCTGGATGGCTGGCAGCGGGCCAGGGCCGAACTGGCCAATTATAAGCGGCGCACCGAGGCGCAGCGCTCTGAGATGGTGCAGACCGCCAATGCTGACCTGCTGGCGCGGCTCCTGCCGGTGCTGGACGATTTCCGGCTGGCGCTGGCGAACTCGCCGGATGACGCCGATGGTTCACTGGAGGAGTGGCAGGACGGGATGGCTCTCATTGCGCACAAGTTCGCGGCTGTGCTGGAAGCGGCCGGAGTCGTCCCCATTGAAGTTGAGGGACAGGCCTTTGACCCCAACCTGCATGAGGCGATTTCGTATGAGGAGCACCCTGACTTTGAATCCGGGCAGGTCATTGAACAGGTGCGGCAAGGATTCAAGTTGGGCAGTCGAGTGCTGCGCGCGGCTAGTGTCCGGGTGGCTCGATAAGGAGGACGCGTGGGGAAGATCATCGGTATAGACCTGGGAACGACCAATTCCGTCTGCGCGGTGATGGAGGGGGGGGATCCTACCGTCATTCCGAGTTCGGAGGGGGGCCGGCTGTTTCCGTCGGTTGTTGCCATCAACCCCAAGACCGGTGAACGCCTCACCGGGCAGGTGGCAAAGCGACAGGCGGTGGTCAATCCCCAGGATACGCTCTATTCCGTGAAGCGGTTCATGGGTCGCAAGTACGATGACCCGGGCGTACAGCGCTGCAAGGAGCTGGTGCCCTACGTCGTGCGCGAGGCTCCCAACGGCGATGTCCGGCTGGTGCTGGGTGGCCGCGAGTACTCCCCACCTGAGATCTCGGCCATGATCCTGCAGAAGGTCAAGACGGATGCGGAAGCCTACCTGGGAGGGCCTGTCACCCAGGCCGTGATAACTGTCCCCGCGTACTTTGACGACAGCCAGCGCCAGGCTACCAAAGCGGCCGGACAGATTGCGGGTCTGGAGGTGCTCCGTATCATCAACGAGCCGACCGCTTCTTCGCTGGCCTACGGGCTCGACCAAGAAGAAGACCAGACCATCGCGGTGTACGATCTGGGCGGCGGCACTTTTGACATCTCTATCCTCACCGTGGGCAGCGGGCTCTTTGAGGTCGAGTCAACCAATGGCGATACGTTCCTGGGCGGTGACGACTTTGACCAGCGGGTGATTTCCTGGGCGGCCGACAGCTTCCAGCGCGAACATGGCATTGATCTGCGCCAGGACCGGCACTCCCTTCAGCGGCTCAAGGAAGCCTGTGAAAAGGCCAGGGTCGAGCTCTCCAGCGTCATGCAGACGGAGATCAACCTCCCGTTCATTACCGCTGATGCTAGCGGCCCAAAGCATCTACTGCTGACCCTCACACGAGCCAAACTGGAGCAGCTGACCGAGGACTTGATTGCGCGCTCGATTGCTCCATGCAAGCAGGCGCTTCAGGACGCCAGGCTCTCCGCCGAGGACATCGACGAGGTGATCCTGGTAGGGGGAATGACGCGCATGCCGGCCGTGCAGGAGGCGGTGCGCAAGCTCTTTGGCAAGGAACCACACAGAGGTGTCAACCCTGATGAGGTCGTAGGCGTCGGCGCGGCGATCCAGGCCGGCGTGCTCAGCGGCGACGTTACCGACGTGGTGTTGACTGACGTCACCCCACTGACTCTGAGCATCGAGACGCTGGGCGGCGTGGCTACCGCAATCATAGAGCGCAACACACACATCCCCATCAGGCAGCAGCAGGTCTTTTCCACCGCCAGCGACAATCAGAGGCAGGTGGAGATCAACGTGGTGCAAGGGGAGCGGGTGATGGTGGTCGATAACAAGAGCCTGGGCAAGTTCATCCTGGACGGCGTCCCCCCGGCCCCCCGCGGCGTACCCCAGATAGAGGTCGCCTTTGACATTGACGCGGACGGGATCCTCAGCGTGAGCGCCAAGGACCGAGCCACCGGCCGGGAGCAGCATATCACCATCCAACCCTCCAGCGGCCTGAGCGATGAGGAGATCGAGGCAATGGTGCGCGAGGCCGAGGAATACGCCGCCGATGATGCGAAACGCAAGGAGGAGGTGGCGACTCGCAACCAGGCAGATTCGGTCGTTTACTCTGCGGAGCGCACACTTGCTGAACACGGGGAGCGGTTCTCCCAGGCCGACAAGGATGAAGTTGAGGCCAAGCTTGTCGCCGCCCGGGAGGCATTGAATGGCAGCGACGTGGCAGCGATCAGGTCGGCCGTCCAGGAGCTTCAGACCGCCGTTCAGATTGCGTCGGCCGTGCTCTACGAGCAGCCTGCTGGGGCTGCTGAGGAAGAGGAGTGAGGCCGGTCTGGCGAGTAGGCCCCTTTGCAGCGGAAGGTGCCGGGGGCTTGCCGCAGGATGGCGCCCCCACCAGCGTTCCTGGCGGGGCCTGTACCGCGAAGGCTAGAATCGGTGTGCGCCGACGTCGGACTCGCTCCGGTGGCGCTCAGCGTGCACTCCGGACGTCTCGCTGGGCGTAGGCGCAGGCGGGCACAGATGCGCTGGAGACCTCATCGGGTGAGATCGGTACCTGCCTCCCTATCTGCCCGGTCAATGACCGCGTGATGGCAACCAAACGCGACTACTACGAGCTGTTGGGTGTTGGCCGGGGAGCCGACGGCTCTGAGATCAAAAAGTCCTACCGGCGTTTGGCGCGCCAGTACCACCCAGACGTGAACAAGGAACCCGAGGCTGAGGAGCATTTCAAGGAGATCAACGAGGCCTACGAGGTCCTGATCGACGAGCAGAAGCGGGCCGCCTACGATCGGTTCGGACACGCCGGTGTGCAGGGCAGTGCGGCCGGCGCCAGCGGCTTTGGGGGATTCGGTGGCTTTGGCGATATCTTTGAGGAGTTCTTTGGGACGATGACGGGCATGCGTGGCGCTCGGGCGCGGGGCCCGCTGCGCGGCGATGACTTGCGCGTCGATATCTCCATCGCCTTCAAAGAGGCGGTTCTGGGCACCGAAAAGGAAATCAAAGTCCAGCGCACAGAGACCTGCAGCTCCTGCCAGGGGAGCGGAGCCGAGCCTGGCACCACCCCAATTGCCTGCAGCCAGTGCCAAGGCACCGGCGAGGTCCGCCGTGTGCAGCAATCCTTCCTGGGCTCTTTCGTGAACATAGGCACTTGCCCCGCCTGCGGCGGCAGCGGGGAAACCGTCAGCACCCCCTGCAGTGCGTGCGGCGGCCGAAAACGGGTGCGGACGCCCCGCAGGCTGGAGGTCAAGATTCCACCGGGTGTAGACAATGGCACGCGCATCCGGCTGGCGGGCGAAGGAGATAGCGGCGCGCGCGGTGGCCCGCCCGGCAATCTGTATGTCTTTCTTCACGTCGAGGAACATCAGTTCTTCAAGCGGCGCGGCGATGACCTGATTCTGGATCTGGTGATCAACGTAGCTCAGGCGGCGCTCGGTGATGAGATCACCGTGCCCACGATAGATGGGGAGGAGACGTTGCGCATTGCTCCGGGGACCCAGCCCGGGCAGATTGCTCGCCTCCGCGGCCGGGGTGCCCCTCACTTGCGCCGGAACGGGCGGGGAGACCAGATAGTCGTCATCCAGGTTGCCGTGCCCAAGAAACTGAGCGCCGAGCAGAAAGAGCTGTTCCAGCAGCTCGGGGGGACGTTGGGCAAAGAGGTAATCCCCAAGGCCAAGGAGAAGGGGCTCCTTGATCACCTCAAAGACCTTGTGGACTCTCTGGGTCTGTGAGTTGGCCCAAAGCTCGTCCATCTCAGCGCACTGGTCCCGTCGTTCCCCATTGCCATGAACTGGACTCAGGTCAGTGTGACCGTTGATGGCGAAGGGGCCGAGGCCGCTGCGGAGGTGCTGCGTCGCTTTGCGGACCAGGGCGTCTCGTTGGAGCTGCCGCCTACCGGCGCCGACAGCGATACTGTCGTCCCAGATGCGTACGGACGGGTCAGGGTATCAATCTATCTACCAGAGCACGAGGACACGCCCGCAAGGCGAAGGCAGATTGAGGAGGCTCTGTGGCATCTGGGGCAAATCTACCCGGTCCCCGAACCGAGCTATCACTCGGTCCGCGAGGAGGACTGGGCCAGTGCCTGGAAGGAGCACTATGCTCCCTTTCGCATCGGCCGGCGCATTCTGGTCTGCCCTGCCTGGGAGACGCCCCGCCCTGGGCCCGATGACGTGGTAGTGCAGATGGACCCGGGCATGGCCTTTGGCACCGGTCTGCATCCCACCACGCGGATGTGCCTGGAGAGCGTGGAGGAGCACGCAGGGCCGGGAGTGGGGGTGCTAGACTTGGGAACCGGGTCCGGTATCCTGGCCATCGCAGCCGCTCTGCTGGGCGCTCGCCCTGTCTTGGCTTTGGATACCGACCAGGTCGCCGTCCGCATGGCCCGGCAGAACTGTGACACCAACGGTGTGGCTCATGCTGTTCAGGTGGTGCGTGGATCGCTGCGCGAGCTTCGGTCAGGCGTGCTCTGGGACCTGGTTCTGGTGAACATTCTGGCTCCAGTGATTGTGCGGCTGCTTCGAGAGGGATTGGCCGAGCACGTCTCACCGACCGGGGTGATGGTCCTTTCGGGCATCATCGATTACCAGGCGCCGAAGGTGCTGGAAGCACTGGAAGAGTGCCGCGTCTCCCTGGCGGGGCGGCTGCAGGTCAGGGATTGGGTGACCCTATGCTGCCGGCGACCGGCAGCATAGCGCCGGACGCCTCCTCTCCCCTCAATGGGGGGTCAAGCGCACGAGGCAACCGCCGCGCGGCCGAGAACCGAATGCCACCACCAGCGACTAGCGGGGCCGGTGGTCGAACTGCTTCTTGTAGCGGTAGGTGATCCGGCCCCGTGTCAAATCATAGGGCGTGAGCTCCAGCCTTACCCGATCGCCGAGCAGTATGCGAATATAGTACCTGCGCATCTTGCCCGAGAGGTAAGCCAGGACCCGGTGCCCGTTGTCCAGCTCGACACGGAACTGAGTAGCCTTCAGCGCTTCTACCACGGTGCCTTCGACCTCTATCTTTTCCTCTTTCTGCTTGGTTGCCATATGCTCCTGGTGAACCGGCTCTGACAGGGCAGCCTCGGGCTGTGTCCTGTCTGAGCAGGCTCTAGACTGATACTTGCAGGGTTATCAGCGTTTTCCCTGCTGTCGACGGCTTGCCCGTCGAACGACCTTGCTTCTCTCGGCCCGCCGCGGTTCGCGCCGGGAGGCGGGCCAGCGCTTCTGGCGCACGGTGGTCAGGACATCGTCTCCGGCAACTCGCTCGCTGAATCGCCTGGGCAGGCTCTGCCATGACTCGTCAAGCCTGAGAGTAGAGGCAGTCAACCTGTCTCTCTTCCTGGCGGCTCCAGTCGAGTCATTCCTCTTCATCGATGAGCTCTGCCAGTCCAATTGTCTCTTCCACGAGTGCCGAGGCTTTCTCCGCGTGTGCAGCCATCCACTCCATTTGCTCTTCCGGCTTGACCGCGCGCATGCTGAGTCGGATTCGCCTCCGTTCAGCGTCGATGTCCAGGATGCGGAGCAGGTGTGCCTCACCTTCAGCGATCACGTTATTGGGGTCATCCCGCGCTGTACCCGGCAACTGCCGGACGTGCAACAGCCCCTCTATTCCTGGCTCGAGTTCCACAAAGCCACCAAAGGAGACCACTCGCGTGATTCTACCCTCCACAAGCTGGTCAACCTGGTATCGCTCATGGATGGTCGACCAGGGATGGGGCGTCATGCGCTTCAAGCTCAGGGAGACCCGCTTTCTCCTGCGATTCACCTTCAGGATGTAGACCTGAACATGCTGGCCGACGCGAAGCACCTCCTTTGGATGGTTGATACGGTGCCAGGCCAGCTCTGAGATGTGTATCAGGCCATCGCCTCCGCCCAGGTCCACGAAAGCGCCAAAGTCTCGCAGGTCGCGCACCCGGCCAGTTCGAACCTCGCCTTCCTTCAAGCTGTCGACAAACGCCTGCCTCTGCTGTTGGCGCCATTGCTGATAGGCCAGACGGTGCGAGAGGATCAGGCGGCGCCGCCGCCTGTCTGCCTCAATCACGCGGAGGGGCAGGGTTCGGCCGACGTAGTTGCCCAGTAGTTCCCGGATCTGCGCAGAGTTGGCTCGTCTGGGCATGCCGCGCAAATGAGAGATGGGCACAAAGCCGCGTAGACGCCCAAAGGCCACAATTACCCCGCCTTGATTGTACCCCGTCACCTTTCCCTCCCAGATTGCAGCACTCTCCTTGAGCTGCTCAGCCTCTAGCCACTTTTCGTTCAGAACCGCCTGGTGAATGCTAACGACTAGGTCGCCCTTTCTGTCCTCAGGGGTTGTGATGTAGACAGATACTGGCTCTCCAGCGCGCAGGTCCTCTCGCCTATCGCTGCTGAGTTTCTCGAGATCGTGGGCTGGCACCAGCGCGGTATGCTCAAAGCCTAGGTCAACCCGAGCGCCCTCCTCATCGACAGACAGTATCGTGCCCTCGCGGATGTCACCTCGCTGCAGCACCTGAGGTTCGCTCGCAGGTTGGCGTTCTTCTTCTGGTTGTTCTGATGGCGATTGTGGCTCGTGGCTATCCATCGAGAGCAATACCTCGCTAGCAGTGCTACCTGTCGGCTCAACAAAAAGCCCGGTAGGTAAGTCGCTGATCTCCAGGACACCACCGGGCCGCCAAGCACAAGAGGGGTTTCGCGCCAAGCAAACGAGTCTTTAGTTCCGCGCCTCCTATTCTCTTGAGGCCAAAGCCAGATTCAATGTTGTCGCTGTCCGACGACACCCTATTCGATTGGCTCCTGACCAATCACCACGCCGAACCAGACTTCCGCGAGTGTCCTGGAAGCATTATACTTGGCATACCTGGGTTTGTCAATCGAAATCGCCTCTTTGCTTTTCCCAGGAGATGTGGTAGACTCCTGCCTAGTAACCAATGGGCGCTGTAACGGGTTCCCCCCCGCCCTAGCTCATTGGTTCTCCTCGGAAGCGTCCGGGGTTCCCCCCGCCCCGGCGCTTCCTTCTTTTCTGTGTGGGGCAGGATCAGAAAAGGATCTTTGCCAGGGTTGCCAGAGAAGTTGCCTCTCCTGGGTCCGTGAGCCCGAGAACAGCGTTGGCGAGCAGATACTTGAGACGTGGCCGGCGCTGGGCCTTTTGCACGATCAGGTCGAGTACGCGCTCCCGCAAGTACCATCGGCGCACCCTGCCAAGGCAGCGGAACCCGGATGCGTAACGCTCGTGGAGCCGCCGGCCGTAAACAGCCAACCGGCTGCTAGTCAAGTCACCCTCCAATAGTGCCTCGGCAGCCACTTGAGCCGCCATCAGACCTGACTCCAGTGCATAGTGCACCCCTTCGCCGCTCACAGGGTTGGCCAGTCCAGCCGCCTCTCCCACCAGCAGCAGGCCGTTGGTCTGGGTCCTGGCGGCCAGGTCGGTTCGGAGCGGATAACTTCTGACGGGCCCGATGCGGCGCGCTCCAGCCAATTGCCCCTGGACATGTGCGTTATGGCTGACAAAGCGCTCGAACAGCTGCCGGGTGGGAGCTGCGCGACGACGAGGCGACCCGCCGGCAAGAGAGCCGACTCCCACGTTCGCGCGGCCGCCACTGAGGGGGAATATCCAGCCATAGCCGGGGAGTAGAGAACGGTCAAAGTGGAGCTGGAGAACCGGATCGAGGGCTGGCAGATCATAGTAGGCACGGGCACCGTGAGAGACGGGGGGAACGGCCGGCAGCAGTCCGGCCTTGAGGACTAGAGGCATGCCGGCGCCAGTAGCCAGACAGGTGAGCGGCGCGCGGGCGACAGCCCGCTGCCCATTGCATTTGCCCTTGACTCCGACGACCGCCCCCTGATCCCGCAACAGTCCATCGACGTGAAATCGGCTCACAAAACGGGCGCCCGCTTGCTGGGCGTGCTCCAGCAGCAGAGCGTCCAGGATCCGCCTGGGGATGGTAAGGCCAAAGGCGGGCAGCTCCCCCGCTAGCTCGTCAAAGCCTATCTCGATGGAACGGCCGCCGGGTGCAAAGATGCGGACGCCCGTGGTCCGCAGTGCTCCCGCTGCCTCCAGCTTGGGCAGGAGTCCCAGCTCCTGCAACACGGCCACTGAGGGCGGAGTCAGTCCGTCTCCGCAGGTCTTCTCGCGCGGGAAGGCGGCCCGGTCCAGCAGAAGCGTGTCCACCCCTTGCGCCGACAGCGACGCTGCGGCGGCGCTGCCGGCAGGGCCGGCTCCTACCACTATGACCTGGGCGGTCCACTCCATGGAGATCGCCTCACTCTGTCTTCGGTCCGCGGGCCTGCCCTAGTCGAAGATCGAGTCCTGAGACCCGCGCCAGGACCAGCAGATGACGTTGCGTTGCTGCGCTGTAGCTAGGGCGATGGACCGATAGGGTCCCGCTCTTCGCCGGGTCGATCAACCAGCTGCCGACTGGCTCCGCGTCAGCTGCATACCTGGACCACCTCCGCACCGGTCAGCGAGACCAGGGTTGCCGCCTGGATTCGAACCAGTGAACCAGTCTCGCCGCCGCCGCCGAAAACGGTCTCTTGGTCGAGTACGGCCAGGTCGATCCAAGTGGGGATCGGCGCGTGGTGCCCAAAAGGGGGCACGCCGCCGACCGGGTAACCGGTCCAGGCCAGCACCTCTTCGGGCTTGGCTGTCTTGACCTGTCTCTTGCCGATTTCCAGCTTTCGGGCAATGGCACGCTGGTCAATCCGGCGCTCTCCACTGGCGATGACCAGCAGCGGTTCGGCCCGCCGGATGACAAAGAGGACCGACTTGACTATGGTATCAACGGGCACTCCCATGGCTTCCGCTGCGGCCGCGACCGTGGCGCAGCCTCCGGCAGCGGCCGCCGGGGGGCGGACGATCTCCGCTGGAATGTCGTGTTCGGCGATATAGTCCTGGAGGTCGGCAGCAGTCAACACGGGGGCGATTATACGCGCGGGGCAAAAAGATGGCAATCCGCGGCGGGCGGGTATAATCGCGGCGCACTGCAAATCGGATTCTGAGGTCGGAGACATGCGTGAGATCTTTTACCCCCACAGCGTCGCCGTGATTGGCGTCTCGGCGAGACCCACCAACCTGGGCCGGAACATCGTGGCCAACCTGATAGAGTTCGGCTTTGACGGCATTGTCTACGCGGTTGGCCACCGCGGCGGAGTCATCGAGACTCGCCGGGTCTACCATTCGGTGGGAGACATCCCGGACCACGTGGACCTGGCGGTCATCCTGACTCCTGCCAAGACCGTGCCGGCCATTCTGGAAGAGTGTGGAAGGAAACGGGTGCGGTGGGCCGTTATTGAAACGGCCGGCTTTCGTGAGTACGGCGATGCCGGTCGCCAGCTGGAAGATGAGATCGTGCGCATCGCGGACCAATACGGGATCCGTTTCGTCGGTCCCAACTGCATTGGCGTCATCAACCTGGAGAATGGCCTCTGCGTGCCCTTTCCCCCCCTCAAACGGTTCATCAAGCCGGGCGAGGTCTCGGTTGTGTCCCAGAGCGGCGGGGTGGGCATGAGCGCCCTAAACTTGATGGCCAGTGAGGGCGTGGGGTTGAACAAGTTCGTGTCCGTCGGCAACATGCTCAACATCTGTGCTGAGGATGTGGTGGAATACCTGATTGAGGATGAGGGCACCAAGCGCATCTTTCTCTACCTGGAGAGTATGCGCAACGGCCGGCGGCTAATGGAGATTGCCCGCAAATCCTCCAAACCTATTCTAGTCTTCAAGGCCAACATTGGGCAGCTGGGCCAGAACATAGCGGCCTCTCACACCGCGTCCCTCTCTAGCGACGACAAGGTGGTGGACGCTGCCTTTCACCAGGCTGGCATCATCCGGATCCGCGACGCAACCAGTTTCGGCAACGATCTCAAGAGCTTGCGGCTGCCGCCGATGCGGGGGAAGAACCTGGCCATCATCTCCCGTTCCGGCGGTCATGCGGTGATCGCAGCCGATGCCTGTGAGCTCTCGGGCTTTGACCTGGCTCAGTTCCCGGAGAGCTTTCTGCGGGAGATCGAGGCCCACTTCCGCGCCTCGGTCATCAGGCTGACCAACCCGCTGGACCTGGGCGATCTATTCGACCTGGACGTGTATGCCCAGATTGTCCATCAGACTCTGCAGCTGGAAGGAGTCGATGGGGTGGTCTTTTTGCATACCTCGCTCTCTGATGCCGAACACCAGGCCACCCGACTGCTGCTGGAACGGCTGATGGAGATGGTCGAGCTGTACGACAAGCCAGTGGCCTACTATGTCTCGGCCGCTGCTGAAGAGGTCGCCTACCTCAAGGCCAACTACGACTTTCCGGTTTTCACCCAGGTGGTGGAGACCATCCGCGCCCTGGAGATGAGCCATCAGCACTATCTGGGGGCGGAAGAGATCCGCCTGCCCCAGGAGATTCCCTCCTTTGACGTGGATCTGGCGGCCGTGCGTGCCCTTGTCGATGGGGCCAAGGCCGAAGGGCGCGACCTGCTGCTCTCCGAGGCGGTGGAGGTATTGGAGCACTATGGCATCCCCACGGCGCCGGGAGTCCCGGCCGCCACGGTGGAGGAGGCTCAGGCGGCCGCCGAGAGCATGGGTTACCCGGTAGCCATCAAGGTGATCGCTGAGCAGATCTCCCACAAGTCAGATGTCGGCGGTGTGCAGTTGAACTTGCGCAACGGCCCGGCCGTGGCAGAAGCCTTTGAGGACATGATGTCCCGGATCAGAAAGGTCTACCCGGAGGTTGAGCTGGACGGAGTCCTGGTGCAGCCAATGGTCACCGGCGGCCGGGAAATGATTCTGGGCGGCCGGCAGGATCCCCAGTTCGGCCCGGTGGTGCTGGTCGGGTTGGGCGGAATCTTTGTGGAGGTCCTGGAGGAGGTTTCACTGCGGGTGGCGCCGATTACGCGGAGGGATGCGATGGAGATGATCGAAGGCTTGCGCGGCGCATCTATCCTCAAGGGGGCACGGGGGCACAAGCCGTCGGACATAGAAGCGCTGGTGGATACGTTGCTCCGGCTCTCGCAGCTGCTGACTGACTTGCCCGAGATTCAGGAGTTGGACGTGAACCCGCTGCGAGTGTTTCACGAGGGAGGCG
>JAUVHW010000066.1 GCA_030593075.1 Ardenticatenales bacterium
GAGACGTTGAGTTGCACGACTCCCATCTTGAAGCTGCTGAGCCGGTTGGTTTCGTCAATCCCTTTCACCAGAACGACGGAGACAAAGACCGTGGGGGCGTGGTTGGCCGTGATGGGCAGCCGGTAGATCTGGCTGTTGCTGTGCAAGGTTATTACCTCGTGCTGGAAGAAGCGGCCGCGCTCGACGGTGACCAGCGCTCGCACGCCAGAGCCTGATTCCAGCGCCCGGAAAGGGCTGGGAATGAGGATTTCGGCCACATCGCCGGGGTGGTAACTGTCCCTGTCTGCTATCAGCTCAATCCGGTCGTTGTTCTCCATTCGCCAGGAGACGTACTGCTGGCTGCCGACCCACAGGAAGGCGCTGGCGGCGTTCTCCCGGCCCGCCTCGTCGCTGGTGGTGGTTCGCAGGCGATAGCTGCCCCCGCTGAGTGGGACGAACGTCAGGCTGGCCCGGCCGTCGGTCCCCATACTCACCGTCTCGGTGTACACCGGGGTCTCTTCGAGGGTCCACTCCCAACGGGTCTGCCCATCCTTTTCGACCTGGACGTTGTACCATTCGCGCTGCAGTGCCACAAAGGTGGCCTCCGCACCGGGCATGGGGTCCTTCTCCAGGTCCACCACGATCAAGTTGACTGTCTGCTCCTCACCGGCCGTGCCGACGTAGCGTTCGGCGTAGATGCCGACGTACCTCTCGGCGGGGTGAACCACCACCTCGGCCCGGCCGCTGACCCGCTGATTGTTGATGTCCTCGACCGTCGCTTCGATAGTGACCAGTTGGGCGCCGGTCTCGTCTCCCAGGTCAGCCGGCAGGCTGATGGTGAATCTGCCCTCGGCATCAGTTGTGCCGAGGCCCTCAGCGACCGGTTCGCCATAGCCGTAATACGGGCGGGTTTCCCACCAGCGCCACCCGGCATAGTCGGCAAAGGAGTACCGGCCAGGGCCGTCCCAGCGAAAGGCATAGTCATCGGCAAAGGCTGCCCATTCGACCTCGGCTCCGTCCACCGCGCCGCCGAAAAAGTAGGTGGCCTCCACCTCTGCCCGGATGGTGTCGCCTGCCACTACCTGCTCAGCCGCCGGATGTACCTCTACCTGGAACTCGGGCTTGCGGTACTCGGCCACCTGAAAGTGGGCTGACCGGCGAACTCCTTCGGGGTCGATGACAAAGCGGTAGTGCCCGGTCTTGGCTTCCTCATCCAGGGCGAACTCTCCGGCAAAGGTCCCCAGTTTGGTGACCGGCAAGGCGTCCTGATAGATGAGCGTGTCGTCCCAGTCATAGACCTCAACAGTCGTCTCTTCCCAGGAGGGGAGGCGGTAGCGAGCCTCGTGAGGCTCGCGCACTATGCCCTTAAAGTAGACTGTCTGCCCCGGCCGGTAGATGGGACGGTCAGTGTAGAGATAGACCTTGGTGCGCTGATCGGCATAGTCCTCGCGCCGCAAATCAAAGTCCCAGGAAGAGATTCCGTTGGACCACCTGGTGCTGCCGGCAGAGAAGCGCTCGTCGCCGGGCTCGGCCGCCACGGCATACACTGTGCTCTCGTCGGAGGCGTGGGTCGTCAAGAAGAGACCGTCAGCGTTGGTCGCTCCGCTCGCCACCTGGGCGTTGTCGGCGTCCACCAGCCTGACCGGGAGATCGGGGACGGGCTGCCCCGAGAGCAAGTCGGTTGCCCAGACCAGCACTTCGTCGGTGGCCGCCTTGGTCGTCAGGTTGACAGAGGAGACAACCAGGATGTGTTTGGAGGTCTGCCGGCTGGACAGACCCGGAGCGGTCATCTGTAGAAAGTAGACTCCCGGCCGCAGCGGGCTGGCCTCGCCATCGGTTAGCGGCACCCTCCAGATGTGGGTCTCGTTCAGCACGCTCTCGACCGGCACGGTCCACCGGCGGAGGATGTTCTGCTCGGGTGGGGAGTACTCGTCCATCCTTCTCCAGCTTCCCGGACCTGTGAGTCGGACCAGGTCGTCCGTGTTCAGGCGGGCCAGGCTCAGGTCCAACCGGCTCGCGTTGCGGTAGACTGCATAGACCACCGTCCGAGTATAGGCGTTGTAGGTTCCCAGAGGGCCGGGGGTGTTCAGATAGGCCATGGGGTCGAGCTGTCGAGTGGAGAAATGGATCTCAGTGCCTTTGCCCAGAGTGTTGCCATAGGGGTCGGCCATGTCTGGGCCTGCCGCTACGGTATAGCTGGAGGACGGCTCCAGGTCAATGCCAACAAAGAATCGGTTGTCCCAACGATCCCACCAGGTGTAAACGCTGGTAGGCTCGGGAATGACGGTCAGGTTAGGCATGATGGTGCTGGGATCCATGGGAGAGGCAAAGTAGAGGTCGATACCGCGGTGAGGGTCAGCTTCTGCGCTGCCGTCGGCCGGCGAGGTGTAGAGCAGGGCTGGGTAGTCAACGGTCTGGAAATGACCTGACGCTCCATCGCGCAGCTTGGCCGCGCCGGCCGCCGAGCGCGCCTGGTTGCTTAGCTCCCAGACATAGCCGGACTCCATTCCCAGCATACCCTTTGGCCACCAGCCCATCGCAGTGTCATCCTCGTTCCATTTGAAACCGCCAGTTGGCGTGTTCCCGTCGGCATCCTGGATGCTGAATGCCGCTTCGGTAGTGGCGGGGTCCATCGGCTGGTTGAAGGTGATGCTGATGTTCTCGGTAAGGCCTACGTTGGTGGCTCCATCCGAGGGTTGAATCCAGGTGACTGCCGGGGCCTGGGTGGTGAAGGTCCATCTGGCGTCCTCGGCCAGCACGCCGCCGGTGGTGTCCTCCAGGCCGGCCGCTACCGTGGCCCGATACTTGGTTCCCGCCGCTAGCGGGCCGTCCGGCCGAAAGACATAGATGGAAGTGTTGAGCCACTCCCCCACGCCGTCGGCCGGCGGGTCGAGACGCAGCGGATTGGGGTGGTCCCCCATCTGAGAGGTGTGGACCAACGGAACGACCGGGCGGTTGAACATGACGGTGATGGTCGTGTCAACTGCCACCTCCTCCGTACCGTCGGCCGGGAGTGTCTGGCTGACCTCCAGGTAGCCAACGGTCTGGAAGCGGAAGGCGAACGGGAGTTCGGCCGACAGCCCGGCGGCGCTCTTGGCGCCCTGGCCAATGGTCACCTGGTAGCGAGTCTGGCGCTCGAATTGCCCGTCCGGTCTGAACATTACCGTGCGGTCGTCGGCCCACTCCAACTGGCCCCGGACGGCCGGCTGTATGCCAAAGGCCTCCGCCACGGAGTCCGGGTCCATCGGCTGGTCGAAGCGTATGACCAGGGGAGCGTCCACTGGCCCTTCCTCCCCGCGGGCCGGCCTGTGACTGACCAGCTGGGGGGGAAGCGGCGGCAGGGGTGTTGGAGTGGGGCGGATGGTTTCGGCCGGTCGGGCGGTGCTGGTTGCCCGGGCAGCCGGCTTGAGCGTACTGGTCGGCTCTTCCTTGGAGCCGCAGGCTGCTAGAGCCGCCACAGCCACCAGAACCATCAACGTGAACCAATTGATCAGCCTAGTCTGACGAGACATGCGGTTTCCTCCCAACGCCTTTCAGCAAGCGAGCTCGACAACCTTGTGACCTCATTATAGCACACCTGGCTCTGAGAGACAGGACGGCAGGGGTACGTTGGGGATATGATCAGCTGACGGGAGTGAAAGAGGGGTCTGCCAGCGTGGGCCCGGCAGGCGGCAGGATGGTGCCGGACTCTTTCAGAGGCCGGGCGCGGCGGGCCATCGGGTTCCGGGCGTGACAGGCTAGCGCAGAATTATCGGTTCGCCCAAACCCTCGCCAGTGACTGGTAGGTACATACCCACCTCCAACGACAGAGGCCGCGCCGCGTCCTGGGGAACGGCAATCTCGTGGTGGTCGGTCACTACCTCGCCGGCCGCCCACATTGAAGTGGCATAGGCACCTCCCTGCGGCATGCTGTCGCTCTGCCCGGCCATCGAGCCGTCGGCCGCCAGGAGGTGGACGTATACGGTCAAGTCGCGCTCCATCTCGCGCAGTGCGCGCCAGTAGAGCGTGATTCGCGCCGCGGGGCTATCGAGGCCAGTTGCGTCGTACCCCAACAGCTCCACGTGTTCGCCCAGCGTCGCTCCGACGCTGTGCTGCATCTCTGGAAGCACAAAGCTGCGCTGGGGGCTGGAAACGGCTATCGTGCCCAGCTCGGCGGAGCGGGACTGCCCCCCCGGCGTCAGCACGACGACCGCGAGCCGGAGATCACCAACTGGAGTGTCGAGCGGCAGGCGAGGGTTGTAGCGGTCCGCCACCATCACTCCGGGAACCCAGACGGAGGTGGGATAGGTCCCGTGGACCGGTGCTCCCTCATACAGCGTGAGATCGCCGATGCGCAGGCGGACCGTGTGATCTTCTAGGGACGCCTCGGCTTGCCAGAAGAGGGTGAGGAACAGCGGTTCGCGGGTGCGGGCCGAGACAGTGTCCAAGTTTACACCCAGCAGCCGGAGGCCCGGCGCCAACTCAACGTCCAGCGGCCGGCGAATACCGTCCAAGGACGCCGGTTCAACCCGCTGCGCGGCGGACAACGTTACCGGCAGGCGGGCGGCCAACCCGGCAAACCTCCCTTCCTCTCCGACCACCGTCAAGTTGCTATCTGTCCCCGGCGAGTACAGGCCTGCGTAGAGGGTGTACTCGCCCGGCGGAGTGCCGGGAGGCAGCGCCACCCGGATGCGATCGAGAAACCGTTCGCCTGGCGTCCACTGTTCTGATGGGTAGTGGAATGGCAAAGTCTCACCCCAGGACAAGCCCCAGGTATCTCGCAGATGGCCAAAGAACTGGTAGTCGCCTCTGGGCGGCGGGTTGAGCACTCGCCACAAAAGGACCGCCTCAACTGCACTGCCGGGGTCTGAGGCGCTGATGTCATATCCTTCCAGCTGGATGATGTGGCCATAGTCGACCGCTGTCGTGTGGTCGACAGTGAGCGGGGTGTTGGCCTCCAGGCGGAAAGCGCCAAAGGCCGGGCTTCCATCAGGCCCGTTCGGGGTTTCCACCAGGACTGCAGAGCCCAGGTATGGGTGCGCCCAGTGGTAGTCGATGGAGCGGGGGACCAGGATCAGCGCCGATCCTCGCGCGGGGGCTACCAGCGTCTTGCCGCCGCTGAGCCACTTGAGCGCAGCATAGTCGTGGGCCAGGAAAGCAAGGGTGGGATGCCGGTAGTGAACCGAGGCCACGTACGTGGTCGTGTTGGCCAGGTCGGCCGCGTTCAGCCACTCGGCCATATCGGCGAGGTCCCCATCCGAGGTCTCATAGTGATCGGTACGCTCCGCCAGACGCACGAAATAGTCGCGCACCGTGAACGGTGCCGTCAGTCCGAGCACGGCCGCCAGCGCCAACCAGGCTGCCCAGGGCCAGCGTGATGCGCGCTCTACGACCCAGGCGATGGACAGAGCTGGGAAGACGTAGATCATTGGCAGCAAGCCGCCCGCCCGCAGGTGGTTTGGGATTATGTCGGTGACCGTGAGGGCAGTAGGTAGGATCATTACCGGTATCCACGCGAGGAGCAGTACGCCGCGGGCACGAGCGAGCGGCTCCCGGTCGGAGTACAGGCGATACACGGTGAGCGCCAGTCCCAAGAGGAAGGCAGCCGCCAGCAGGGGACCAAAGATGGGTTTGCCAGGCAGATTGAGCCGGGGTATGGGGTCGCCGGCGACAAACAGGGCCCCCAGGGCCCTCAGCATGGCCTGAGGAAGTGTCAGCGCGGTCGAAGGCTGGAGCCCCGGCTGCAGGGCGAGTTGATCGATGCGAACGGTGAACCGCTCTGGGTTTCGCAGGAAGTATAGGCCGAGGGGTGCAAACACGGCCCCGGCCGCCACGGCGACGGTGGTCACCTGGGCCAGGCGGAGCCGCCGTTGGGCGCGGTCAAAGATCAGCAAGGCTACCAAAGCTAAGCCCAGCGGGATGGGGAAGAGACGGGCCGCCAGGTAGGTGTAGCCGGTGAGACCCAGGCATGCCCCAGCTGCAGCGAGCAGCCGGTAGCTGGAGTTGCGTAGCCCGCGCCAGAAGAGAGCCAGTGTCAGGGCCTGCAGCAGGGGCTGTGCGATGGCGCGGAGCCCCACCCGGCTGAGAACCAGGTGCCAGAACGACGTTGCCACAAGTGCGGCCGTCAACAGGGACAACGTAGCGGCCGAGCGCGTCGTCGGCTCTTGCCCTCGGTCCGCATAGAGTTCACGGGCGCACCAGAACGTCGCCCCGACGGTGAGGGTGCCCAGAATGGCGCTGGTGAGCCTGAGCGCCAGCAAGCCGGTGCCCAACAGCTTCGTCACCAACGCGACCAGGTAGAAGTAAAGGACCTCCTTGCCAGTGTAGGCGGTGATAAAGATCGGCCGGTAGCCCTCGTCTGCGATACTGGCAGCCAGTATCCCGTTGGCGGCTTCGTCGTAATACGGGCCGGCCGGCGGCCGGGGCAGTCCCCAGACGCGCAGAGCGCCGGCTAGTGCCATCACCAAGATGACCGCAGCCAGCAGCCCAGCCCTCTGCCACTCCTTCTTCATGGGGTGCTCAGCACGGCAATCGCGTCCTGTGAAGCCTCCAGCCGGTCGCCAGTCGCCAGTTCGTAGAACCCTGCGGTGAGAGTATAGTCCCCGGCCGGGAGGTCGGCCGGAATCGCGAGGGAGCGGAGGTCAGCGACAAACTCCCCGGGGAGCCAGCCTGTGGTCGGCCGCGACCAGCCGGCCGGGATGCCGTCAGACTGAGTCACCAGGGTTCCGTCCGCGGCCAGTAGGTGCACATAGACGCGGTAGCTGGTCTTGGTCTCGGCCAACGCCTCCCAGACAAGGGTCAGGCTTAGATGATCGCCTGGCCGGAGCTGCCCCAGGTCGTATCCAACCAGCTGGGCGAAGGAGGCCCCGGTGTCCAAGGAGTATCGGATGTCCGCCGGGTGCATCGATTCTGGCTGATCCCAGACGCGCTCTGGGGCGCTTGCAACCAGCCAGCCCAACTCGGCGGCTGGACCCACAGCGACACCAGCCGGGCCCAGCACCGTCAGTTCCCAGCTGTGGCGGCCATCCGCAGTGCGCGCCGGGATCTGCACCAGGTGCTGCCCCATCAACTCGTCGCCCACTGGCCAATCGCTGGGGGAGAAGCCGGCCCGAATGAGGGGCAGGGCCCAACTGTGGACCAACGTTCCGGCCGGACCCAGCAGCTCCAAACGAGCGCTGAGCTCAGGCAATGGGGCCTCCGCACGCCACAACAAGGCAACCAGGACGGGGTCTCCCGGTGCGGCCTCACTACGATCCAGCCGCGCATCTAGCAGTGTCAAGTCACCCCACTGATGGCTGACCGCAGGCTGTGCGACAGGAAGGGCTACTGGAGATGCTGGGCGCTCAACCGTCAGCTCGCCTATCACGACGTCTGGACCCGCGACGCGGCCGGCGGCATCGAGGATGTTGAGAGGAGTCAGGTCGGTGCGCCGGAAGACAGTGAGCACCAACTGGTAGGTGCCCGGTGGGGTGCCCGGCAGGATAGGGACGCTGTGACTGTCCCAGACCCAGCTCTCTGGTCGCCACAGAGTCGTGCGGGGGTGTTTCTGGTAGCCTCGCGGCCGGAAAGTATTCTTGGAGCTCCACAGCAGCCCATCTGCATCCAGCAGCGCCACCTGTGATGCATAATTTCCACTTGGGGGGTGACGGGCGGTCCAGGCGAGGTCAATCTGGAACTCGGAACCAGCCGGGGCGGCGGTGAGGCCGTATCCAAGCAGCTCCAGTCCGTCAGCAAAGCTCACCGGGAGAGCGTGCTCCAGACCCGGAAGCAGGCCATCTACTAGACGGCCGCGGCGCAGCGGAGTGTGTCCGGAATCCACGAGCAGGAGCTTGAAGGCGAGTAGAGCAATGCCCAGGCCGGCCAGCATGCCGGGTAACTGGAGTGTCGAGCAGCTGTTCTCGAATCCGCCCCTTTCCGATTTGGGGGAGCTGGCTCTCGCCACCGCAATCAGACCGGCCAACGCTACAAGCGAAACGGCGGCGGCACCGGCCCGCAGTGGGGTCCACCCCCACCGGATGGTCAGGCGGTGAGAGCCTGGGGGCACCGCGAAGCTGATCAACCCGGTCTGCGGCGTAGGTTCGACGGGGACCGTGTCGCCGTCGATCTTGACCATCCAGCCGGGATAGTACAGAGTGTGATAGAGCGCCCGGAATCCTACCGGTGTGTTCAGGTCGATGCTAGCCTGATTCGGGCCGTAGGATTCTCGCTCCAGATCGGCTCCGGCGGGCAGACTCGCGAGGTCAAAACGCCGTGCGGTGCTCCCCGCGCGCAGCGCGGCCTCCATCGGAGAGGCTTCCGGACGCTGCACCACCGAGCGCGGGAAGAAACTGCCCATCGGATCCACCCCTACCTTGCCGGTCGCGCGCTCATAGTCGTAGAGGTCTGCCAGTTGAGGAAACTGGGCGGATGGGCAGGTAGCCGGGTAGAGGTAGGGAAGTGCGGTGATGACGAGCAGTGCTATCATCGATCCGGTGAAGGGCCGGCGGAACCGAGGCGGGAGCTGCGGGACGACCGCGCCGGCAAGCAGGGCCGCGGGCAAGGTCGCGCGGCCGATCATTCGCCAGGGGAACTGTACGAAACGGATGAGCGGTAGGCGTTCCCACAGCCAGAGGGAGGCAGGCGTAGCCATAAAGACGAACCCGGCCGTGCCGAACGCTAGGAACAGAATGATGGCTCGGTGGGAATCTTGCCTTCCGCTGGGCTTGCGCAGAGCAGTTAAGCATCCCAGGATTGCCAGCACCGCCAGAGGCAGGCCCAGCGGGACCGACAGAGGCGGATTCAGCAGGGTTGGGTCGCTTGCGGCCGGCGGCGACAGTATCTCGTCCAGCCGGGCGAAATTGTAGTGAAAGTCGTTGTTCCGAGCAGTGTGTGTCAGATAGAGCGAGACGTTGTCTCGTTCCAGCACTGCCGGAATCCAGTAAAAGCCGGCCGCCAGTACCCCAAGCCCAATGGCGAGAGCTGCGATCACGGCGACTCGCGTGCTTGCCCGCTCTGCCCAGGCGAGCATCAGGAGGGCGGCTCCCAGGAAGGGAATGAAGAGTAAGGAGGAGATGTTGTGAGTGAGAAGAAGCACCGTGAGTGAGAGGGCGGCCGTCGCAATGGTGAGCGGGCGTGGCGCCCTCAGGTAGCGCAGGTAGAGCCAGATGATGATAGGCAGCAGTCCCAGGGCGACCGACTCGGGCAGGTTGCCCCGGTGCAGAGCGTCTATCAACTGGTAGGCGGCCTGCTGATAGGCCACGGCAACTACCAGACCGGCCGCCGAGCTGCGCCACAGGTCCCGTCCTAGCAGATAGCCGCCCCAGCCGGCCGCGAGCAGGCTCAGGGCGTAGGTAGCGTTCAGGGCGGCCGGAATGCCCAGCCCCAGTAGATGGATGGCCTCCGCCAGATAGTAGCTCAGTGCCGCCCGGAAGACAAAGAAGGGATTTCCATATCCGAACGCCAGGGCGGGAGTCCACCGAGATAGGGGAGACCCGTGCTCGATGGCGTGGCGCAGAGCAATTAGCCGATGGTAGTGCAGGCCCCCGTCATGGGTGCACAGCATGGAGGCCTTCAGCAGGGGCCAGAGCGTGGGGAGTCCAAGCAGGGCCACGAGGACAAAGGGCGTGGCTCGGGATACTAGATCTGCGAAACGCGGCCTACTCATGGCGGCCTGTGACAGTGAAAGCTGCCGGGAGAAAGAGGCGGTCGTCCGGAACCTGGGCCCCGGCCGCATCGGTCAGCGGCAATCGATGCCCGGTGGCGGCGTCGTAGAGGCCAACGGCTACCCGGTATTGCCCGGGCGGGGCCTCTTCGGGGAGGGCAATGGAGTACTCATCCACGATGACCTGCCCGGCCGCCCAGGCGTCGCTGGGAGAGTCGCCGGGCCAGCGGTCGGCCTGGGCAACGATGGAACCCTCAGGTCCCACCAGGTGAACAAAGGCGGTGTATGCTCTGTCAGGCTGCGCCTCGGCCTGCCAGTAGAGGGTGAGATGGACTTTGTCGCCGGGGGCGGCTGCCATGGTCTTTAGCGCCAGTCCGCGCAGCCGGATGTGTTGCCCCAGTCGATAGTTGAGAAGAGTCGGAATGCCGGGCGGCAGTTCGAACAGCCGCTCAGGTGAAGTGACCGTTACTTCGCCCAAGGACACCTCCGGACCCTCAAGAGGAGTCCCATCGGCCGTGGTTGGGAAAACGCTCAACGCATAACGGCCGGCCGAAAGCTGGGGCGGAACGAGCAGCGAGTATTGCTCGCGAATCAGCTCTCCTGACCGCCAGCGGCCAGAGGGATAGCGGCTGAGAGGGAACGTGCTGCGGACGCTGTCGCCTAATCCCGCGTTGAGCTGAAGGCCATCCGGCAAGGGAGCTTGCGGCTGCCAGTAAAGCTCAAAGGTCGCTTCGCTCCCTGCCAGTACGTCGATGGGGGGAGCTGAAGAGCCGAGCAATGTCAGGTTGCCTTGGAACCAACCAGCGCCAATCTGAACCGGCACCTTCACTCCAGCTGGCGCCACAGGCTCGGGCGAGCGCGGTACTGAAATACGCGAGGATGTGTACGCCACCCCGCGGAAAGTGCCGTCCGACGCCCAGAGCGGAAGCCGGGACCCGCTCTCTGCGTCGAAAAGAGAAAGCTCCACACCATATTCAGCTGGAACGATTCCCCTCGGCAGGCCGAGCGAGTATTGGATCTCCGGTGTCTCGCCAGGCTCCCAGTGCTGGGGGTGAAAGTAGACGGTGTTAAGCAAGGGGGCCTCCATCTCACGCCAGGTGTGCCCCCAGCTGTCCTTGACGGACAGATGGACTGAGTACCGGCCGCCCGGTTGGGCCAGCCCCCAACGGACCGTGAGGCGAATCCGGTCACTTGTCGGCTCCGCTACCGCTCCTAGTAGCTGAACGCGATGGTCGAAGGAGAAGGGGCTTGGCAGATTGGGGATTGGGGGGCTGGGAGGTTGCGGATTAGCCTGACGGTAGATGCGAGCCTGGTCCAGGCCGCCAATGCGGATGGTGTGGATCAGATGCGCATTAGGCGACAGCAGGCCGGCGGCGACGGGGTCTGGCTCCCAAGGGTTGGCGTTGAGAACCAGGTAGTCAGCCTGGGGAACGTGCTGGTCGTCAAAAGGCAGCGTCCGGCCGGTGAAAAAGGGAGCGAAAGAGGGGAGATTACTGGCTGTGGCGGTGGCGCTGGCTGCATCGGGTCTCGCCGCCAACCAGTGTGCGGCAGCGCTGATTCCCTCTCCCCAACCAGTGGCAAACACTCTCTCGGCCGTCCGTGCTCCACCAAGAAGCGGGTTAAAGGCGGTCAGGGGGTGCGGCAGAGCGAGAAGGAGCAGCAGCGCCTGTAGGGAGACCAGCAGGAAAGCTAGCCAGTGGCTCCCCTGCCACTTGCCCCAGCGAGGAGATCGGTGCCAGCGGCCGGCGATCTGGCTCCAGGCTTCGGCGGCGACCAGGGTCAGTGGAATGATCGCAGGGAGGGCGTAGCGCGAGAACTTTTGGCCGACCAAGCTGATAGCGACCACGAAAACGAGAGCCCAGAGCAAGAGGCCAAGTAGAGCAGGGGAACTGGGCCGATTGGGCCTGAGCCCAAGAACTGCCAGCGGGAGTGCCAGGACAGCGCCAATGAGGGCAATGGGGCTGAGGCGGAACGCCAGAACTGCCGGGTAGAAGAGCGGGCCGTGAGTAGTGGCAAACCTCCCCATGAAAAAGACCGCGTGCAACCCCTGGCCCACGTACCGGCCGGTTTCGCCGGTCACGGTCTCGATTACCTGGGCGGGAACTGCCCAGACGGCGGGCAGAGCCAATACGGTGGTGACCGTCCACCCTGCCGCCCACAGGACTCCCGGCATCCAGGGCTGGACAGGCATGGCTCGCGAGCGGCGATGGTGGACCGCCTCGCAGAGCAGCACCGCGCCAGAGCAGGGAATCAAGAGTAGGTTGGACACCTTGGTCAGCGCCGCGAGAGCCGCCAACGCCCCCGCCGCGACTGCGTAGCGTCGGCGGAGCTTGGGGTCGGCCGACACCCCGCCGCCCAGAGTGGGCGCGGCTGCCAGCCCCAGGGCAAGCAAGGAAAGAGTGGCAAAAGTCGCAGCCAGGCCGTCAATGTGGAACAGACCCGACAGGCCGCTGACATACGGGTCCAGGGCTAGCAGCAAGCCGCCCAGCACCGCGGGCCTCGGGCCAAAGAGCGACCGGCCCAGAGCGTAGATGCCTACTATGCCCAAGCTATTCATCAGCGCGACCGCTAGCCGGCCGGCGGTCAGAAAGGTCGCCAGTTTGACAAAGGCGGTGGTGTTGTCGGGAGCCAGCCAGGCCAGCTGGGTGATCCACTGGTAGTTGCCGCTCAAGGATGGCTTGAGCGCGAGTTGTATGCTGATCGCCACGGTGCCGAGCCAGGTGGTAGTGACGCCGGGGTGTCCCGTCACGAGCGTGTCCGCCCAGCGCCCCTGCAGCAGTGCTTCACGGAACTGGACCGACCGGTACACCCAGGCTAGTTCATCCGGCGTGACATAGCGGCCGATGGCACACAGGCGCGGGAGCAGCGAGACAGTGAACAGGGCACCCGTGAGCAAAAGGTGCTTCCAAGGGGCTGAGCGCAACCTCTGGGTCATTCTGCCTTTACAGGCGGCCGAGCTGCGTGCGGGGCGGCGCTGGCGGCAGTCTGAGGATCTGGCGGGAAACGCACGCCTGCGGCATTCAGTGAGGGGCTGGCAAGGCGGAGGGCATGCCGCGGGCCAGCAAGGCTCTTACCGGTCCGTCTGCTTGCTGTTTCTTGAGAGGACCGAACGGACGTGGTAGATGGGCTTGCCCTGGCTTTCATAGTAGGTGCGGATGACAATCTCGCCCAGAAGCCCCATGCCGAGGAACTGAACGCCGATCACAAGCAGCAGGATGGCCAGCAGAAGCAGCGGCCGGTCGCCGATCTGGTAGCGATATCCATACATGAGCTTGAGACTAACCAGGTAAAGGCCAATGAGAACCCCAAGCGCGCTGGAGACGAGTCCGGCGCTGCCAAAGAGGTGCATCGGCCGCCCAAAAAAGCCCAGCATAAAGTATATCGTCACCAGGTCTAGGATGACCCGGAAGGCTCGATCCAGCCCGAACCTGCCGTACTTGGCCTTCCCCTGGGTGCGCGGCCGGTGATTGACCGGTATCTCGGCCAGCCTGATCCCTACCCAGCTGGCCAGAGCCGGAATGAAGCGGTGCATCTCGCCGTATAGATTGATGTTCTCTACCACCTCGCGGCGATAGGCGCGCAGCGAGCATCCGGTATCGTGCAGACTGACGCCGGTCGTGCGGGCGATCAGGCGGTTGGCAAGAAACGATGGGACCTTGCGGACGATGTTGTCCTTCCGATTCCTCCGCCACCCTGCCACAACGTCGAACCCTTCGTCAAGCTTCTCCAGGAGCAGCGGGATGTCGGCCGGGTCGTTCTGGAGGTCAGCGTCCAGGGTGACCACGATGTCGCCCCGGGCGTGGTCAAAGCCAGCCGCAAAGGCGGCCGACTGCCCAAAGTTGCGCCGAAACTGGACCACGACCACGCGGGGGTCTGCCCGGTGCAGATCTTCCAGGACCTCATAACCCCCGTCGGTGCTACCGTCGTCTACCAGCACGATCTCATAATCCGCCACCACGCCCTCCAGCGCAGCGGTAATCTGTTCGTAGAGCGGGCGGATGTTGGGTGCTTCGTTGTAGACCGGCGCCATCACGGTGAGGGCGACGTTTTCCCCTTGCTCAACCATGGGTCGGATTGTAGCACCTTCGTCTTGGCTTGACAAAGGGGTTCGCGGCTGGCATAATAACGGCCGCAAAGTAAAACTGAATAGCCAAAGGCAGTGACGGAGAAGGTTGTCGGGCAGAGGGTCTGGGCAGATGGGCCGCAAGCCGCCGTCAGGGAAGCCGGGTCATTGACTGCAAGCCTGGCTCGGTAGGCGCCTGCACAAGTTCACTCCCGAGCTGACGGGTGAAAGCAGCATCCCGAGTTGCGAGTAGTCCGCTCCGGCAGCCCACCGTTAGAAGGGTAGCCAATCGCTGACAAGCCGTTGGTGTAGAGTGCCCGGCACGCATGATGCCGGGAAGCAGGGTGGTACCGCGAGAGCAAGGCGCCCTCGTCCCGCAGCGGGATGAGGGTTTTTTTCGGTCTGCCCGACGGTATGGAACGTAACGCCTTATTCTGGGCCTTCCGTACGGGCAGCCGGTCGCTGCGCAGCCGCCGCAGGTTTCAGTGTGATGATACCGGATAGAATAGAGTGGCCGTTGACCTATCGCGCCAAGGATGGGCGCAGCATTTCCGTGCGCCACTCTGCATATGGGGACGCGCCTGCGCTGCACAGCGGCGTGTTGGAAGTGGCCCAGGAGGGCGTTTACATTGGCGTGGAGCCCGAGGGAGTGGGTGACGTGGTGGCGGTGATCGAGCGAGTGCGGACGTATCTGACCACGCCTCGCACGGCACAACTGGTGGGCGAGCTGGATGACCAGGTTGTGGGTGAGGTCTCCATGAGGCCGGGCCGCTTTGGACGGAAGGACCGCCACTGGTGCAGCCTGGGGATGTGGGTGGCGCCGGCCGGTCGGGGCGTGGGCGTTGGCAGTGCGCTATTGGATGCCGCAGTCAAGTGGGCGCGCAGCGAGGGCTTTGAGCGGGTTGTGGCTGAAGTCTTTGGCAGCAACGAGCGGGCCATTGCCCTGTATGAGAAGTTCGGTTTTGCACCCGAGGGGCGACAGAAGAGAAAGTTCGTCCTTCCGGGCATAGGCTACGTGGACAATGTCTTGATGGCCCTGGAGACTGGGCAAGGCGGAAGCGGAGCAGCTGACGCACAGTCACCGCAGTGACCGCGCGCCGGATCAGGAGGAATCATGCTGGAGCAACTAGAGAAACTGCGAGCCGAGGCACTCGACGCCCTGGAAGCGGTGGAGGACAGCGAAGGGCTGGATGCCTGGGAAAGGGCGACCACCGGCCGCAAAGGCGCGATTACGCTGATGACCCGGCGGGTGGGGGAACTGCCGAAGGAGGAACGGCCGGCGTTCGGCAAGCGAGCCAACGAGGTCAAACAGGAGCTAATGTCGGCAAATGAGGACAAGGCGGCTGCCATCAAGGCAACCGAGATGGAGCGGGACATTTCTGCCGGAGCGATTGACGTGAGCTTGCCCGGCCGGCCCCGCCCGACCGGCCGGCTGCACCCCTCCACTCAGGTTCTCAGGGAGATCTACCGCATATGGGGCGACATGGGTTTCCAGGTCTATCGCAGCCGTGACGTAGAGTCCGATGAATACAACTTCCAACTTCTGAACATGCCCCCCCATCACCCAGCGCGCGACATGTGGGATACCTTCTACACCACTCAGGAAGGCATCGTGCTGCGGACCCACACGTCTCCGGGGCAGATTCACGCTATGCGGGAGTACTGCCCGGAGCCTATTCGTGTGATTCTGCCTGGCATGTGCTACCGCTACGAGCAGATCACGGCCCGGGCGGAAAT
>JAUVHW010000206.1 GCA_030593075.1 Ardenticatenales bacterium
AGTAGGGGATGCCCCGGGGGATATAGAATCGACTCCGTGAATGATGAGGCTGCCGGCATAGCTATTCCCCACACCAGGATCCCAAGTCAGATCCTCGGTCGTACTACCCATAAAGAGAATAGAGCGAGTAGCGGCATCGGATTCTGCCTGGTCTATCGCGCCCTGCAAGGTGCTGTAGACCTTGAACGTGTGTCCATGAAAGGTCGTCCAGACTTCGCCCTCGGTTCCATTCCCAGCCGCAACTACCGTTGCCCAATTCGGGTCTACGAGAAAGTCGTACCAGAACGGCCCGCAGCCATTCCGCCCGCCAGCCTGACCGCTAGATACAATGTCCGCCCGCTCTGGTGTGTCGGTAGAACGATCTACCTCGTGGTTGATGAAGTTCAGGTGGCGGAAGCGCGGGGAGATGTCGGTGCTGACCAGAACGTCGTCCTCGTACAGCACGACACCAGGCGGGCGGTAGGGGATGTCTGTCTTAGCCTGAAGCTGGGCCTCTATAGCGTCCAGCCGCCCCTGGATATGCGCGAGGGCTTCGGGGCTGTGTTCCTCCGGCATCAGACTGCCAGCGGCCCACCCTCGACGGTGTAGACGCCAACGCGGACCTTGGTGATCTGGGGCAGCGTGGCGCCAGCGGCGGCGTCCTTGAGGCCCACCGTCACAGCGTACTCGTAGCCCCTGCTGGAGTCGTGCTGCGGCAAGGTGAGCTTGGTGGGCAGACGCTTGGCCGAACCGAAGTAGACCGGCGTACCACCGTCGAAGCTCACCCACGCCTGTACTTCGTCCGCATCGTTCGCAAAGGCACGCCCCTCAATCTCCACGTACTCGACGCCCTTCTGCACCTCGGCGTCCCGCTCCCTATCATCTGTCCTGTCGTCTGCCGGCATCCTCAGAAGAGACGCGAAGGCGTTCGTCACGTCAGGGTAGGCCTTGCTGGTGGGCAGCGTCGTGGTGCCCATCTGGTAGTACGTGGCGCCTCGGGGCCCTATCGCCCAGAGCGCCCGCCCTTCGCCCGTCCCCTTGATCTGGCTGAAGATGAGGCCCAGGCTGTAGTCGCCGTCGTGCGAAGCGACATCATCCCAGTGGAAGCCGTTCCCGACAGGGTAGCCCTTGAGGATGTGCGTGCGGGTGCCGCCTTCGTCCATCCCTGTGAGGGTCACATCGTTTCCGTCTAGCGCGGCGAGTTCGGGGATGACTCGCACCTCGCGGACCGTTGTCGCGCCTTCTACGGCTGCGTCGTTCGTCTCTCTGAAGCGCACCCAGTACCGAGAAGTGCCGAGGCTGCTGGGGCTGGCCTTCACCCAGTCTGCTGGGATGGGCGCGGCAGGCAAGACCGGCCCGCTGCGCGAGAAGGAGTCCGTGTAATCCACGGTGTTGGGCACCGCTGTCCAAGAGCCGTTCCAATACTCCATCGTGCCCAGCGCCGTGCTCTCAACGCTGCCGCTAATGTCGAACCAGGGCGCGAAGAAGCGCTCGTCGGCACCGATGGCGATGACGCCGGTGTTGGCGCCCTCAATGACGCTCAAGGCGAAGTTGGTGTTGAGGTCATCGTCTGTTGACTCCGAGGACTTGTCCGACCAACTGCTCATGTCGTTTGCCGACGTCTGGACGCTCAGGCTGATCTTCGAGCCAACGCGCCTGCCAAACGGCTTCACGGCAGCCCACAGGTGCGTGGCATCGCCCGTGAGAGCGCGAATCACCCCCTGGCCCGGCGTAGTGCCGTCAGGGCTCGCAGTCGGCGGCAGGGGGCTGGCAGGGAGCACATTCAGGTCGCGCGTGACGCGCACCATGCCGCCCCAGCCGAGGGGGACATAGACATCCGCACCCCAGGACTTCGTGCCCTTCCCCGTCTCCGGGTGAGGGTTGTCTGACAAGTCCCAGAGCTTCTCGAACCGGTTGGTATCCGCGTCGTAGACATAGATGCCGTCTGGCTTGACCACGACCAAGTAGCGCCGGCCGGCGAGGCCCATGCCGGTGACACTGGAGGAGGCATCGCCTACGGGAACCGGGGCTAGAGCGGTGCCCGTAACCGGGTTCGTACCAGCAGGCCAGTTCCGCAACTCGAAGTTGCTCTCACCGCTGGCGCCCGCCTGGCTCAGGGTCCAGAGGTTGCCGTTCTCAGAGAACAGACCATTGGACTTGAGGGGCTCGCCAGAAACCTCAGCCCAAGTCTCTGAGCCTGGGAGCGCTTGGTCCCGGTATTCGATAGTGCCCGTGCTGCCAAAGGCAGCAAAGATGTACGGCGTGGTGGAGCCGTTGGCATGGAGCGTAGCCGCAAGTGAGGCGTAGGCGGGATCGATGGTCTTGCCAGTGAACGTTTCCTCCAGGCTGTCGCTGCCATCTGAGGAGATAGCGACCGCCCCCGCCACGTTGGCCCCCCCTACCACGATGATGAACGGGATGCCGTTGGTGTCGTGCCACTCGATGGGCGCCATGTACTCGGCAACCTCGGTGAAGTCCACGTCGTTCTCGACGGGGAACGGCATGAACCCCCGATGCGAGGCAATACCGTGCATGGTGGAGTGGTAGCTTCTGGGCCGGGCGACGTTCAGTACCGAGTCGCCATACGGGCCTACCTGGCCACCGAAGACCTCGACCTTGTTTACCTCTCCGCGTGGCATGGCTACACCCGCAGAATGATGCTGCCCCTCGGCTTGGGCGAGTCCTCAACCAACATCCCCTCGATGCCGTAGTCGTCCTGCATAGCGGAGAGTTCCACCTGGGCCTGGGCAAGCTCCTCGTGCCAGCGGTCCGGCATCTCGTGGCTGTCTCTGCGGATGAGGAACTTGTAACACTCCACCAGCGCCGCCTGCACCACCCACTCCAGGGAGCACCACGTCACGTTGTCATCGTCCAGCCCGAGAGTGCTGCCGCCGCCCTCGCCGCCTGTGTAGGCAGAGGTGAGCTTCGGGAAGTTCACCTTCTCGTAGTACCAGAGGGAGCGTATGCCGGGGGCCGGGCTGATCTGTAGCGACACGCCGCGTCCCTGCGCCTCTCTGCGCTCTATGTTGCCGCCCCAAGCCCTTCGGCGGAACTCGCTGTACTGGTCGCCGACGCGCTCGTAGACGGGGCCGATGCGCCGCTTGGTAGTGATCCGCCTCGGAAGTGCGAACCGGGTCCGGGCGCGGTTCATGAGCTGCACCCAGGCGAACTCGCTGAACTCGGTGTTCGTCACGGTCTGGAGACGCACCGCAATCTGGTAGCAGGTGGCCGGAATTATGAACGATGACTGAAGGTACTTCCAGCCCCTGGCCGTGGTGGTCATCGCGTCTGGGTCGTCCAACGTAATCGCCGCGCTGTTCGTGAGGTCGTACACGACGATCTTCGCGCCGCCAGTACCCGCAGCCGCGCCGGCCACGGTGGCCATGGAGCGCATCAGGGCTTGGATGTGCCAGTCGGGGCCATCCTCCGGGTCTACTTCGATGAGTTCGCTCTCGATATGGCCGTCGGCACCTGTGGCCTCCACCCGAACTACTCGCCGCCCGAACTCTTCCGGCGGGTCCATCTCCTCGAGAGTGAGCGTCAGACTCCCGTTGCCTGTCCAGAGGACGGTCCCCGACGAGTCCACCGTCTCTGTGACGTAGCGCCACTTGCCAGAGTCGGCGGCGTTCGTCGCGTCGTCCAGGAAGAGGATGTAGTCCCGGCGGCGCACTCTCTGGTCGAGGGCAGACGAGTAGATGTCGGCATCAATCAGCGTCGTGGCCGAACCAGCGCCAGTCGCCTTGCCACCCAGCCCGTTCCAGACCTCCCAGCCAGTGATCTCTCCGATGCGGCGTCGGATCGTGCGGCGCGTCACGCGCGTCGTGGGAACGCCTGCGTCGGCCATGAGCTTTCCTACGCTCCGTTGGGGGTGGGTCTGATCAGAACAATCGGCTCTTGCTGTCGCTGTTGCTGTGGCTGAACAAGCATCACAGGCCGCGGCGCATCTGGGGGTACAACACCGAGAAGCGTGCAGTCAGCCATCGGATGCCAGTGAAGCGACTTATCATCATGAGCAAGCAACAGCCGGTCCCCGGCGGCGTCTACGGCCAGTACCCACTTGCCCTCGCCTTCCTTCGTAAGCCCTCCTACAGTCACCGAGAATGGAAGCACTGGGTTCCTCCTACTCGCAGCGGGGGTCGCCAAGCCACGGCCCCCGCTACAGAATCGCCTAGATCGGCAGTTCCTTCCAGACCAGCGTGGTGTTGTAGAGGCGAACGCTCGCCAACACCCCGGCGATCCAGCACAGCGTCCCCGGCCGCATGATCACGGTGCCCTCAAAGTCGTGATGGGCGAAGTTGATCGGGTTCGTTGTGGCCTGGGCCGCAACACCGCTACCGAAGATGGTGCGCGTGAACTCGGCGGCGACGCCGGCGGTCACTGTGCAGGCGCCGGCGTTGGACGATTTCACCTGAGAGACGTTTCCACCGCCCAGGAGGCCGTTCACTGGATCGGTTTCGGCGAAGGCGGTGATCTCTGCGCCAGTGGCAAGGTCATTGCCCACATTGTTGCGGAACATCAGGCCGTAGCTGCCAACGGCAGCGGTGCCAGTGGCACTTGGGGCGACAGTGGCCGAAATCAACTCCACATTGACCTTCGAGTTGCTGGGGTTCCAGATCGGCATCCCACCCGCGAGGGCCGTGCCCGTGTAGATGGGGATGGCCAGGCCAATCGGGGTGGGGGTGTGCGAGAATACCCGGCCTGCCAGGCAGTCATCGTAGTGCTTGCCGTGCAGGGTCGCTACGAGCTGGGCGTTGTCCCGGCTCAGTTCCGGCTCTCCGTTGCCTCCGCCAAACTTGAACGGCATCTTGATGTTTAATGCCACGTCGGTTCTCCTCTCCTTCCCTCCCGGCTCACTTGGCTGGGGAGGTATTGACTCCTAGTGGGCCTCGAGATCGATGTCCTCTTGCTCGAACCTCACACCTGCGATCTCGGCCAGGTGGAGGGTGATGACCTTCAGTTCGAGGAAGCTCTCAAGCAGGAGGTCGTTCTGCTCTTGAGTGCGTTCGGCCTGTTCGCGGGCCGCGGTCACGGCTGCTCCTGGCCCTGAAAAAGTGCCTGGCATATTGCCTCCTCCCTACGAAACGTAGTCCACGCCCTGCGAAACTCGGATAATCGCGTCTCCTGCGTCGCGCTTGATGGCGCGAAACAGGTTCACTTCACCCTGGTTCAAGAGGACGATCTTGCCACCATCCTCTACTTCGTGTCCCTCATCTGCGGCTGGATCAGTCCCATCCACGCGGTAGCGCAGAGCATTGGCCTCCACCGTGATCTCAGCGACCTGCGGAATGAAACCGTTTCCCGCAGTGACGGTCATGCCGATCGGCGTGCCACTAACGGTGATGGATTCGTAGCGAACGTGTCCTTGGACAGGCATCAGCTAGCTCCGTGGGCGCCTAAGCGATGGCCCCGTAGCCACGCCTCCGGATTCTCGTGGTCCTGCGGCACAGACGCCTCGCAGTCCCCGCATACGCCATCGGCCTCCTCGCTCGGCGGGTCCTCCGCAGGCGACTCTTCGGCTGCGGGCTCCTCCGGCGCGTTCCCGAGTAGCGCAGCTAGGTCTGGGCTTACGTCGTGCTCCAACTTCTGCTGGATCTGGTTCAGCAGCCCTTGGTACAGGGGCACTTCGCCCGGGTGCTTATTCTGCATGTGGCGCCAGAGGTTCAAGAGGTCAGGCAGGCCACCGGCTCTGTCGCAGCCCACTACCGGGCAGCGAACAGGCAAGGGCTGTGGCTTCCAGCCAGGCGGAGGGGAGGCAAACCACCACTGCTCGCCCTTTGGCCCTTTCTTGTCCGCAATGTAGTGCATGATCTTCTGCCGGCGGTCGCCGGCACCACGTCCGTTCTTGCCAAGCGGCGGTAGGAGAATGGTGCTAGTCGTACCGTTTGGGTGATACATGGTGGCGAGGTCGGTCGGCAGACCTTCTTGCACGCGGCTCTGGGCGCCAGCGAGAGCGATGGCGTCCACGGCGGCAGGGTCAATCCCCTCTGCGGCAGTCCCAAGTATCTCGGCTGCGTCAGTCGGCGCGTTGACCATCAGAATCTCCTTCTCCCTACCTTTGCATCCTTCGTGGCTTCGGCCAGATCGCCCAGGTAGTTCTTGATCGCTGACCAGCTCGGCAGTGGGCGAGGATTCTCG
>JAUVHW010000397.1 GCA_030593075.1 Ardenticatenales bacterium
GCGGCTCACCGTACCACCTTGAGGCTCGCGTCATCCCAGTAGGTGTCCTGGTTGAGCCGCGGCTGGTTCGGCGAGGACCAGGCAAAGACGGTCACATAGTCGCTCTCGGTGGTGGCCTCGACGGTGAAGAGTACCCAGCCACTGGTAGGGCTCTGGCTGGACGACCACTTGATGCTGTCTGCCCGGGGGTTGCTTCCCCCGGCCGGGTCGATGCCGATTCGCATGCCCATGTCGGCCGGCTGGCAGGATTGCTCCAGCGGGCAGTCTCCCCCATCAATGCGCGACCACGCCTGCCCATAGATGGCAAAACGCACCTTCACCCCAGGCACGGACGGGACCTTTTGGTACACTCCTGCAACGTAGGTGCCCCACGACTTGAAGTACTGCACCGCGTGCTCGCCTCCGTGAATTCGATTGTAGTTGGGAGCCTCAGAAGGTTTGAACTCGGGTGGAAAGTCCGTGTCTGATCGCTCAAAGTGCCAGGGAATCCACCCGTCAGGCACCTTCCACTCTTGTTTGCCAGCGTACGGCTCGTAGTGACCCTCAAAGCCGGGGTTCTTGAGCAGGTTCACGCCAACCGGCATGCTGGCCAGTCCTTCGTCGGTAGGAGTTGGGCTCGGTTCAGGCGAGGCGGTAGGGGTGGGCGCCGCAACCCGCGCGGTGGGCGTAGCCTTTGGTGTAGGAGCGGAGGTGGGGGTGGGCGGCGCGGTTGCATCGCGGTTTGGCGTGCCCAACGACGTGGGAGTGGGAGATGGAGTGGCGGCCGGCGGCCGCTGGCCCAGCGCGCAGGCCATAGCCGACAATGCTAGCAGGGCGAGCAAGAACGGCAGTGGCACAAGATGGCTCAGAACGTTGCTCCGGTCTGTTCTCCGCCGGCCGGTTTGCCTGCTCTGTTTCGGTCGGATAGTCTCGGACTCCAAGGGTAGCATTCCCCTTCGCAGGTTCCTCCTACCGCATTGTCTTCAATTCAGCGCGCCCTGTCAACCGGCGCGTGCGGCCGTAGCGCCCAGCCGGTCTCACGGGGACACTGCCTCCAGCAACTTGCTGCATGCTGGGCAGCTATCGTCAGCGCGGATGATGGCATATCCTGCCTGCGGGTCGTCGCCCGAGTAGGTCTCGAAATCCAGATTCCAGATGATTGCCAGCTTGACCTTGCCGCTGGCTCGTGAAAGCGTCACCGCTTCGCCCAGCCACCTGGCGTGTTCATCCACACTGGTGTCTTGAGCCCAGATAAAGCTTGACGGCAGTGGCGCATATCCGACTGGGGACAGGTAGCCCAGCTCGGTGAAACAGAGCGGCTTGCTGCCGCCAAAGGCGTCCCAATACGTGTTTACCATCCCCCAGAAGTATCGAGTGTAGTGATCGGTAGTGCGGGGATCGCCCGTCGTCTCGCTGGGAGCGATGATGCCCTCGTTGTAGTGGATTCCGATGCAGTCGATGTGCTGCGACGCGCCGGCCTGAGCCATGCCCTCTAGGTAGCGCTTGTCTGCCCAGGCGGTCACCCCATCGTCATACCCAGTCGGCGAAGGCGCCCCGCTGACGATCAGAGTGCCGGTCCCCTGCGCCCTGATAGCGAGGGACGCCCGCCCCAGAAGGTTCACGTAGTCGTTGGGGTTGATCTGCCCGGTTGGCCATTCGCGGTCCAGGTTCATCTCGTTCCAGATCTCGATTGCGTCCACGCCCATCTCCGCCAACCCGCCCACGAACTGGGCGTATTGGTCATAGTAACCCGGCCCGTGGGCCAGGTCCTCCTTGTGCCCGACCACGCTGAGCAGTATTTTAAAGTCCTGCGTGCGCCACGTGTTGATGTCCTCCGCTAGAGCCATCGCGGCGTCGCCGGGTCCGTAGCGAATCTGCTTCTTGATCCACTTCATGCCGGCCGCTTTGGCCTTGTCCAGGTGGTCGTTGCTGTTTATCTGCCCTCCAATGGCAAAGCTGGGGACGGGTGTAACCGTAGGGGTCTCGGTCGGCGGCAGGTTGCAGGGGTCTTCGTCGACACGGTCATCGATGCCGTCACCGTCGCTGTCCCGGTTGCCGGGAGATGGACACACAATGGATCCTTCGCCGAAAACTTGCAGCGACCTCTGCACCTCCTCCCCATCCAACCAGGTGTCGTCGTCCGTGTCGTTGTCCAGAGGATTGGTCCTGTAGATCAGGACCTCGTCCCCGTCGGTGAGCTGGTCTGCATCTGTGTCCGGCCTGAGTGGATCGGTTCTGTATATGTTCGTCTCCTCTCCGTTGCTCAGCCCGTCGCCGTCCGAATCCAGCGCCTCCCAGGTCGCGGTTACGTTGGGCGTGGGGGTGGGCGTAGAGGTAGCGGTGGGCGTTGGCGTAAAGGGCGGCGTGGCGGTCGGCGTTGGGCTTGGAAACGCCAGGCCGTAGGCTTCCGGACCGGCAATAGCCGCTAGCGCTGCCAGGCCGCAGCACAGCAGCATCAGCACCACCGGCAGCCAGGCAGGCAGCCAGGCGCGCTGCCTGAACTGGGCTCGCAGAACTTGTGGCGCGGCGGTGCCGGAAGTGACCGTGACCTGGAAGCTGTACGGCTGCACCTTGCCGATCCAGAAGGGCTTCCTCGGGGCGGCGGTCACCTTCGCCGTCTCGCTGGCGGCCGGAGCCAGCTCCATCTCGTCGGGCTCGATCTCGAAC
>JAUVHW010000137.1 GCA_030593075.1 Ardenticatenales bacterium
CCCAGGGCCAGTTCGATGGTAGCCGGCAACCGCTCGGCGATGAGTTCACTCACCGGCGTCCGCCTGGCAAAGGAGTTGCCCAGGTCACCCCGGATGACGCCTCCCAGAAACAAGGCAAGCTGCACGTGCAGAGGCTGGTCCAAGTTGAACTCGCGGCGGAGATTCTCTATCTCGCCCTCAGAGACAAAGCCGGCCTCGCCCATCATGATGTCCACCGGGTCGCCCGGGGTCAGCCGCATGAAGAGGAAGACCACGATAGCCACCCCAAGCATGATCGGGATAACTGCCAGGACCCGCTCCAACACCTTGGCCAGTCTCATGCGTGCTCCTCTCCCGCATACAGTCCAGCACGGAAGGCCGAAACTCAAGAGGACAGGTCACCGTCAGCGGATGGTGACCTGTCCTTGCTGCTGAGCGTACAGGCTATTGGGACAGCCAGACGTCGTGCATATTCAAGCGGCCGTCGGCAGCGACCGTCCAACCCTGAACATTGGCCGTACTGGCCTCGAGGATGTCGGGGAGGAACAAAAAGACCGCCGGCACCTCATCGTACACGATCTGCTGCGCCTCGTCGTAGAGCTCGTGGCGCCTCTCTACGTCCGGTTCCACTTCGCCGGCCCCAATGAGCTCGTCCACGCGAGGGTTGCTGTAACCGGAAAAGTTGCCGCGACCGTTGCCCGTGCCCTCGACTGCGGTGTGCCATTTGGCCTCAAAGTGCCCCACGGGGTCAAAGGCCGAGTCGCCCCAGTCGCCCACGTAGGCTGTGCGCTCGCCGTCCAGCATCAGCGGCTTGAGCACGCTATAGTCGCCCCAAATGCGGACGGCAGCGTCGATGCCCAGTTCCTGCAGTTGGCCGGCGACAGCCTCAGCCCTGGTCTTGCTCGTCGGCGTCGCGTCGATGACAAAGGCGAATATCTCCCCGCCCTTGTCCAGGAAGCCATCGCCATCAGAGTCCGTCCAACCGGATTCGGCCAGTAGCTCCAGCGCCTGGTCCGGGTCATAGCCGTAGGGCTCTAGCGTGTGATCGGCAAAGTTGTTGTAGGGCGATAGGGGGCCGGGGATGACAATGCCCAGGCCGCCTAGCACTGTTGCCAGGATGGTCTCCGCGTCCACCGCATAGTTCATGGCAAGCCGGACCCCTATGTCGTCAAAAGGCGGCTTGTTCACGTTCATCTCCATCCAGGCCGGTCGCGTACTGGGGCCGCTGACGACGCGGACGTTGGGATCGGTGGCCAACAGCGGGATCATGTGCGAAGGCACGCTTTGGATGATGTTCACCTCACCAGCCCTCAGCGCAGCCACCCGCGTGGAGGCCTCGGGCAGGATCTTGAAGATCACGCGGTCCACCAGTGCCGGGCCCACCGGTGGCAGTTCGTCGGCCCCACCATAGTACTCGTCAAACCGCTCCATCACAATCTGATCACCAAAAGAGCCTTCCACGAATCTGAAGGGTCCGCAGCCCACTGGTGCTTTGACAAACCCCTCGGTACCCACCTCTTCAAAGTAATCCTTGGGGACTATTTGCTGGTGGACGAACATCTGCATCGCCACCGGCCACGGGTCGGAAAGGTGGAAGCGCACCGTGTAGTCGTCCACGATTTCCACACTCTCGAGAGGCGAGATCAGACCCTTGCGCGGGGAGGTGTGGGGCTCGGGGTACTCGATGGCGTTCTCGGTGATGATGCGATCAAAGGTGAATTTGACATCTTCGGCCGTCAGCTCCTCACCGTTGTGGAAGGTGACGCCCTCTTTGAGCACAAACTCCCAGGTCGTGTCGTCAACCAGGGCGGCGGACTCGGCCAGTTCCAGAACCACCCGTCCGTCGGTAGTGCGGGTCACCAACCCATCGAACATGTTGCGGATGACCGTCTCGATGGTCCTATCGCGGTAATCGGCCGGATCCAACGTATAGATGTCGGCGGCCAAGCCAATTGCCAGTGTGCCGCCCTTCTGCGGCCCCACGACCGGCGTGGCGGTCACTACCTTCTCTACCGTCTCTTGGACGATCTTTGTGACCTCCACAACTTGCGGCGTACCTTCAACCAGGACCATTTCCTCCACGATCTGGGTGACGAACACCTCTTTCTCAATCACCTCGGGCGTGGGGGCGGCACAGCCAACCAGGACAGCTAGCGCTGTCAGCAGCGACATACTTGCCAGAAGAGTCTTTCTTGAAGTAGACATTTCTATTCTTTCTCCCTTTCATTTGAACACAACATTAAATGCCAAGTCTCGCCAACTCGTATTGTTCGTAGCACCACCTCCTTCCCATCTCAAGGGCGGGCACGAGGCCCGCCACTACTCGGCCAACAAGCCGCTGCGCACGTAGGCCTCCTCCACCAAGCGCAACGACTCCCCAACCTGTTCCCGAACGTCAAATGACAGGACGGCCACGAATGCGTTGAGGAGGGACAGGGCCGCCACGGGGGAGCGACTATGCGCCACGCCATCCGCAGCGACCAAGAAACAATAGTCTGGCAGCCGAGCGAGAGGAGATAGTCTGCTGTCGGTGATGCCTATCGTCGTGGCCCCAATCTCCCGGCTCCGCTGGACGGCTTCAACCACATCCCGGAGATTGCGCCAGAAGCCGATTCCGACCACCACGTCTTGCGGCTGCAGGAAGGCGAGGGCCAAGGCCAGCGGTTCACCGCCCCCGGTGACGCTCCGGACGGGCAGTCCAATCACTCGTAGCGAATGCACAAAGTGTCCCACCAGTGCCGCCGCCAGGCCGTCACCGACCACCAGAATCTGCCGGGCGCGGCGCATCTCATCCGCGGCACCTTGCAGGTGATTGCTGACCGCGTGCACGGCCGTGCGCTCGATGTTGTGGATGTCCGTCGCGAAAACACGGGCCACGATGCTCTCTCTAGGGATTGGGCTCGCCAGCCGCTCTTCGAGGCGCTGGACGGCCGTCCGCTGATAGGAAATCCCCTCGCGAATGGCAGCCTGCAAGTCAGGGTATCCGTCGTAGCCCAAAGCCTGAGAGAATCGCACCACCGTGGCTGCACTGCTTTGGGTTCTCTCGCCCACATCGCTCGCTGAAGCAAAAGCCACTACGTCCCGACTATCCAAGACAAAACGCGCGATCTTTCTCTGCTTCTTGCTCAACTTGGGCAGCGCAGCGACGATCCTGTCCCCCACCCCTTGAGCAGCTTGGCCGCCGGCCGAATCCGGCCGGCTTTTACCCTCTTCGGTCATCGGCCAGTCCCCCTCTTCCAATCCGATGTCTCACGGGCTTCATGGACGAACCCGGTCGTTCCCGTCCATCCGTTGCCATTGCGACTCGCCTCGAACTCTGCACTCGCCAAGCCAGGAGGGATCTTGAACACGGCGCCGGTGCGAACTCGTTAAGCCACATTATATCACAGCATCACCAGAGTTGCAATAAGCGTTGCGGTGCCCTAATGCCGTGCAATACCCCTTGCGGGCCCGGCGCGGTCATCTGGCAGTCATTTCCACCGCTCAAGGCTTCATGGAGCGTGGCGAACAGGTGGTGCTGGGTATGCACCGAGGACTCTAGGCTGACATGCCCGGTTGGCGCTGGTACGGCGGGGCCGGGCCTTGGCCTGCACTGCTCCGGTGACCTCAATGCCGCCGTGGTCCGCGCTGCCGGCGCGGATCCGCTCGGCTTCGTCAGCGTGGGGAGCATAGAGGTCAACAGGACATCCCACGTTGTGGGCGGCAATGGGTACCAGGGCTTGCGCTCCGTTTCCCCCGCCGCAGACGGTGATCTTGCGTACCTGCATGTACCCGTCCTGACAAAGCGGAGAGTCAGCCAGAAACCTCAATGGCGATTGAGGCGCCACCCTGACCTGGGCCGCTCCTTCCATTCGATTGGCTTGATTCCAAACTCGTCATAGTGCCCCCGGCAGGGCAGGCCGTGACAGAAAAGCATCCTCCGTTGGGCGGGCAGGAAGATGCTGGCAGAGATCGTCGCCGACTTGCTGCCCGCCGTTGGGTGACGGCAGATGGAAGCCAGCGGACCGGCATGGCTCGCCATCAGTCGCTGGGCAAAGGGAACGCCAATCCGGCCCCGCGCCTTCCTCAACTCGCCTGCAACCTTGTCGTAGCGACGGAAAGAGTTGCCCTTTGCCCGCGGCGCGTTGGTGTCCACAAAGCTGTCCTGCAGCTCGGAACTGACAAAGTGATTAGTGTTCACCAGCACGCCGTCCTCAGCCTCAAACAACCCGTGGCGGTGATGTCCAATCTCAAAGACTGCCAGGTGGCCCTCGGCATCAGCCAGGATGAGGTTGTTCCGTCCCAGGCGCGGTACTGAGCGCAGGTAATCCACGGCCGAGGATACGCTGCCGTGCGCCTCCAGAACCTGCATCATCAGCGCATAGTCTGGCAGGCCAGGACCCAGGTCGGTAGAGCAAACGTGCGTATCAGCGACTGCCAGCCCACACTCGTTGATCCCAGCACTGAAAACGCCCGGGCTGCCGGCGCTGCCGCTACAGACGTAGCGATAACCGGTCTCGGGCGTAGCGCGGATCACGATCTGCAGAGGCAGATGCTCAGGGCGATAGTCCCGGTTTTTGACGAGGATGGGCTGTCCACCAACTGCGGCCGACCCTGTGGCAGCCCAGGTGGTACAGCCCTCGCTGCCTGAAGGCTTTCGGGTCGCCAGGTAGTCACGCAGGTAGGTGACCAGATCGTAGCGCAGCAGCGTGTCGAACTCAAATTCGAGCGCTTCGGCCTGCCCGCGGATCATGTCCAGCAGCGGAGCGCCGATCTCTTTCAGCAACGCTGCGGTCTCGCGCACCAAACCCTCAAAGCGCGTATCAGGTCCGTCCTGCTCGATCTGGTTAAAGCGCGCCTCTATCGCCGCAGAGATCAGCGGCCGCAGCTTCCTGGCCTGGCGGCCGTGCTGCAGCCCCATTGCGTAGTGATGGCCCTGTAGAGTGAGATGAAGATACTCGCCCACGGGTCCCCCAGGACTCAGCAGCGGTGGCAGGCTACGCGGTGTCCCTCGCTCACGACGACAGAGGCCGGTTCCTGCTCTTGGCAGATCTTGCCGACTTTGGCGAAACAACGGGTGTGAAAATGGCAGCCCGAAGGCGGGTCAATAGGGCTGGGCACAGTGCCCTCCAGGATGATCCGATCCCGGCGAGCGGTTTTGTCCACCACCGGCACGGCCGCCATCAACGCCTCGGTGTACGGGTGCGCCGGGTGCCCAAAGACCTCGCCGGTCGGGCCCTCCTCGACGATTTGGCCCAGGTACATGATTGCCACCCGATCACTGACGTGATGAACCACGCTCAGGTCGTGGGCGATGAACAGGTAGGTCAGGTTGAACTCCTCTTGCAGCTCGTCTAGCAAATTGATCACCTGGGCCTGGATGGAGACGTCAAGGGCGGAGACCGGCTCGTCGCAGACAATGAACCTGGGGCGCATAGCCAGAGCGCGGGCAATACCGATGCGCTGGCGTTGGCCGCCGCTGAATTGGTGCGGATAGGCGTCCATGCGGCGTTCCGGGATACCCACCCTATGCAACAGGTGCGCAACCTCTTCCTCGACCGCCTTGAAGTCCTTTATCCCCCGGTTTCTCAGGGGCACGGAGACGATTTGCCGCACCGTCTTGCGCGGGTTCAGCGAAGAATAGGGATTCTGAAATATGATCTGGGTCTTCTGATAGAAGCTCAGACTACCCAAGGGCTGGCGGCCCGGCACCGTGAGCCCGTTGTCAAAGAGCACGGCCTCCTGCTGGTTATCCTTGGCGTCAATAGGATAGCCCTCGAACAGCACCCGGCCGGCCGTTGGCCGGTAGAGGCGCGTCAGTACCCGGCCGAAGGTTGTCTTACCGCAGCCCGATTCGCCCACCAATCCCACGGTCTCCCCGGGATGGATCTTGAGACTCACGCCGTCCACTGCCTTCACCCACTGATCCCTCCGTCCGGTTAGCAGCTTGGCAAGCAAGCTGTACCGGATCGGGAAGTGCATCTTGATTTGCTGGGCCTCGACCAACGGTTGATCGGTCAATTCCTCGCTCCTGGCTGGTACGTCACGGTCCCGCTTGGCGCTGATAGCGGAGACAGCGAACCAACCGGCCGTCCCGCAGCGGCAGCAGCGGAACGCTTTCAACCTCGGAACAGGCGGGCATGGCAACGTCGCAGCGTGGTGAAAACGGGCAGCCCGGTGGCAGAATGGCCAGATCAGGCACCAGGCCGGGAATGGGGCAGATCTTCTCCCGGCGTTTGGTTTCTGCTTTGGCGGCTCCGGCACCGATCTTGGGCAGGCAGCGCAAGAGCCCGCGTGTGTAGGGATGCAGCGGCTCTTCAATCACCTGATCAATCTGTCCTTTCTCCACCAACTGCCCCGCGTACATGACGATGATGGTCTGGCAGAACTCGGCCACCACCCCCAGATTGTGCGTCACGAGGACGATGGCAGTCCCGTGTTCCCGATTGATCTGGTCCAACAGAGCCAGAATCTGCGCCTGTATCGTGACGTCGAGCGCGGTCGTCGGTTCATCGGCCAACAGGACCTTGGGCTCGCAGGACAGCGCGATGGCGGTCAGGGCGCGCTGCTGCATCCCGCCGCTGAACTGGTGGGGATAACGGCGCGCGCTCTGTTCCGGCACCGGAATGCCCACGTCGGCCATCGCCTGCCAGACCCGCTGGTATTCGGCCGCCTTGCGCTTCTGGTCAGATAGACGGGAGAAGAGCCCATTGGATCGGGGAACAATGCTGTGAATCCGCAGCGACTCGCGGATTTGCTCTCCCACCAGAAACGCTGGGTTCAGGGTCGTCATGGGATCCTGAAAGATCATGGCGATCTCTCTGCCTCTGATCCGCCGCATTTCTCTGGCCGGCTTGGCAAGGAGGCTTTGGCCCCGAAAGAACACCTCTCCACTGACAGTCTCTCCTGGCGGAGGCACCAGTCGCAGGATAGAGAGCAAGGTGACGCTCTTGCCCGATCCCGACTCACCGACAATACCCAGCTTCTCCCCCTCATGTAGCTGAAAGCCAAGCCCGTCGACCGCCCGCACCTGACCGCGCCGGGTGGGGAAAACGGTGGTCAGGTCTCTGACTTCCAACAGCAGCGGGGATGCGGCTGCTCCTGGCTGTTCCTTCACTCGAGGGTGCCTCGCTGCGTCAACTGGCTCTCCTCCTCTCCCGCAATCTCGTCGACTTGCGCGACCAGGCCACCCGCCAGCGCCAGCGGGCGGCACTCCATCAGGATGGGGTGCACTTCAGTTCGCGTTTGCCTTTCAGGCTCGCCGGCCGCCATCGCACCCAGTAGGACAGCGTCCGTGGCATCCGACACCGTATCACTCAACCTTCAGGCGCGGGTCCAGGATGTCCCGCAGCCCCTCACCGAAGAGATTGATGCTCAACACCAGAGTGAGAATAGCCAACCCTGGCAGGGTGGCGATCCACCAGGAGGTGACCAGATAATCCCGCCCGTCGGCGACCATGGAACCCCAGGCTGGAGTGGGTGGCTGAATGCCCAGGCCCAGGAAACTGAGACTGGCCTCGGTGATGATCAGCGAGCCCATGCGCAGCGTGCCAAGCACCAAGATGGCGTGAAAGATGTTGGGCAGAATCTCACTGATGATAATAACCGGGTTTGATTGCCCCACCACTTTGGCCGCCTCGACGTACTCGGTGGTCTTCTCAGCCATAACAGCGCCCCGAGCCAGGCGAAAGAAAACGACCCAGCTCTTGAGCGTCAGCGCCAGCAGTAGGTTCATAAAGCCCGGCCCCAGAAAGGCCATCATGCCGATGGTAAAAATGAGAAAGGGAAAGGCCATCAGCAGGTCGGCGAAACGAGAGATGGCGGCGTCCACCCAACCGCGATAGTAGCCACTCACCGCTCCCAGCGCCGTGCCGATGGTTGCAGAAATGCCCACCGCCAGTATCCCGATCCACAGCGAGATCCGGGCTCCATAGATGATGCGTGATAGAAGGTCGCGGCCCTGCACGTCAGTGCCCAGTAAGAACTCGGGGTCGCCACCCTTCGCCCAGGCAGGAGGGATCAGTTGTTCCCTCAAGTTCCCTTTGGTGGGGTCACGGGGCGAGACATGCGGTGCCAAGATGGCCATCAGCACAAACAACAGGACCAGCGCTGCACCCAGCAACGCCGAGGGCTGTCCGCACAGTTCGCGAAGAAAGTTGACGCTGTTGCGCCCCCAGAGCTGAAACCGGAGTCTGACCGGATAGAGCGCTCGATTCACGTCGCTGGTTTGGGCCTCCATAGCCGGAAGATACTCCCTTTCCGCTAGAGCGTGATCTTGGGGTTGAGATAGGTATAGAGAACATCCACGACCAGGTTGGCCACGACAAAGGTGAAAGCATAGACCATGACTGCACCCTGCACCAGGGGAAAGTCCCGCGCAAAGATGGCCTGCACCACCAGCCGGCCCAGGCCAGGCCAACCAAAGACTGTCTCCACTATCATGTTGCCGCCCAGCAGCACACCCACCTGCAAGCCAACCACCGTGATAGTGGGGATCAGCGCGTTGCGCAGCGCGTGCTTGCCGATGACCCGCAACTCTGCCAGACCTTTGGCCCGGGCCAGGGTCACATAATCCTGGCGCAGCACCTCCAACATACTGGACCGCAAGATGCGGGCGACGGTAGCCGCCATCGCTGCTCCCAGGCTGACGGAAGGCAGCACCAGGTGGCGGAGGCTGCTGAGCAGCGCCGCCTTGTTGCCGGTGAGGATGCTATCTAGCACGTAGAAGCCAGTCAGCGCCTGCAATCCCGCGTCATAGTCAATGCGGCCGGCAACCGGGAGCCACTGAAGACGCACGGAAAAGACCAGCATGAGGAGGATGCCCAACCAGAAGGAAGGCATGGAAATGCCCAGGAAAGCCCCCGCCATGCCAACGCGGTCCAACACCGAGTGTTGTCTGACCGCAGAGAAGGTGCCGATGGGAACGGCCACCACCAGACCAAAGATCAGCGCGCCCAGGGCCAGTTCGATGGTAGCCGGCAACCGCTCGGCGATGAGTTCACTCACCGGCGTCCGCCTGGCAAAGGAGTTGCCCAGGTCACCCCGGATGACGCCTCCCAGAAACAAGGCAAGCTGCACGTGCAGAGGCTGGTCC
>JAUVHW010000207.1 GCA_030593075.1 Ardenticatenales bacterium
CGACCGCCTGCATGGCGGCTACCTCCAGATCATCGGACCACTCGCCGGGGAAAGTGATGACAGGGTAACCCAGCGGCCGGAAGCTCTTTTTCAGGGCCAGACGGCGGAGTTGGGTCAGCGTGCCCAACGCCTCCACCATATTCCCAGCGCAAGGGTCCAGCACCATGTCTTCCACCCCGGCGGCCTTGATCTTCTGAGTCAGGTCTGCCAGTTGGTCCAGGTCCTCAGCGCAGACAGCCAGCGGCGCCTGGTGCGCCTTGGCTAGCTCCACCATCGCCTCCGAGTTCTCAGCAGTGGCCTTGTAGATGAGCGGCGCGGTTCCTTCCGCCGCCTCTAGTCCCGCCTCCATCACGGCCGGGTCGGCGCTCATGAGGATCAGCGGCCGCTTGCTCGCCTCGCGAACTGCCTGCACGGCGGCCGAGAAGGTCGCCCCGTCGCCGGAGGTCGCTTCTACGGCGAATCCATCCAACGTCAGGTCCATGCCCACATAGTTGACGCTATAGGCATCGGCCGGGGATACTGCAGCCTTGATGGCCTCCGGCCCGTCGGTGTCCTTGACCCGGACAAAAAGACCCGGCTGGTGGAAGAAGGTCTTTTCGTGGCGGAAGAGCACCGTTTCGTTACCGACCTCTAGCTCATGGCCGTCGCTGCTCACCTTCACCAACCGGATGGGCGGCGCAGCAGCGGCCGACAGCTGCCCCTTCGACTCCTCGCTCACGTAGGGGCAGGACGCCAGTTCGGCCTGCTTGGCCGCCAGCTTCATGGCAAAGGCGAGGCAGGTGGGGAACCCACACTCCTTGCAGTTCGCCTTGGGATTAGGCGGCCGTTCACCGCCGGGCAGCAACTTGTAGATCTGTATGCCACTGAGAGCCATTACGCTTCTCCTTCCGCTGCTTGCTCCCCGCTGAGCGAGGGCTCTATCGCCTCAATCCGCTCAATGTGGGGGAAGAACTGCTGGACGGTGCCCAACACCCAACCGCACAAGGTGGCTGGCGTAATCGAGCAGCCTACGCAAGCGCCACCCAGCTCGACCTTGACAGTGTCCTCTTCCCTGGCGACCATCCTCACCGAGCCATTATGATAATGCTCAACGTACGAGCTAATCGCGTCGATCAGAGCCGCCAACCGTTCTTCCTCCGTCGCGCCCTCGGGTGCGACGTCAATGTCGGGCTGCTTGCCCGCCAGCAATCGAGGCATTATGCACCTACCATCGCGTCGATCATGGCGTGCACCCGCCGGACGCTCTCGGGATGGCGCAGCACCACAATGTCGGCACAGGACTCTATTAGCGAGGTAGCCGTCAGCACCTCCCAGTTGACAGCCCGCGCTTCCCAGTCGCCCCAGGCTTCCGGCACGCCCTCGCCCACCTTGGACTCCTTGGCCTTCCAGGCTTCCTCGCCAGGGGTCACGATCATCGGCAACTGGGTCATGCTGTCGCCCTGGAGGGCCGCGATGCGCAGGCGCTCCATCACCGAGTAACCATACTCGATGCCGTATCCCAGTGCGCCGGTGGTGGGGTCCATGACAATGCGATCCAGAGGGAGCTGCATGTCATTTATCAAGATGTTCAGCTGCTTCGCCAGGTTGACATCCATGGCAGTGCGGGCCTGAACCAGATGGCCGTGTCCCAACGCGGCTGCGACGATGGTGCGATAGTTGCGGTCCTCGCACAGACCCAGCAGCAGCCGCTCGCCGGCCGCCTCCTCGGCAACCGCCACAATCAACTCGTTGTCGATCTCGGCCTGGCCCGGACCACAAGCGGCGACAGGCAGGCCGGTGGCATCCAGCACCTTGCGGATGGCGGTCTTGGCGTTGGCGGCGGTGTTGTCCTCGCCGTCTGGCCCGGTGAGGTAGAAGGTCAGGCAGATCAGGTCGGCGCCCGCCTCCTCGGCCGCCTTGGCCCAGTCCCCGGGGCCAGCCATGGCATCACCCCACGCCTTCTCCAGCAGGAGCGACCAATCGTCCGGCTTGCGGTCCTTGATCTCCAGCGCTACCAACGGCCGGTGGGGCATCTGGCCCTCAAAGTAGAGGAACGGCAGGGTCGTCTCCCCGCCAACCGTCACCGTGTGGGAGCGCGTTCCGCCATCGGCGGCCGTGGCGCCCAGAGTCACTTCGCGGACTTGGCCGGTCCACTTTTCCTTGGGGATTTCAACTGGCATACTAGCACACCTCCATTGCTAGGGGTCGGACAGCTGCAACACCCGCCGACACCTTCAAGAGCGCCCTCCGCTCAATCAGCGAAGGAGTTAGCGCTTCCGGAGCAGGCATCGGCCCACAAAGAGCGCATCAGTAATTCGGGGCAGGGCCAGCAGGGGATTCAAGCCAGTCCTCTGCCCCTGGTAACACTAGAACATGAACTCCATCGCTAACGCGGGATGTTCCTTCTCGGCCATGTACTCCACCAGGCCATCCACCTCGGTGCAGACGGTCTCGTCCGCAATCCGATCGAGCAGGTCAGGAACTCCCTCCCGTTCGGCCACTGCTTTGAACTCCTCGGCCATGCTCTCCTTGAGGAAGCTGGACATCCACACGACACGCTTGAACCCACCATCGGCCGAGATGAACTTGGGGCTGGTGAGGTAGTACTTGCCCACGCCCATCACACCCGGCGTCTGCAGGCCTCCGCCCGCCATGCCGGCCAGGGTGCTGAAGGTCATCCCGGCCGGCGTCATGCTGGGGTCCTCGCGGGAAACCACCATCACGCCGTTCGCTTCGGGGATGAGCATCACGATACACTCAAAGCAGCCACAGGCGGTCATGGGGTTCTCCATGATGGAGTACATCGTCACGTCCTCCACCGTGCCGTGGCTCGCCTGGCGGGTGAACTCGGTTGAACCGGTCCAGTACCCCTTCACCGGGTCGATGCAGGTTCCCTTGACGATGGGCTGGTTGGGTCCGGTTGGGTTGATCCGAAAGCTGGCCTTGCAGTCCAGCCAGTTGTAGGCGCCGCAGAGGCCCAGCCGCTGGGGGGTGACCACACAAACGTGATTAGGCGCAAAGGACTGGCAAAGGGTGCAGGAATAGAACTCTTCCACCGCCTCGTCGGTCAGGTCCGCCAGGCGGCGGTTGCGAAAGTCGTACGCCGCCCGCGCCTTCTCCAGCCACTCCTCGATCTGGTCAGGTTCGGTGTAGAGGGTAACCTCAACCTTGTCCACGATGGCGCCAAAGTCAGCGTGGAACCGCGCGATAAGAATCTCGCCAAAGTGGTTGAGGTTGAAGCCCTTCTCGGCCGCATTCTTGCTGATGCGTATCCAGGCGATGTCGCGCTGGCCGATGTGCTGGATGCCAGAAGCGCCATTGATGAAATAGTGGACCTGCCTCTCCAGAACCGGCTCAAAGTCCTGCTGCATCTTGCGGCCGGCAACGCGGATGACGATCGCCAGGTCCATGTGCCCGGTTTCGGGGACCTCCTCGAACCCGGGGCCGACGAGACTGATCTTGCCGTCCTCGACCTCGTCCATGCCCGCCATACAGAGGTACTCAAAGGCGCGGCTGTACTTGCCACCAAACTCGATGCGCATGTCGTTCTTGCGCACCACCTCGCCCTCAAAGGCAGAGCCGTAGGGCACGGGGACAGGCACTTCGGTGACCTGGATCTTGACCCCGCGCACCTCAATGGCTTTCTGCACCATCTTTTTCGCGCGCTCGAGGTCGTCCTTGGCCTCGATCTCGTTGAAGGGCATAGAGATGACGTGCTCGTAGCGGGTCACGCCAGTGGGATGGATTTCGGGGATGACGGTGTCGGCGATGACAGGGAAGCCGTAGCTGATTGCACCGGCTGCGGCCGCGTACTTTAGGTCGTCTACCTCCCCCAGCGCCAGAACAAAGGCAAAGACACGGAACTTGTTGTAGAGAAGGATCTCGCGGGGCTGGCCACCCTTCATGCCGCCAAAGGTGAGGGCAGAACGGGTGGCAAAGCCAAGAGCATAGATGGCGGAGATAGTATCGGTGCCAAAGGGGACGATGTAGGTGTCGTACCCCATCTCCACACCCTCTTCCTGCAGCTGATGGATGATGCTCCGGCCGTTGACATTGCCGGACAGGAAGATGAGGATGCTACGCTGCTGCAGTTCGCGCACCAACTGAACAGCGACCTCGTTTGATTTGGCGCAGCCCACGATAGCCGCAAACCCCGGCATACGGCCGTCCACCAGCTGAATGCCCCAGCTCCGCAGCTGAATGTCGTCAATGGGGCCATTCAGGTGCCCGTCCTCCAGGTGTGGGTACTCGGTTCCCCCGCCCATCTCAAAGCCAGGCCAGCGCTCGGGCTGAGTGCCACGGACGAAGCGGACGCCCTCGATGGTCTCGGCCGCCAGCAGAGTCGCCACTCCCGCGTCTAGCGTGTCTCCCAGGTAGGGTTTCCACAGCGCCGACGGCGGCACGGGATGCAGCAGCGACTTGGCCCGCTCCACCACAGGAACCAGGTCCCCCAGAGTCTGCACCTCCATTCCCGTGAGGCCTAGAACTGTAGGAAGGTAATAGGCGGTGTTGGGAAAGGCAACGGGAGTATCGGCACCCTTTTCCGCTATCACCTTGGTGAGCATCTCGTCAGCTTCGCGGACAAGGCCGGTGGCGCCCCGGAGAGCGCGGGTTGCAATGTATCTACTCATGGATCTCTCCTCACGTGTGCGTCGTGCACCAGGCATTTCGCCTGGGCGCACCTGTCCAGCGCTAGGCCGGCAGCCCGTAGACCGCGCCCATCTTTTCCTCGAGCGGCAGCGCCTCAAGGTCGGCCATCCGCCAATCGCCGCTGGCGCCGAACCGGCTGGGGTCGTACTCGACCAACTGGAGCGCCGCTCGCTTTTTGTCTATATGCTCCAGGCTCTTGGAGACAATGTCGCGCCAGTCCTTGTAGAACTCGAGCTTGCCCCCTACCTTGGACTCCCACCCGGCGCTGATGAGTTCGGTCACCTCTTGGCTGCCCTCAACCGGCGAGCCAACTCCGAACAGGACGTAAGCGCCGCTGGCGACGCAGTAGGTACCGATGGAAATGGCCTTCTCGGACATCCACTCGGGACAAATGCCAACGGCCGGCAGGTCGTCAATGTCCTCGCCCAAGCCGCCCTCAGTTGCCATCTGCGTCAGCACGGTCAGAATGCGGCTGTTATCAACACAGGAGCCCAGATGGACCACCGGCGGGAAGCCAACGGCTTCGCAGACCTCCTTCAGGCCTGCACCCGCGTTCTCCATCATCTCGGGGGAGAGGTAGCCGTACTTGGCGGCCGCGTGCGCGGTGCAGCCAGTCACCACCACCAGCACGTCGTTGGCAATCAGTTCGCGGATGATGTTTACGGTGGCATCATCGTGGGTCACCTGGGCATTGTTGCAGCCGACCACCCCGGCCGCGCCCCGGATCCGTCCCTGCATGATGGCGTCGTTGAGCGGCCGGAAGGAACCTCGCAGCTCGCCGCCCAGCATGTAGTTCAGGTACTCGTGGGAAAAGCCCGCGACCAGATTGCCGGTTTCTGACGGGATGCTGACTGAATCGCCTCGATTGGGATAGTTGTCGATGGCCCGTCGCACGATTTCCTTGGCCGAACTCAGGGCCCGGTGCTCGTCGAACTGCATGTGGACCGCCCCCGGCACTCTCGCCTTGGGTGAGGTGGTGATCAGCTCGGTGTGGTAGTCCTGCACCAGTTCACCAAGGGCCTGCATTATGCACTGGACATCCACGATCATGGCTTCCACCGACCCGGTGATAATGGCCATCTCCTGGCTGAGGAAGTTGCCGGCCGGGGGGATGCCATGACGCATCAAAACCTCGTTGGCGGTACAGCAAATGCCCGCCAGGTTGATCCCGTTGGCTCCCTTGGCCTTGGCATACTCGACCAACTCGGGGTCCTGGGAGGCGACGACGATCATCTCAGAGAGCGTCGGCTCGTGCCCGTGAACGATGACGTTCACCTCATCGTCCTTGAGTACCCCCAGGTTTGCTAGCGATTGAACCGGAGCAGGGGTGCCAAAGAGGATGTCGCTGATATCGGTGGCCAGCATGGAGCCGCCCCATCCATCGCCAACGGAGGCCCGCATGGCCTGGCTCAGGATGTTCTCCGCTTCCATGTCCACGCCCATGTGAGTGCGGTGCATGATCTCGACGACTTCCC
>JAUVHW010000239.1 GCA_030593075.1 Ardenticatenales bacterium
GGAGAAGGCAAGGCGGCATCCCCGCGCTGCTCGCTGGCGCCGCCAGAATCTGACCTGACAGCAGCTCACGAGACTGGATTGGCATCGGTCTGGCCGCCCCTCGATCGCTTCTGGATCTCTTGGGCCAGGTCAACGAAGAACTGCATCGACTCCGGGTTGCGCATCGCGTCGAGGTTGGCGGCCTCTTCCACGGGATGCCCCATCAAGATCTTCCGCACCGGCACCTCGACCTTTTTTCCACTGAGCGTTCTTGGCACCTGATCGACGGCAAAGATCTCATTGGGCACGTGACGAGGGGAGATGTCCTGCCGTATTCTTCTCTTGATCTTCTCTTTGAGCCCGTCATCCAGGGTGACACCCTCCCCTAGTACGACGAATAGTGGCATGTACGACGCCCAGCCCAGCCCCTCCAGATCGACTACCAGACTGTCCGCGATTTCCTCAATCTTCTCTACAGTCTGGTAAAGCTCGCTGGTTCCCATCCGGACGCCGTGCCGCTTGATAGTAGAGTCGGAGCGCCCGTAGATGACACAGCCACCGCGCCGATTGACCTTGATCCAATCCCCGTGCCGCCAGACGCCTGGGAACATCTGAAAGTAGCTCGCCTTGTACCGGCGGTCCTCGGGGTCATTCCAGAAGAACAATGGCATAGAGGGAATGGGTTCTGTAATAACGAGTTCACCCACTTGGTCTACGACGCTCTCCCCGGCCTCGTCAAAGGCTTCTATCTTGGCGCCCAGATACCTGCACTGGATTTCCCCGGCATGCACCGGCAGTATCCGGGAACCCCCGACAAATGCGTTGCACAAGTCCGTCCCGCCACTGAGAGACTCCAAGGCTAGATCCCGGTGCACCTTCTCATAGACCCACTTGAACCCGTCCACGGACAATGGCGAGCCGGTGGAGCCTACGGCTCTGAGACGACTGAGATCATAATGGCGACCCGGATCGATCCCCGCCTTCATGCAGGCAGAGACATAGGCGGCGCTGGTACCGAAATAGGTCATCTCCGTGTCTCTGGCCAGTTGCCAGAGGACATTCATGTCTGGGTAAGAAGGGCTCCCATTGTACAGGACGATGGTGGAGCCGGTCAGCAAACCACCAGCCAGCAGATTCCACATCATCCAGCCGGTGCTGGTGTACCAGAAGAATCGGTCCTCTGGCGTGAGATCAAGGTGGAACGACAGCGCCTTGAGATGCTCGAGCAGAATCCCACCCTGGCCTTGCACGATTGGCTTGGGCAGACCGGTTGTGCCCGAGGAGTAAAGCACCCACAGGGGATGGTTGAAGGGCACCTGCTCAAAGCCAAGCGCCGCAGTGGAAGCGGAGGCATCTAGCGCCAGATCCCACAGTATGGTGTTGTCCAGACTATCCGCTTGAGAGCCGTCGGTAACGAGGGTGACGAGTATGGTCTTTTCGAGGGTGGGCAACGCCGCTTGCAGCTCGGCCACGACTTGCCGCCGATCATATGTCTTCCCATTCCAGCGGTAGCCATCAACTGCGATGAGCACCTTTGGCTCGATCTGCTGGAAGCGATCGAGGACGCTTGGACTGCCAAAGTCTGGCGAGCAGCTTGACCAGACGGCCCCGAGGCTGGCACAGGCCAGAAGAGCCACTATGGTCTCCGGAACATGTGGCATGTAGGCCACCACTCTGTCCCCGCGCCCCACCCCCAGTTCCCTCAGCGAACCAGCCATGGCTGTGGTCTTGTCGTAAAGCTCCTGCCAGGTGACCTCAGTGAGCGGCTCGTCTTCCGCCTTGTAGAGCATGGCCGGCCGTTCGTCGCTGCTGTTCCTGAAAACGTGCTGGGCGTAGTTCAGTTCTGCTCCGACGAACCAGTCGGCGCCTGGCATTCTTCTCTCGGCCAGGACGCTCGAGTATCCGCTCGACGCCTCAATGCTGAAAAAGTCCCAGATGCTCTCCCAGAAACGCTCTAGCTCTGTGACAGACCATTGCCACAATTCGTGGTAGGATTCAAAGACCAGTCCACGTTCGTTTTCCAGCCACTTTATGTAGCGAACGAGATTGGTCCTCTCTATGATCGCTGCGGAGGGTTCCCACAGCACAGTCCCTTCGGAAATCGCATCCATTAAAACTCAGCCTTTCACACAACTCTGTCATCCGGCATCGTGCACCTGGTCCCGGTAATGTTGTCTCTGAAAGCGGAACTACGTATGGTGCTATTGGAGACATCGTAGTTCTGAATCGCCTCGCCGCGTAGCTTGGCGCTGTTGCCGTCGAAGGTGCAGCCATCAAACGCCGACTTGGAAGGGCCCACCTGTGAGGCACCGGTAGTCACCCAGACCGCACCTCCATTGCCCTCCGTGCTGTTCCGGGCAAAGGTGACGTTGGGAAAGACAGGCAATCAGCCATAGCCGATCCCCAGCGCCCCGCCGCGATAGAGGGCATAGTTGTCCTGGAATGGACTGTGAGCTGCCTCTCCATGTGCACCCACGATGTTCTGCAGTGCGCCCCCAAACTCGGCCCGGTTATCCACACAGGTGTGATGATTCCACTGTGACATCTTGACAGAGCCTCACGGGAAACCAGTAGGATCTCGCACCAGGCTTCAAGAACTCAGCGTTCTCCGCGGTCTCTGCGGTGAATGGACTCTTTTTTCGCGGGAATGCTGCAATTGTAGACCACCACGTAAGCGTAGTCAAAGTTGTACAGGGCGCCGCGGCACCGGCGCAGGGTAAGCCGCATTTCAGGCTGAACACCAGCGCCATTGTAGCACATTTGTGCTATGGCCGTCAATGGGCAAAGCGCGGCGTTGTGGAGCACTGACGGGCTGGATTGGGTCAGTCGTTCCGGTGGGAAATGGACGTGCAAGCACCCGGTTGGGGAACCGATGTCCGGGGAGGTGCCGACCGTGGTGGCGGCTGCCCACAGTGGTCCTTACCTGGAAACAGCACCTCGCTCGGCCAGCTCCTCGGCCGGCGTGCACACCACCAAAGAAGGCGGCACTCGGTCCCGCTGCTGGCGATCGAGGTCTCGCTGCTGCCGATCGAGGGTGACAAGGCGGCCATGCCGGCCGCAGCCCAGGCCGCCCGCGTCGCAACCAGGGATTTGATGCTGGGCTGCGAACTCGGCCGCCAGCTGGCCCAGTCCGTCCTCAACTGGCACGAATTCAAAATGAGGCACGCGTTGCATAACAGCCACCAGCCGCCGGGCTAGGTCGCTCCGGCCGGTGCCACGCGAGATCGCGGCGGCTACCTCCGCCAGGACGATCACGGGCAGGTACACCGTATGGCCCTCGGCCGCCAGCTGGTCCATCAGGGCTCGGGCCTGACCGTGATGAGGCTCGTCCGGCCGTGCATCCGCCACATGCACGCTGGCGTCTATTACGTACATGGCCGGTCTCTACCGCCGCTGCTCGGACACCAGCTCGACTCCGGTCTTGTCCGATTTCCAGCTCCGGCCGATCTCCCCTCGCAACTCCTCCAGCTCGGCCCGGACATCGTCGCCCGGCTTTGCGGCCGCCACTGCGCGCCCGGTTTCTGCCTCCAGCCACTCTTCGGCAACCGGCAGCAACACCGCCACCGGCCGCCCACGATAGGTGATCACGTATTCCGCCCGGTTCTCGCGCACATCGCGGATGACCTTGGTTGTCTGGTTCTTCAGTTCGCGCACTCCGACGTTAGGCATCCCTACACCTCCTGGTTGTGGCTACAAATGTAGCACCATTATACCATTTCCGGACGGCAATTCAAGGGGGGTAGGCCCGGCTGGCGCCAGCTCTGGCGCGGCCGCGCAACGGGGTGATCAGCCGGATCGTTGAGGGGGTGGTGCTCGTGTCCCGGTTCCGGCAATTGTCGCCGGCAATTGGCGCCCGGGTGTTTTTGCGATGACATAGGAGACATGGTAAATGAGCAAATGCGCCAAAGCGCAAATCGGCCGAGTAGTGTGGCGGCCGCGGCGCGGCCGCGCAACGGGGTGATCAGCTGGATCGTTGAGGGGGTGGTGCTCGTGTCCCGGTTCCGGTAATTGTTTCCCGGGTGTCTTTTCTGATGACATAGGAGAGATGGTAGACCAGCAAATGCGCAAAGCGGTCGACTGGTGTGGCGGCCGCACGTGTAGCGTAGCCGGGATTTCAGGTTGAACACCAGTGCCATTGTAGCACAGTTGTGCTATCGCCGTCAAGGGGTAGAGCGCGGCGTTGTGCGCAGGCGAGGGCGGCGGGATCACTGAGCCACTGAACCAATGACGCGCCGGGGGCGGCGGCGGGCACCGGGGGTGTTCGGGGCGGGGCAAGCCCGCCCCTACCCCGGCCGTCGCCACTCTCCATCATACCAGGGGCGGGGTTGCCGCGTCAACGCCAACAGACCGCGGAAGGTCTGCAGGAGGCCGGGGTACCCGGCCGGTGGGCTTTGGGCTCGGAATTTCCCTCAAAGGGATCCCCGAGGTCTTTCTGCGGCTCTCGCAGGTACTCAGCGTCGTCGAGCGGGGTGTGGGTAGTGGGAATTCCGCTCAATCGATATCAAGCTCCTTTTCATGTGCCAGCAAGAAAGAGCAGGTCTCCCGCATTGCGAGGGCCTGCTCTCTTCCCGCTCTTCTGGCAATATCGGCCGGAGCTAGGACATCTTCCGAATCACAGAGTATCCGCCTCCCAGCGGGAGGCGAACTCGGCCGCGTCTAGCACGTCATAAGCATCCGTGCGAAGGTCACGCAGAAAGTGGCGATTGTCGGAGAGTAGATACCGAACCTGCATCCACTCGGCAAAGGCACCGACAAAGGCATCTGCCTTGCCGGGCAGGCCCAAAGCAACATACTTCTCCACTAGTGCGCGCGGTACTGGTTCGTCGACGATGAAGGCGAAATCGCGACCGCGAAACAATCGATAGAAGAGACGCACCTGCTCCCGCGTGCGCAGATTCCGCATCACTTCTTGAGCCACCAGGCGCGGGACGACCACGACCAGATCAGGGCCAAGGAGGTCGAGCAACCGCACTGCAGCGGAATCGGTCTCCTGCAAGCCGTGAATGATGACACAGCTATCGATACAGATGCGCATACTCGGCCTTGAATGTCTCGCGCCGGGTCTGCCGCAATCGCTCTACCACCTCTTGCTTGGTGACGCCCACCAGCAGCCCACCATCCTGGCGAATCTGCTCCCGGAGCGCCGCCAGATCTCGCAGCCAGGCGCGGCGCTGACCAGCCGTCGCCACCAGGCGGGCAATCACCTCCACCGGATCCGTTTCCTCATCGGCCGCCAGCGACTGCAAATCAGCATATAGCTGGGCGGGGATTTCAAA
>JAUVHW010000174.1 GCA_030593075.1 Ardenticatenales bacterium
AGTAGTGGGAATCCCTGACCAACCCCAGATCGCCGAAGCTGCGAAGGTAGACTTGGCCGACGCCGCCGCTCCGCAAAGCCCAATAGCGGTTCAGGAGCAGCGGCTGTCGATAGTCTTTGAGATAGCCACTATCCTGGCCACTGAACACGATTTGGGCGCGATGCTGTCCAGATTCATGGCTTGCCTTACCGACACGTTGGAGGCGGCTGAATTTGGTGTTCTGCTGCTCTACGACTCGGCCGATGAGAGCCTGAAGGTGAGAGCCTCAAAGGGCTACGACCTGGAGCTGCTGAAAACAGTCCGCCTGTTGCCTGGCGAAGGGTCGTGCGGCAAAGCGTTTCAGTCGGGAACACCCAAGCTCTACCGAACGGAACAGGCCATTGCGGCTGCCAGGGAAGACTTGATGCCGGAGAACCGTGCGGTGTTCCTGGCGGCGACTGCCGAACTGCCGCGGGCCCAGAGCTCTGTCTGCATCCCCTTGATCTCCGACAGGACGAAGATCGGGGTTCTGATGCTGGAGAACCTGCGCCGGCCCAATGGCTTTGCCCAGGCAGACTTGGCCTTTCTCAACGCAGTAGCTGGCCTGATCACCCTCTCTGTCGAGAACGTCCGTTTGAAGGAAGAGCTGCGGGCCACGGCGGCTCTGCGCGAGGCAAACCGCCTGAAGACAGAGTTGATCTCAACTCTGTCGCACGAGATGCGCACGCCGTTGACTTCCATCAAAGGGTTCTCGACAGCCCTGCTGATGGAAGACGCCTCCTTCAGTCCCGAAACCCGGCAAGGGTTCCTGCAGACCATAGACGAGGAGTGTGATGTTCTGGAGGAGCTGATCCATGATCTACTCGAGTCCTCAATCATCGACTCAGGCCTGCTGAAACTCGAACCTCAGCCGGTGCGATTGCCTCGCCTGGTTGACAGCGCGGTGAGCGACAGTGCCCGTCGGACTGACAAGCATCAATTCGTGGTCGATTTCCCGGAGGGATTCCCCATCGTGGACGCTGACCCTCATCGGGTGGCTCAGGTACTGCGGAACTTGCTGGACAATTCGGTCAAGTACTCTCCCCAAGGCGGGCTGATCGTGGTGCGAGGCGAGGTGCTCGAGCATGAGGTTGTGATCAGTGTGGCTGATCAGGGCGTGGGTCTTGCGCCCGAGCACGTGAACCGGCTGTTCGAGAGAGGCTTTCGGGTCAAGTCGGGTCTCATCCGCCACATTGCCGGTTCCGGCTTGGGGTTGCCTATCTGCCAGACCATTGTGGAAAGCCACGGCGGCCGGATTTGGGCCGAAAGCGAGATAGGGCAGGGCACGACCTTGAGCTTCACGATCCCTCTTGGTGGCTTGACCCGTGAATCGGCAGAGCAGTTGGGCGGACTAGGTGACTGAGAAGGACGCCTGCTGCACGGAAAAGATCCTGGTGGTGGATGACCAGCCGCGAGTGGTGCGGCTGGTCAGCGAGGTGCTCAAGGCTGTCGGGTACCGGGTGGTTGCCGCCACCAACGGGGAGTCTGCCGTTGAGATGGCCGCTCTGGAGCAGCCCGACCTGGTGTTGCTGGACATTCTGCTTCCAGATGGTCCCGACGGGTATCAAGTGTGCAGCCGCATCCGCGAGTTCTCCAACGTGCCCGTTATCATGCTCACCGCCAAGGCTCAGGAGAGCGAAATGTTGCGCGGCTTTGACGTGGGGGCCGACGACTACCTCACCAAGCCTTTCAGCGCCAAGGAATTGGTGGCTCGCGTGAAAGCTGTCTTGCGCCGCGCCCAGCGTTCGGAGGAGGCTGGCGCCGTTGCCTTGTCGTGTGGCGAATTGGAGATCGATTTCGCCCGCCGCATCGTGCAGGTGCGGGGCCAGAGAGTACCACTTACCCGCACCGAGTACGCGCTGCTACGACAGTTGGCCCTCAACCCCAACTGTGTTGTTCTGCACGTGGATCTGCTGACTGCTGTATGGGGGCCAGAGTACCGGGACGACATCGACTACCTGCGGGCCTACGTCCGGTACCTGCGGCGCAAGCTGGAGGTGGACCCCTCAGATCCCCAGTACATTGTCACCTCACCGGGGATTGGCTACATGTTGGCGTGCCCAGAGGGGCAATAGCGTCCACGGGTTCAGCGCCACCGATTCCCTGCCACCCTACATCCCGAAGGAAGAGCGGCGGCGACCTCGCTAGTGCGAGTGTCGCCGTTTTTCATGCCTTTTTCATAGAGCTGGACACGTTTTCTATGGGACCTTCATGGGTCCTGTAGTAGTATGTGGGCGTCACGGGATAGCAACACGGAACCAATCAGCACATAGGAGGCACAAAGATGACTGAGCAGACCAAGATTGCCGACGTTGAACGCAAGACACCCACGTTGTCACTCCCCGACGCCATGAGCACGGCCGAGGTTGTCATCAACCAGGCGGTGGAATTCTGCGCCCAGAAGATGGGGCTGGAGGGGCGCGAGGCGGTGCTGCAATACTTGCAGCGGCACGATGGAACGGCGTGCGGGTACTGCTGCTACAGCGTCGCCAAGCAGGTGGCGGAGGCTCTGGGCGCACTGGATCAGACCGTCAAGGCAGTCTACGTGCTGGACTATGACGCCACCCCTGAAGACATCGCCTTTGCCGATGAAACTCAGCGCAGGCTAATCCATCTGATCACCAGGGTTGCACGCAAGACCAGCGCTCTGCAATCGTTGGTTGAGGGGCTGGACCGCGCCCTTGCCCAGAGCTGGGGCAAGATCCTCGGTATGCCGGACCTGAAACACATCCTGGACGTGCAGCTGGTGGACGAGGTTGACGTGGAGAAGCGTGTTGGCTACGGAGCCTTGCTCAGCTCGCTGTACCAGCGGCCGATCAAGGTCTGGGAGAGGTAGTCAGCGTCACGGACTATCCGCGTGGGCTCGAAGCGGCGCCTACCCCTATTGGAGGGGCAGGCGCCGCTCCGGTTACACCCGAAATCGCTCTATCAGGAGGCTTTTGTGGAAACACAACTGCAGGAGGCCATTGATTGGCCCGACACAGAGATCGAATCAAGTAGGCAGAACCTGTGGGACACCGTCCGTGGGATGCTGGACGATGTGGCCCTGCGTCTCGAGTTGGACCCGGGGATCCACGCAATCCTGCGTCAGCCAGAGCGGGAACTCACGGTTTCCGTCCCGGTGGTGATGGATGACGGGCATATCCGGGTTTTCACCGGCTATCGCATCCAACACTCTAGCGCCCGAGGTCCGTGCAAGGGTGGCATCCGCTACCATCCAGCCGTGGACACCGACGAAGTCAGGGCGTTGGCGGCCCTGATGACCCTCAAATGTGCTGTGGTGGACATCCCTTACGGTGGGGCCAAGGGGGGAGTGCAGTGTGATCCCACCCAGATGTCCCAAGACGAAGTATGTCGCATGACGCGCCGCTTCGCGGCAATGATCATGCCCATCATTGGCTCCCGGCGGGACATCCCGGCGCCAGACGTTAACACCAATGCCCAGACCATGGCCTGGTTCGCTGACACGGTCAGCATGTTGGAGGGCAAGACCACGATGGACATCGTCACCGGCAAGCCTATCCCGCTGGGCGGATCGCTCGGAAGGAAGGAGGCCACCGGCCGGGGCGTCGCTATCGTCACACACGAACTGCTCAAGCGCACCGGCCGCGACCTTGACCAGACCACCGTGGCCGTCCAAGGCTACGGGAATGTGGGGTCCTCGGCCGCGACTATTCTGGACCACATGGGCTGCAAGGTGACGGCCGTGAGCGACGTCAGTGGCGGTGTCTACAGTGGCAACGGCCTGGACATTGCCAACATCAACCGGCACGTGGCAAACCACCCGAAAGGCTTGCTGGAGGGCTACGAGGCCCCGGGCGTAGAGAAGATCAGCAATGACGAGCTGTTGACCAGCGAGGCAGATCTGTTGGTCCCGGCGGCGCTGGAGCACCAAATCCGTGCCGACAACGCACCCGATATCCGGGCCAAAATGATCGTGGAGGGCGCCAACGGCCCCACCACCCCCGCAGCGGATGAGATCCTGCGGGATCGAGACATCATCGTAGTGCCTGACATTCTGGCGAATGCCGGCGGCGTGGTGGTCAGCTACTTTGAGTGGGTGCAGGACCTGCAGTTCTTCTTCTGGGAAGAAGAGGAGGTGAACCGCAACCTAAGGCGGATCATGGTCAACAGCTTCAAGAACGTGTGGGAGTACAGTCGTCAGCACGAGGTGCCGCTGCGGATGGGCGCGTACATGCTGGCAGTAGAGAAGGTGGCAGGCGCTATCCACTACCGGGGGATGTTCCCGTAGAGAAGTGGCACGCCGTCTGGCGGGCACGCGAATGCATGCGCGTCTGTTGTCACGTAGACGGCTCTCTATTGAGGGATGGTCCGTGTGATTCCCCAGGGAGGCACGCGGTGGGAGTCTGTCCGCGAAATCAGGCGGTACGAGCACCCTAGTTGCGCCGGGTGCACGCTCCCCTGGATTCCTCCATGGCGCACATCCTGCAGCCCTGTTCGAGGCTGCAGTGCACGGGGTTCTCAACTTCCCTGAGCGGTCAGCCCAGGGCGGCCGAGAAGCGTGCCGACAGTCGCACCGTTGCGACGCGATTTGTCTGCCGGGTCGGAACTTGCTCCCGACCCGGCATCGGTCAGCGGCCGGGCAGGAAGCTGCGCAGCAACACTCCCACGCCGATGACGATCAGGACCAGCGCCCAAACGACCCCCCAATTCACCACGTCTCCCAGTCCGATGGCGAACAGGATGACGCCAAAGATGAGGCTGCCGGTCACCGGCCGCCGGTATTCGGGCACCAGCAAGCGGATGGCAGCCTCCGCCAGGACGATGAGCCCGGCGCCCATGAAGATGAGGCTCCAGGCCTCCAGCCCCTCACAGCGGACCAGGAGGCCCATGTTGTCGGCGAGGAGAGCCAGTCCGGCCCAGATGAGGATCGCGGCCCACGCGATGGCGTTGAGAGGATCGCGCTGCCACTTCTCATCGCGGCCCTTTTCCTCCTTTTCTTCTTTCTCATCGTGCTTCTCTTCAGCCATGACTGCCTCCTTCTCTTGTGACGGTTACTGGTCTTTACCCTTTTCTGGTGCAGCCTCCGGCGCCGGCTCCTCTGCCTCCAGGCGGCCGATCATCTTTTGCAGCTCGGCATTGACCTGGCTCAAGGCAGATAGCAGATGGGGCCGGGCATCCTGCCAGGTCTGTTCGCCCGCTGCACGTAGGGATTCGGCCGCCTTTTCCGCCTCTCCCCGGAACCTCTTGGCCTCGGGCGAAGCGCTGGCCTCCTTGATGGCCTGGCCTACTTTGTCTACCATTGCCTCCAGGCCGTCTCTCATGTTCTGCACGTGCCTGCGGTTCTCCTCGCTTTCCCAGGCGGTGCGGAAAGCCTGAGCCAGGCTTTCGCCCAGTGTCTGGAACTGGCTCCCGACCTCGCGCCACGCTTCCTCAGCCGTCTGTTTCTCGGTGTTCTCAGCCATCATATACCTCCTTGTTCTTGGATAATCCGTGACTGCAGCCACTCCGCAACGGCCGCTGCACTGGTGCCGTCTCGGGTGCCCGTCTCCGGCCTAGTCCGTCTTTTTCCGGCAGGGCCGAACTCGCTGTGTGAGTTGCTGCCTGTTTCAGCCCTCTGGTCTACGCTTCCCGAACGGTAACGAGACCAACGCCGATATCGATCTCGACGTCAACCCGGTTCTCGTTTGTGTTCCAGTCGTCGGTCAGGTAGTCGTCGCCCTTTCTCTCGAAGCGGCCGGAGATGTCCAGCGCGGCCGGGCCCCGGTCGACCTGAATCCGCGCCGCCATGCTGTCGGGGATCTCCAGCACCAATTCGCCGACCCCGCTGTCGATGGTGACAGAGAAATTACCTTCCTTCGGCAAGACCACTACCGTCCGGCCGGCGCCGGTGTCCAGGCTGAGGTCCCGGATGTCGAGGCCGGTCAGATCTATGGTCGCTTCCCCCACACCCATGTCCACCTGGAGGCGAAAGCCTACCTTGGGCGAAAGCCGCAGGTCCCACTCGTCGCCTCCCTGCCAACTCTGGGTCCGGAAACCTCCTTTGTACTCGAGCGTCATCTCGGCCTGGCTGCCTGCTCTCTCGACCTCCCAGGTAGGCTTGCGGCCGGTTGCGAGCTCCAGGTCTCCTTTTATCAGGGAAGGTGAATCGCTCAGTCTGCTGATGTCGAGCCGGCCGGCCGCAAATCCAACCTCCAGGTCCGCCTTCTCAATGCCATCCAGCGGTTCCTCAATGCGGTCAACGCCGGCCGCGACCGGCGGCGCCAGGGTGCCGGGGGCTGCTATCAGCAAGAAGACCACGGCCGCGACGGCGGCGAGGGAGACGATCAGAACGATGATGCTCCCCAGAAAGGATCGCCGGCCGAACAGGACCTCCAGGCCGGCCAAGATGAGCAGCACCGGCCACAAGCGCCACAGCTCCCAGAAGCTGATCTCGATAACATCCAGGTTGCTCAGCAGAAACAGCACCCCGGCCGCGATGAGCACAATTGGCCACACCAGACTGGGATATCGGCGACCTTCACCCTGCTTTTCTTCTTTCTCTGTCATTGTTGACCCTCCTGTCGAGTCTGTATTGGAACGCCAATGAACCATCTCTACCCCCGGAACCCGCTTTGCATAAGCGCAATACCCTCACCTCCTGAACGTGCCTATCTCCGGTCGCGCTTCGTAACACTCTGTCCCTCGGCCGGACCGAGGGCCTGAACTCGTGATCACTCAACCCTCTATACGCGGGTGACCAGATCCAGGTTGCGCCGCCGCGACGCCCGGATTCCCAGTATTACCGCAGTTGAGCACTCGAGCCGGGTCGGGCACCAGATCGGCAGGCACCTATATTCAGAGTAATGCGTAACCTCCCCAGATGCGCCGGTCATCTGGGGAGTTTTGGAACTGACCGGGTGGGGGGTTTTAGACCTGGTCAGGCGACCAGGTTGACTCGCGGGACCGAGGCCACTGGTCATGTGCTGCTGCTGGCTCCAGACCTGGCGGCTAGGGCCCGATTGGCCGGCGCACCGGCGCCCGACGCTGCGGGCGAGGGCGCTGGCATCACTGAGCCACTGAACCAATGACGCGCCGCGCGCGGCGGAGGGCATCGGGGGTGTTCGGGGCGGGCAACCCCGCCCCTACCCCGGCCGTCGTCATCATCCATCCTAGGAGCGCGTGCTGCCAGCCGGCTTCAGCCGGCTTTCCGTTATCAGACACCGAATTCATTCGGTGGCTCCGCTACCGCTTGAGTCAAAAGTCGAGGTCGGCGAAGATGTCTTTAGGCGGGATCATGTACGACACGCCACGGCCGGGGCAGCCGCCCCACTTGATGGCGGCCTTCTTCCGCTCTACCATAAAGCCAAGGCAGCAGACGCCATTATCTTGGCATCCCCCG
>JAUVHW010000302.1 GCA_030593075.1 Ardenticatenales bacterium
GACACCGAAGAGATAGCGCAGAAAGGGAACCTTGACAGTTGCCCAGGCCGGCCACTCACGCGCCAGTGCTTTGCCCTGTAGCGACAGCTGCTCGCTGGCGAACTCGGCCAAGGAGATCAGTTCCATGCCTGACACCAGCCAGACGGTGGCAGCCGCAACGCCAAGGGCTGTCAGGACCAGGGCGAGCTGCCCGCGACGGTTCCGACCGCTGCTGGCAGCGGCCACCAGGAGGAGGCAAATAGGGATCAATACCAGGGCCGAGTACTTGACTGTCAGCACCACCCCCAAAGTGCACCCCGCGGCCACCGCCGGCCAGAGTCTAGAAGCCCAATCAACATACCTCAGGCCGGGATTGCTAGTCGGCGCTTCACCCACGAGCGCGCGCGAACTGGCTTCTGCAAGGCCTGGCCGGTCCACAGCAGGCGCATTACCATGGCTAGAAGAGCGCCGCCTAGCCATCGCAACCGGCCGAGCGGCGTCTCCGGACCGGGCGCTGGGCTTTTTGGTCAATCCGCGGAAAAGGTAAATCGTCCAGAAGAAGGTAGCCGCAAGCATGGTGTCGTTCTTGGTCAACCGGGCGTGTGCGAGTATGTTGGGATCCAGCACTATGCACAGCAGGCTCAACAAACCGGCTCTGGTGCCAGACAGCTCGCAGCTCCACCGATAGACTCCCCAGGCCAGCCAAAGCGCCGGCAGAATCATCACGGGTCTCGTCCACTGGAAGATGGTCTGAGGAGGTAGCCGGTTGTGAAACACGAACTGGTGTGCGAGTTCTCCCTGATTAGTGACGTCGGCCGGAAGCTCAGGTCGCAGAAGCAGCAGTGGAAGCGCGCTCCAGCGCCTCCCGAAGGACGGATGGTTGAGGTCCCAGCGCTGTACGCCCTCGACCCAGGCGGCGTACCCAATGGCAACGGAATAGGGCTCATCGAAGGTGGGTGACTTTCCGTAGATGCTGGACCATGCCAACAGAGGGAGCAAGCAAAGAAGAGCGAGGGCCAACCACTGATGCTTGTGACCTGCTTGGTGTGGCATCAAGAAGCCTCCTTCGCCCTCCGTTGAGGCCAGAGCCGCGCTGCCAGCACCATCAGCCCCAGCAAGGCAAATAGACAGACTGTCGCTCCGACTGGATCAAAGACGCCGTACTCGCCGCGCGACGAGCGGCCCCTGACCCATCCCAACAGCCAGAAGACCCGGTACCCCACCAGGTGATGAAAGACGTACAATATCAGAGAGGTGGCGCCCATATCTCTGAGGGCACGCATGATCGGCCCGATCCGCGCCAGGTGCTCCGTCCAGAGCCACAACGCAGCGGTAGACCAGAAGGTGACCGCCAGTGAAAAGAGCAGGAAGAGCGGTCTCGGATGCCGGTATCCCCACGTCGCGTTCGTGAGGGGCGTTGCCAGTAGCGCCAATAACCCGGCGACCGAGATAGTGATCATCGGCCGGCTTCCTCTGCCGATTCGCTTGCCGGCAGCCAGACCGACGTAACAATAGGGCAGCCACAGGGCCACCGGGAAATAGCCAATTCCCTTGGTGCCGGTTAGGTATGCTGCCACCCAGCTGGGCAGCTCCCACTGCCCGGCCGTCTGGCCGAGAATCACGACGAACAGCGCGGCCGCCGCCGCCACCCACTCGCTCGCCCAGAGTAGAGGGATTGCGAACCATATGCAGACCCCAATGGTTTGCAGGATGTCCACTGCGAACAGGTCAGCCACATTGCCCCCCGCGAAGAAGATCAGCAAGTTCAGGCCATATCCCGAGAGGACGAGCTCACCACCCCGCCATAGCAGACGGTAGACCACTGCCCGGCGCGGCCGGCGAGCCTGTGCTGATCGTTGGGCCGAGAGTGCCAGCCCCACGCCGGCCAGGTACAGGAATAGAGGCGCCGCCAGCGTGCCCAGGAACTCGGTGACGCCTGCTAGTCTGGTAACGTGACTAGCCTCATTCAGCCACCAGTCATAGGCGTGGTCTACTACCATGAGAGGGATTGCCACCCGCGCAAGGCGTCGAGGTAGACTAGCTGCTTCATCGGACCCGATACACGTGCACTCCCCCAACGACGACCGTCAACTGCAGCCGGTCCTGGGCAGCGACTGCATCCCACAGAGGTTCGGCGGCGGGGACATCAGCCTCGTCAATCAGAACGAATTCCACGCCTTCTCCTCCCCATGAAGCTAGCAGGTCCATGGCCTCGTCGGCCGGAAATGCCTGAAGCTCCGGGTACCAGGACTCGAACAGAATGGGAAAGTAGGTACCGTAGCCGCTGGCAATCCGCTGACCGTGGTGCATGGTGTAGAACATCTGGGGGCCGCTGAGAGCGACAGCGAGCGGCATCTGGAGAATGGTGACCCGCCCTGGCCGGTCCGCCAGCCATTCGTCCACCGGCCGTGGACCAGGAGTGATGAGCTGCTGCGGGCCCGTATAGAATTCAAAGAAGATCAGCCCCGCCAGCAGTCCGGTCGCTCTCCAGCGACGCAGGTTGGGTCTTCTACTGGGGCGCGTCTCCACCTCGGTACGCAGGAACGCGGCGGTGCCTGCGCCTGCCAGTACGGCCACGCCCAAAGTGGCGAGAATGGCAAATCGTCCCCAGCTTCGCATGCCGGCCAGGCCGGGCACAAACCAGCGCAGCAGCAGCGCTGGAAGAGGAATGGCGATTCGCCCGTCTGGAGCCAGCGCAAAGGGCTCGGAGGCTAACGAATGCCGCCCGAGCCAGTTCAGTCCATCGTTGATGGATGCCGCCAGTGCGGCAGGCGCGGGGAGCGTGATGACAGCTCCCAGCACCTTGAGGACTGGTCCCAGGCTCAGAACGAGGGCAAACAAGCTGAGCCAGCCCCAGGCGCGCTTTGCGGCTAGGCGCCCGCGTCGCCAGCCGTAGAGCGCCAGGATGCTGGGCAGCAACCCCCAACCCACCAGGAACTCGTACGGAAGACCCTCCGGGAATGGCGTCAGGTTGCGCTGCACCCAGTCGCCCCAGATGACGTGGCGCGGGTTCGGCAGCACAAAGTCGCTAAGGTTAGCTGACCAGAACGCGGCCTGCTCCAAAGGTACACGGGCGGCCCCGGCCTGCTGGATCTCCATATACGGAAGCAGGAATGGGAGGATGAGTATACCAGCCGTCGCCACGAACACCAGTCCTGCCCGAAACGCTCGCCGCCAGCTCACTGTGCGCCAGCCGCTTCGGATGCGTGCCGCAAGGTAGATGGGTGCAAGAAGCCCGAGTACGACTCCATAGTACCAGCTTGAAAGCACAGCGGCGGAAAAGGCCAGTCCCATTGCGGCCGCGTCCATCAGCTCGCGCTTTTCTTGCTCGTCAGACCAGCGGCGGATGAACCGCTCCAGAAACAGGAAGAAAAGGGGCAGCCAATGCGTATCCACCAGCGGCAGGTTGCCGGCGATGCGCGCCATCCGGTAGGGACAAAAGGCGAACACGACGCCGGCGACGACCCCAGCCGGAGTGCTCGCAGTCAGCTCGCGCACGAGCAAGAAGGTAAAGAGCCCGCCAAGGACGGCCGACACCAGGATGAACAGGTTGTAGGTCACCACCGGCCCAAACAGAGCTGTGAGTGGGATGCCCAGATAGGTGTGAATGGGGGTGATCTCTCCGTAGGCTAACGAGTACCCATGCGGATAGTGTACATCAGGTTGGATCAAGGGTGATTGCCTCAGGTCCACCACTGCGTGCTCTACCCACCAGATCTTCCAGATGTATTCCAGGTTATCGCCGTGGAAGGGTCCGATGACCTGGTCTCCCAGGTGGAGGGTCAGTGGCCAGGTGACAACAACAGTGAGAAGCAGGAAGAGCACGGAGACACGTGCGGCTGTCGCTGTCAGCTTGCTCATTCAGGGCTGTCCTCCGCGGTGCTGGCTAGCATTCCGAGAGAGCGCCCGTTGAGGCGCCACCCGACTCTGATCGCCACTTGTGCTTGTCTGCTGCCCCGACCGCCTCGGGGGCTGACCTTGGTGTCTTCCGGTCCCCGCCTTGGAGGCTGGTGGACTCGCTGCAGGCGGTGGGCTCACCAGGCTGTCCGTAAGTATGGTGCT
>JAUVHW010000420.1 GCA_030593075.1 Ardenticatenales bacterium
ACCAGGATTGCGCTCATCAGCCAATACATGACTGTAGGCTGCTGGATGGCGACCAGGTGGATGGGAATCGCCGTGCGGAAGAGCTTGAACTCGTTGAGCAGGAAGAGGCGGAAGCGGGCCATGACTCACTCCCGCAGCGCGCGGCCGGTGTGATGCAGAAACACGTCATCCAGCGACGGCCGCGCCATCCGGACCGACTCCAGCCGGTGGTCCGCGGTCACCCGACCGACCAGATCACCGATGATGCTCTCGGCGTTCTTGACCTCCAGCCGCAGCATATCCGGTTCGGGGCGGGTTATGGCCCGCACCCCCAGCCCGTCGAGAACGGTCTCGGGATCGGCGATGGCGGGGCTGGTGCGCAGCGTGACAATGTCGCGCCCCAACTGGTCTTTGAGCCTCTCGGGGGTGTCCAGCGCAATGGCGCGATCGTGGTCGATGATCACCAGGCGGTCGCACAGCGCCTCCGCCTCGGCCATGTCGGTGGTCGAGACCACAAAGGTCTTGCCTTCTTTCTGCTGCGCCTTGATGTGGTCCCAGAGGACGTGCTTCCCCTGCACGTCCACGCCCAGGGTGGGCTCGTCGAAAAAGATGATCTCCGGATCGTGCAGCAGCACGCGGGCCAGCGCCAGCCTGCGCTTCATCCCCCCGGAGAAGGTGCGCACCGGGTCCTTGCGCCTCTCCCCCAGATTCATCATTTCCAGCAGGCGGCCGATGCGTTCCTTGACCCCCGAGAGGTCCTGGCAGTAGAGCGCCGCGTGGTGCCACATGTTGTCCACTGCGTTCAGGTCCAGGTAGACGTTGGTCTCCTGCGGGACAAAGCCAATCCGCTGCCGAACCCAGCGGGCCTCCTTGTGCGGGTCCTTGCCCAGCACCTGGATTTGGCCCCCGTGCTTGGCCAGCATGCCGGTGATGAGGTTGATGGTGGTCGTCTTGCCGGCCCCGTTGGGGCCCAGGAGGCCGAACAGCTCGCCCCCAGCCACCTCGAAGGAGAGGTCCCTGACCGCAGTCAGCTCCCCAAAGCGCCGGGTGATGGACTTTACTCGGATTGCGCTATCCATGATGGTCTCCTGCGGGTGCTGCTGATGCCGCTGGAAAGGGCAGTCTCGGCACGGCCGGGCCGCCTGCGGTGGATTGCCTGCTAGCCCTAGGCGCGCGCCAACGGACGGGCCCGTCAACGGACACGCCAACGGACCCGCCCGTTGCCGGGCGGGTCCGCCTAATACCCTCTCAACACCAGCGGGAGGTAGACAGGGAATACGCACGCTTCATAGGCCCCCATGTCCACGATGGGCGGCGTGCCTCTGCCAGTATCAGGCGTAGCGGGCACATCCGCGAAGCGCGGGTTTCCATCCAGGTCCACGGGAAGAGGCTCGGTAATGACGCCGTCGCCGTCCAGGTCGAGGGTGTCCCTGGGCACAGACCAGTTGTCGCCCGCGTCTATGGCAGGGGAGTTCAGGAGCAAGCGCAGGTCATCGTCGAGGGTGCCGGGGGTGTCGTCAGGGCCGTCGGCGTCCACGAAATGTGGGTCGGCGTCAACGTTGCCCGTGCCCGGGTACCCGCCCTGCACCAGGCTGTAGGCGACGGTGGGGTTGCTGCTGGAATAGTTATAGATCTGGGCACCGCTCGGGGCGGTGTTTCCCCAGAGTATGCAGTTGGCCAGCGTCGGGTCGCTATTGTAGTTGTACATCCCGCCGCCGCCCCAGCTGGCCGAGTTGCCGCTGAAGGTGACGTTGGCCAGCCTCGGGCTGCCGTTGTTGTTGCACATCCCGCCGCCGTGGGTGGCCGTGTTGCCGCTGAAAGTGACTTTGGCCAACGTCGGGTCGCTGTAGTCGTACGGGTCG
>JAUVHW010000048.1 GCA_030593075.1 Ardenticatenales bacterium
ATTCTATGCCTATCGAAAAGCGCTGTTCTTCCACGACACGTGCTGGCGGGACTGCGAGATATTGCTTGCGCATCCGCTGGGCAAGCCTATCGCTCAGCAGCTCATTAGAAGTGCTGGGTCGATTTCGGCGAATATCGAGGAGGGCTATGGTCGGGGGTTTGGGAAGAGCCGTCTCTACTTCCTCCGGATCGCTCTTGGTTCTGCCCCCGAGAGCAAGGGTTGGTACTATCGAGCAAAGGCACTGTTTTCGCCAGAGGTGTTGGCGCAACGCCTCTCTCTGGTGAACGAAGTGGTCGCGCTCTTGGTGACAGAGATCAAGCGTACGAAATGAATTAGGAGATGAGCAAGTTTGGATGCTCGCGTATTTGCGCATTTGCACATTTGCAGATTGACGTTGCCGCAGACCTGCACGCGGCGAGGAGGGTGACATGAAGAAGGCAGACATTGGCATCGTGGGCCTCGCCGTGATGGGCGAGAACCTGATCCTCAACATGGAAGAAAAAGGGTTCACGGTTGCATGCTACAACCGCACCGTCAGCAAGGTAGATCGATTCCTTGCCGGCCGGGCCAAGGGCAAGAACATCATCGGCTGCCGCAGCGTCGAGGAGCTGTGTGAGCAGCTCGCCAGCCCCAGGAAGGTGATGCTCATGGTCAAGGCGGGCAAGCCGGTGGACGATTTCATCGAGCTGCTGCATCCACACCTGGATGAAGGTGACATCATCATTGATGGAGGCAACAGCTTCTTTGGTGACACCATCCGGCGGACCCACCATCTCGCAGAGAAGGGAATCAACTACATAGGCACCGGTGTCTCCGGCGGCGAGGAAGGCGCCTTGCGCGGCCCCAGCATCATGCCCGGCGGGAACCCGGCCGCCTGGCCCCACGTCAAGCCGATCTTTCAGGCGATTGCCGCCAAGGTGGCGGACGGCACCCCCTGCTGTGACTGGATTGGCCCTGACGGAGCAGGGCACTATGTCAAGATGGTCCACAACGGCATAGAGTATGGCGACATGCAGATGATCTCCGAGGCCTACTTCCTGATGAAGCACTTGCTGGGGATGGCCCCGTCGGAGATGCATCAGGTCTTCGGGGAGTGGAACGAGGGCGAACTGAACAGCTACCTCGTGGAGATCACGCGCGACATCCTGGCTGCAGTTGATGACGAAACCGGGGAGCCGATGGTGGACGTGATCTTGGACACGGCCGGGCAGAAAGGAACCGGCAAATGGACCAGCCAGAGCGCTCTGGACCTGGGAGCGCCAGCCCCCACCGTGGCCGAAGCCGTGTTTGCCCGTTTCCTCTCTGCCATCAAGGAGGAGCGCGTCGCTGCCAGCAGTGTCCTGGGCGGCCCGCCGGCCGAATTTGACGGTGCACGGGAGGGGTTCATCGAGCAGATCCGCCAGGCGCTCTATGCCAGCAAGATCTGTTCGTACGCCCAGGGGTTTCAACTCATGAAAGCGGCCGCGGCCGAGTTCGACTGGGACCTCAACTTCGGGCAGATTGCCCTCATGTGGCGGGAGGGCTGCATCATAAGGGCCCAGTTCTTGGAGCGGATCAAGGACGCGTTCGACCAGAGCCCAGACCTGGCGAACCTGCTGCTAGCACCCTACTTCAGAGACGCAATCGAGCGAAGCCAAGCATCCTGGCGTGACGTAGTGGCGACGGCCGTGGCTAGCGGCATTCCAGTTCCGGCGTTCGGCAGCGCGCTGGCCTACTATGATGGATACCGGTGTGCGCGCCTGCCTGCCAACATCCTCCAGGCCCAGCGTGACTACTTTGGCGCCCACACCTACGAGCGCGTGGACCGGCCGCGCGGCGAGTTCTTTCACACCAACTGGACCGGCCGGGGTGGAGACACTGCCTCCACCACCTACACGGCGTAGCGAGTCGAGGAATCAGCTCACCTGCACAATTGCGCAGTAGACTACTGGAGAGGTCAGCATGAGCCAAGCCGAGAATGTTGTCATCGCCCAGAGCGGCGGCCCGACCCCGGTCATCAATGCCTCCCTGCGCGGGGTAGTGGACGCCTGTCGTGACTACCCTGACGTTTTCGGCACCGTCTATGCCGGCTATCATGGCATCGAGGGGGTGCTCAAGGAAGAGTTGCTGGACCTCTCGGCGCAGCCGGCCGAAGAGATTGCGTTGCTGAGTGCTACGCCGGCCGCTGGTGTCATAGGCACCTGCCGCTACAAACTCAAGGCGCACCAGGAAAAGGAGTTCGAGCGCGTCATCGAGGTCTTTAAGGCGCACAACGTGGGCTACTTTTTCTACAATGGCGGCAACGACAGTATGGATACCGCTCACAAGGTGGCCCGCCTGGCGGCCGACCGGGACCTGGAGCTGGTTGCGGTCGGTGTGCCCAAGACTATTGACAACGATGTCGGCGATGCCGAGTTCAAGCTGATTGACCACACTCCCGGCTATGGCAGCGTGGCTCGCTACTGGGCGCTGACGGTGCAGAACGCCAACCAGGAGAACGCGGGGTCCTGTCCGTCGGATCCGGTGCTGGTGATGCAGGCCATGGGCCGAAAGATAGGCTTCATTCCGGCCGCAGCCCGCCTGGCAGACCCCGAGCGGCAGATGCCGCTGCTCATCGCGATGAAAGAGTCTGGTCTTTCGCTCCCCGACCTAGCTGATGCGGTGAACGGCATGCTGGGCGCGCGAGGTCGCTGCATCCTGGTGATTAGCGAAGGATTCCCAGTTGGCGACCTGGGCACGCCCAAGGACGCCTTTGGGCACATCGAGTTCTCTGCCGGCAAGATGACCGTGGAGCGAGTGGTCGTGAGCTATTTGAACGAGGTCGGGCTGGCGACGAGGGGCGCCGCCCGGGGTAACATGCCTGGCACCGACCAGCGTCACAACATGATCTATGCCTCCACGGTGGACCTCGAAGAGGCGTATCGGGTGGGGCAGAAGGCGGTTCAGATCGCTGCCAAAGAAGGGCCGGGCTACATGTCTACCATTCTGCGCACACCGACCCTGGTCTACAGTGTTCGCTACGACAAGGTGCCGCTGGAGCTGGTGGCCAACTCGGAGCGCAGCTTCCCGGAGGCCTGGATCGACGACAGCCGGCTGGACGTGACTGACGAGTTCCTTGACTATGCCCGGCCGCTCATCGGTGATTCCTGGCCTTCAATCCCGCTGGTGGACGGCCGGCAGCGGTTTGCCCGGCTGCGGCCCATCTTTGCCGAGACCAAGCTGCCACGCTTTGCCCTCGAGGTAGGCTGACCGGAGGAAGGGCCGGCGCTTCCAACAGACTGCTGCTCTGCTGCCGGCCGCCTCTTCAGTTGGCGCTGGTCCCTCCTCGTTGCGTGGCGTTGCCTGGCCCTGGCACTCAGTGTCCCCACATTGGGGCCGGCTTGCGCTCCTGGTTGGTGGTGGGTACCATATGATTCAGGTATTCGCGCGCGCCGGCGCGCTGAGGGGCTGATCCTATGGGCACAAAGATGAACATACTGGTCACTGGTGGGGCGGGCTATATTGGGAGTGTGACGACCGTTGCGCTGCTCAAGGCCGGTCATGAGGTCACCGTCTACGATAGCCTGGTCAAGGGACACCGGGCAGCGGTGCCCGAAGGTGCGCAGTTCGTCCAGGCCGATGTGGGAGACCGAGCTGCGCTGGACGAGGTGCTGGGAGGCAGACAGTTCGACGCTATCGTCCACTTTGCGGCCTCGATCGAGGCGGGCGAATCGATGCAGCAACCCGGCCGCTATTTTCGCAACAACACCTGCAACAGCCTGGTCCTGATCGAGGCGGCTGCTGCCCATAGTGTTGGGCGGTTCGTCTTGAGCAGTACGGCGGCCGTCTATGCTGGAAAGGACAGCCCGCTATCCGAAGACGACCGGCTAGAGCCGGCCAACGTCTATGGACAGACCAAGCTGATGATAGAGCAGGGTCTGGACTGGTACCGGCGGATTCACGGACTGCATTACGCTGCGCTCCGCTACTTCAATGCCTGCGGCGCAGCTCCTGGGCGGGGAGAGGCCCATTCGCCTGAGACCCACCTCATCCCTCTCACTCTTCAAGTAGCCCTGGGCCAGCGAGAGGACATCAAGGTTTTTGGGACCGACTATCCCACGCCGGATGGGACCTGCATCCGAGACTATATCCACGTTGAGGACCTCGCCACAGCCCATGTCCTGGCCGTGGATGCATTGGGGGAGCGCGACGCGCTGACGTACAACCTGGGCAATGGCGCCGGTTTTTCCGTGAAGGAGGTGGTCCAGGTCGCGCGTGAGGTGACCGGACACTCTATCCCGGCCGTGGACTCGGATCGGCGGCCGGGTGATGCCCCTATCCTGGTTGCCAGCTCCGAGAGGATCAGCCACGAGCTTGGCTGGAACCCCAAGTTCCCCGAACTGCGCACCATTGTGGAATCGGCGTGGAAGTGGCACAGTACACACCCACGCGGATATGATACGTGGAGCGCGCCGCCCCCAGCATAGATCCCCTACGGTCTGGCTTCTGCGCGCCGCCTCGGCAGGAGGACTGGCGGTAGCTGTTGCGCGGGTTGGGCGCGCTGCTGGTGGGGTGGTTCTGCGGCTGGACCGGCCGTGGAGCGTTCCAGTCCACAGAGAACGAACACTGGAGTCCTAGTGAGGGGGAGAGCAGGCGGGCAGGGACTTGAAGCCCTACCTCCCAGATCAGGGCGCCAGACCTTCTGTCCAGGCGCGGGTCAACTCACAGGGAGGTCCGCACTGGCCGGCAGCAGAGCGTGGAAGGTGCTTCCTTCTCCCATCTCCGTGTCCATCCATATCCGCCCCCCCGAGGCCTCGACCAGTGTCTTGGCCGCTGTCAGTTCAGCGCCCTTTCCTCCGAGGCCTGGGATCGGCTGCTCCTCTTGACTGCGGACTCGCTCAAAGACGAATCCGCGGAACTCTGGGGCGATGCCGCCTCCCTGGTCGTGCACCGAGACGGTGACGTAGGGGCGTCGATCAGCCGGGTCATCGCCACTTCCAGCCTCGGCGATCAGGCTGATGGTGCCGCCTACCGGCGTGGCGCCCGCTGCATTGCGCAGCAGGTTGAAGATCATCTGATGGACCGAATTCGGTTGGGCCGCCACGTTGGGCAGGTCGCCAATCATGCTTACCTTCACCAACTGCTGCTTCTTGTCGAGCCACGGTCCGGCGTGTGCTACAGTCTCTTGGATGACGACGTTCAAGTCCGTGCTTGTGTGGACTCCCTCTGCCTTGATCTCCCGTTCATCTACTGCTACTGGGGACAGAGTCGCCGGCTCATCCAGGAACCCTCTGATGGTTGCTAGGTTCTCTCGCATGCGTCTTAGGAGGTCTTGCTGAGCAGGCGCCAGGTCTCCCGCGCTCCCTTCCAGCAGTATGTCGGTATAGCTCGACAGGATAGTCATCGGTGTCCGGAACTTCTCGGACACGGAAGCAGCAAGGTCCTCCACGGCCAGATCGGCCGGGCGCCCCCGAAACACATTGCGAAAGATCACGGCCCAGCCGCCTGGCGCGTCTTCTGACACGGGCAAGAAGATGGCCCTGATCAGTCTGCCCTTACTCCAGAAGGTAACGTCCTGCCACGCCGAGTCGGGCTGCTGGTCGCCCTCCAGCATACGATCCACACTCGCGGTCCAGTTCTCGGAAGAGTCGAGCGAGTACAGGTCCTGGCCGACCAGAGACTCGAACTCGAGAAGCTGCTCTGCCGTGTTGTTTGCCGATGTTATGAACCCCTGGCGATCCGTGACGGCAAAACCCTCCCGCAGCCGGTCCAGGGTCTCTCCGAAATCGGTCAGCGTCCCTGCCTGTGCTTCAGGACTCGGACCACCTGCTTCTTCCTCCGCAGCGGCAAGACGGCGGGCCACGTCTTCGGCCTCGTCGCGTAGGTCCTGCTGGTCCATTGCCGGTTCCCCAGCAGCCGATATCTGTGCCGCTAGTTCGCGAGCCAGCTGCCCTGTCTCTCTCACACGCTGCTCGGCCAGCAGTTGCTGGGCCTTCAGCTCCTTCACCAGCTGACTCAACGCCTCTTGTTCGGGCTGGGGAGCGGCTCGTGCCTGCTCGGGAGCCGGAGGCGGCTGCGATACTTGAGCAGCCGGCTCCTCCGAGAGCGTGAAGGCCTCTGCCTCCGCCGCGGTTTCCGCCTGCTCGGGAGGCGGGGGGGGCGCAGGTTCCTGAGCAGCGGGCTGCTCGCCGAGCGGTCGGGCCTCGGCGGCGGTTTCTGCCGGCGTGGGAGCAGGGAGGGGAGGTGATTCTGGAACCACCAACTGCTCGCGGAGTGGTTGAGCTTCGGCCGCGGGCTCTGCAGGTTCGGGAGGAGGCGGGGCAGGTGATTCTGGAACCGCCAACTGCTCGCCTAGCGGTTGGGCTTCGGCCGTGGTCTCTGCTGGTTTGGGAGAAGGGGGGGGAACAGGTTCCTGAGCAGCGGGCTGCTCGCCGAGCGGTCGGGCCTCGGCCGCGGTCCCTACTTGCTCGGGGGCCGGGGGTGGTGGCAAGTCTAGGGCGGCCGGCTGCTCGCCGAGCAAAGGGGCCTCGGCCGCGGCCTCTTCTTGCTCGAGAGTAGGGGGTGGCGGTGATTCCTGAACCGCCAGCTGCTGGCCGAGCTTGGCGGCCTCGGCCTCAGCCCGTTCATACTGCTGGACATTGTCAACTGCGATAGCCGCGTATTCGGCTAGTGTTGAGAGGAGCCGCAAGTCGTTCTCGGTGAGGCTCTGGCGGGAGGACCTGTTGTCGACCGACAGGACGCCGATCGCCTCTCCGCCGAGCAAAAGCGGCACATGGAGCAGCGACTGGACGAGGTATCCGGTCTGGATCTTGATCGCTTCGTCGTCAGGTGTGTTGCCGATCAATACCGGCTCACCAGTCTCCATCACCTGCAGAACCAGGCTGTCGGCGGACTTGACGCGGAATCCCGTGGCGAACTGCTTGCCCGGACCCTGGCTGGCTCGCATGCATAGTTCGCCGGTGTCCTCATCTTTCAGCAGAAGGAACCCTTCCTCAGCCCCGGTCAAGTAGATGGCGGCCTCCACGATACGCCTCAGCAGCTTGTCGAAATCGCGCACAGAACTCACCGCTTTCCCCAGGTCGTGGAGAATGTTCAGCTCCCGTACCTGCTTTTCCAGGGACGCGGTGTCTTCCCGCTCAAAAGAAGGGGAAGGCGCTGCGGGCTGTTCGGTGAGTGCTTGGGCCAGGGCCTGGTCGTGCTGCTGCATATTGTAGACTGCGATAGCCGCATAGTCAGCCAGGCCAGCGAGGAGACGCTGGTGGCCTTCGCTGAAGCCCTGGTCCGTGGTCCGGTTGTTGACCGAGAGGACGCCGATTACCTCATCCACCACCTTGAGCGGCACGTAGAGGAGCGCGTTCACCAGGTATCCAGTCTTGACTTGAACCTGCTCATCGCCGGCATCGGGGTTGATCAGGATTGGCTCGCCGGTCTCTACGACCTGCCAGAATAGCCTGTGGGTGGATTTCACACGGAAACCCGTGGAGAACCTTTTCCCCATGTCCTGCCCGGCTCTCATGTAGAGCTGGTTGGTCTCCTTGTCCATCAGGAGCAGGAAACCTTCCTCGGCTTCGGTCAGATAGACCCCCGCTTCGACGATTCGGTTCAAGAGCTTCTCCGGGTCGCGCACGGTACCCAGTGCCTTGCCGAGATCGTGGAGGATAGTCAGCTCGCGGAGCTGCTCCTCCAGCTGCTGATCATCACTGGAGGCGGGAGATGCTCCCTGCTTGGCCAGCGCTCGGCTCATGGCAGACCGAGCTTCAGTCAAGTCCAGCGGCTTCAGCAAATAGTCCACCGCACCCTCGCGCAGAGCCCATTTGTAGGTCTGTGGCGTGTCCGAGACCCCTGTTATGATGAAGGGAGTCTCCTGTCCGCCCCGGCGAAGGCGCTTCAGAACGTCTGAGCGGGAAGGGTCTACTGTGGTGGCCTCTGCGAAAACCAGATCGGGGCTCTCGTCCAGTGCCCGGCGAAGACCATCCTGCGCGTCTAGGGCACGGACCACGGTGTACCCCCCGGGCTGCAGCACTTCCTCGACGAGGGGGCGAACGTCGTCGGGTGATGGGTCTATGATGAGAATCTTCTCACCAGCCATGCAATCCTACCTGTCTCCACCAGCGCAGCGTCAGTGGCGAAACCCGCAACTCTCCCAACAGGCATGGCACCGCCTTGGCACGCCACTGCCCCATGTCTCCAACAGCACCCGCTCATCTGCCCGGCAGGCATCAAGCTCCTAGGCAGAGACTTCTCTGAGCCCTCGCGGGTCTGCTGCTTCGGACTGGGGTGGGGCACCAGCCCGCAGCGTTTCTGCAAGTTGACCGTGTCCGATGGTCTATTATACCAAGCACCTCGGTTTTCCACAACGGAAGCTCGGCGTGACTGTTACTTCAAGGAAGGACTTGTCTGCGTCTGCCTTGCCCGCCGAGCCGGTGCTGCAATGTCGGCCGGTCCGCACTGATTCCGGGCAGCCTCTCCGAGTGCTCTGTCCATCGTCGGCTACCCACCTGGGCTTGTCACTCTTATCTGTACCGGTACGCTACGTGCCGAATTGCCGGCCGCGTCATACGCTACCGCGTAGATCGTATGATTCCCCGTCGCCCCCCTGATGACCCACTGGTGCGTGAACGGCGCGACACTGCTCGTGCCAATCCGCCGATCGTCTAGGAAAAAGTCAACCCGGTCCATGGAGACGTTGTCCTGCACAAATGGCTGGATGGTGACCCACTCGTCCTCCGGCAAGAAGAACTCCTGGCCTTGCAGCGGGAAAGTGAGCTCGATCTCGGGTGGGGTGTTGTCTACCGTCACTTGGATAGTGGCCTGCTCGTAGGATTGGTCGTGGCGAACGGCCGTCAGCTGTAGACTGTACAGTCCGTCCAGGCCCGCCACATCCCAGACCTCGAGCAACTCGTTGTTGCGCGCATCTCCGTGCTCGGCGCCAATCAGCTGCCAGGCGCTTGGGTTCAGGCCACTGCCAAAGGTAACGCGGTAGAATGCCAGGTTCTCGACCTGCACATTGCCGCGGATCTGCACCTGCCCGCCTAGATAGGCGTATGGGAGTGGAGATAGGATGGCCACGGGCCCGGTGCCCGGTGCTGGACCCTGGACGGTGTCATACTCTGTTGGGGGTTGGGGCCAGCGCTGCCTCTCTGCTTCGCTCAGACCTGCGAGCCAGTCGGCAGCCTCCGGTGGCAGCAGCGTGAATACCTTCTCTTCCACAAGCTCGGGCGGAGTAAAGACTGTGGCCAGCCTGCCTGTTTCGCGATTCACCCGGACTGCCTGGTAGATGGTGTCTGGGTTGGTGGGCTCGGTTCCGCTGACAAAGTGCTCCGCACGGGCAGGGCACCACCGGGTCGGAAGCAAGCCCGAAGTGGCGCACACCGTCGTCTTGGAGATGCGGGGTGGTTGTGCCCAGCTCAACGTTGGCTCATCTTCCAGCGCGAAACTCATGAACGCGTTCCAGATGGGAGCGGCCCCTTTCGAGCCCGGCGTGTTCTCCATAGGGGCATTGTCGCTGTTCCCCACCCACACCGCAGTGACCAGTTGAGGAGTATACCCAATGGTCCAGGCGTCCTTGTAGTCGTTGGTGGTGCCGGTCTTGGCAGCAGCCGGCCGCTCCCCAGGTAGTTCCAGCGCGTTGGGGCAGCCAAAGGCGGCGCAACGCGCCCGGCGGTCGGACATGATGTCGTTCATCAGCCACGCGAGCTGTGGGGTGAGGATCTCTCGGCGTTGCGGCTCGGTGTACTGGTAGATGACCTCCCCGTTCTTGTCCTCGACATGCAGGATAGCGACCGGGTCCAACTCGCGAAAACCAGAGCGCTGATTCTGGTCGGGCCGGTGCTCTCCAATCATCACTCCCATGTTGTCAAAGACGCTGAACGCGTAGGCCATGTCCAGGAGCTTGACCTCTCCACACCCTAGCGTGAGCGCTAGCCCGCAGTCGGTACCGTGTTCAATGGTCGTGATGCCCATATGGTGGGCGGTCCGGATCACGTTATCCACACCTACCCAGTCCATGACGATGACGGCCGGTAGGTTGTACGAGTTCGCTAGCGCCGAGCGCAGGCTGACCGGACCGTGTTCGCGCCGGTCATAGTTGGCCGGGGGCCAGAAGGCCGGGGGGCCAGGAGGGACGGCCGCCGTGACGTCGAGGATCATCGTAGCGGGCGTGTATCCCTGGGCCAACGCGGTGACATAGGTGAAGGGCTTGAAGGAGGAGCCCGGCTGTCGATTCGCCAAGGCTACGTTGAACTGGCCGTCAATGTCTTCGTCCCAGTAATCCAGGCTTCCCACCATCACCAGGATCTCGCCCGTGCGGGGGTCCAGAGATACGACCGAGGCGTTGCTGACATTGTGGTCTTTGGTCAGGTCGGCTTGGCTCAGCGGAGGCAGCAGGTCGGCCGCGCGGCAGGCGGCTGCCTCGTCGGCCGGCAGGGCGCTGCCCGGACCCGACAGGCGGGCAACGTGGGCCCGAGCCACGCACTCGGCCTGATGTTGCAGCTCCAGATCAATGGACGTGACCACCCGCAGCCCCCCCTTGTACACCAAGGTCTCGCCCAGCATCTGCTCCAGTTGCTTGCGGGCATAGATGGCAAAGTGGGGTGCAATGAGGTCGTAGCGCTCCTCAACACCGCCTGCGTAAGTCAGAGGAGTGTACTTGGCCTGGACCAGCTGCTCCTCAGTGATATAGCCATCCCGGTGCATGAACTGCAGAACCAGGTGCTGGCGCTCGGTGGCTTCATCCAGGTTGTCAAAGGGGTTCTGGACCCAGAACTGAGGGATAGGAGCGAGCATGGCCGCCTCGGGCAGGGTGAGTTCGCGGGCCGATTTGCCAAAGTAGACCTGGGCGGCGGCCTCGATTCCGTAGGCGAGGTTGCCGTAAAAGTTGGTGTTCAGATACCACTCTAGAATCTGTTCCTTTTCGTAGCGGCGGGAGACTTCATTTGCCAGCAGCAGTTCGCGCATCTTGCGCACATAGTCCTTGGTCGTTGGGCCCTCTTCCCCCACGACGCGATCCTCCGGGTCAATAAGCACGTTCTTGACCAGCTGCTGGGTGATCGAGCTGCCCCCCTGTAGTTCCTGGCTGCGCAGGTTGGCCACAAAGGCGCGCGCAATTCCCTCGGGATCGAACCCCTTGTTCTCCCAGAAAGTCTTGTCCTCGCTGGCTACCGTGGCGTCAATCACGCTCTGCGGCATCTCTTCGAGAGGAACCCACTGGCGGTCGCCGCCGCTGGGATCAATCACTTCGTACAGCAGGACCTGCCCGGTGCGGTCGTATATCTTGGTGGTCTGGAACGCAGTGTCGGTGTCCGTCTCTACTTTCTCAATGTCGGCCGCGTCGGGTAGGTCCTGAGTTAGGTAGCTGTACAGCCCGGCGGCGGCCGCCACTGCGCTCGCTGCCCCGGTTGCAGCGATCAGGACTACTCCCAGCAAACTGAGGCCAGCGATCTGGGAGAAGATGAGTAGAACTCGGCCGCCTCCGCGGGCTCGGCGTCTGCGTCTTCGGAGGATGTCGGTGGCGTGCGTCATGCGAGAACTATACCATGCAATGACGGAGGGAGGCAAGGGTGAACGTCGGGAACCGGCGTGCTCATAGCCGCGATTTCGGGTGGCTAGTTGCAGACATCGACCCAGATGGACGCTACCTTCCGGTTCCCGGCTCGCAAGCGCCTCGGGACAGCACGTGTGCTAGACTGGGCAAGCATGGAGTCTCGGCTTGCCGCGAACAGCTCTATCTCGTATGATAGGGTAGATAGCGGAGAGGTGGCGCAGATGGATCCCAGGCTGAGTATCATCTTCTCGCGGCGCTCGATTCGGCGATACGCGAGTGGTCCAGTTACCGATGAGGAGATAAAAGCATTGCTGGAGGCCGGCATGGCGGCTCCGTCAGCGAACAACGTGCGTCCCTGGCACATGGTGGTGGTGACGGAGAGAAGGCTCCTGGCGGCGCTGGCGGAGGCGCACCCGTACGGGAAGATGACCGCGCACGCGTCGCTGGCAATTGCCGTGTGCGGCGACCGGGATGCCTCTCCTCGCTACTGGGTGCAGGACTGCTCGGCCGCCACGGAGAACATCTTGATAGCGGCCGCAGCGCTGGGCCTGGGAGCAGTCTGGCTGGGGTGCCATCCCACCCAGGATCGAGAGGCGGCTATCCGGGCGGTGCTCAGCATACCGCAGACCATCGGTGTCTTGAGTCTAGTCCCGGTGGGCCGGCCGGCCGAGCACAAGCCCGCCCGCACTCAGTTCGACCCCTCCCGCTGTCATCGGGAGCGGTGGTAGGGTGACAACTCGCGCCCACAGTTGATTCTTCAGGAGAAACGGACTATGCGGAAGCGGAAGCCATACACGTACCAGTTCGCTGAGACCATGCGCCAGCTAGACGGAGACGGACTGTTGCTGGCGGCAACCAAGCCAAATGGCGAATCGAATGTCATGACGATTGGCTGGGGGATCATTGGGGTAGTCTGGGGCCGGCCGGTATTCACAGTGCTCGTCAGACCGTCGCGGCACACTCACGGGTTTGTCGAGGCGTCGGGTGAGTTCACGGTGAACGTTCCAACGCCAGAGATGAGCGAGTTCGTTCTCTTTTGCGGAACCCAGAGCGGCCGGGACCATGACAAGTTCGCCGAGTTTGACATGGCTGTCACTCCAGGCCACGACGTCACGGCGGTGACCGTTGACGCCTGCCCTCTGGTGTACGAGTGTAGAGTCGTTCAGAAGAACGACGTGGCTCCGGCGGCTTTTGACCCGGCCATTGTCTCCCGATACTATGGCCGAGGCGACTTTCACCGAGTGTACTATGGAGAGATTCTGGGCGCCTGGGCCTGGTGATGCCCGCCTACGACGAGCTAGCTCAGTACTACGATCTGGTCCACGACGAGTTCACGGCTGACATTGCCTTCTACCTTGCGCTGGCAAGAGAAGCGGGCGGGCCTATCCTGGAGCTGGGCTGCGGCACCGGCCGGACCCTCATCCCGCTGGTAGAAGCAGGCTTTGAGGTCATCGGACTGGACAGCTCGGAGGCGATGCTGGCCCGCGCACGGGAGCGGGCGGCAGCTGCCTCGCTCGAGGACCGTGCAACCCTGATGCGTGGCGATATGGTCGGCTTTGACCTGGGTCGCCGGCTTTCGCTAGTCATTGTTCCCTTCGACACATGGATGCACCTCCCCGACCAGGAAGCGCAGGCAGCCGCTCTGCACTGCATCGGCCGGCATCTGGTGCCCGGTGGGCGGTTAGTGATCGATCTACCGGCGCCGGGCGCCATTGTGGACGGCGAGCACGATGGAGCGCTGACGCTGGAAGGGATTCACGCTGACCCAGAGACCGGGGAAAGGGTGCTCCGGTTCGCCAGTACCAGAGTGGATCTGGAGAGTCAGGTCTTGTATGTCACCTGGATATATGATCGGGTGGACAGCAGTGGCGCAGTGAGAAGAGTTGTGACACCGATGGAACTGCGCTACCTCTATCCGCACCAGGCTGAACTGCTGCTTGAGGGGGCTGGGCTAGGACTGCAAGCGATCTGGGGAGATTACGTCCGTTCGCCCTATTCGAGCGAATCCGAGAGGATGATCATCGTGGCGGGGAGCGTCGTCTCCTGACTTTCAGGCTTCCCCGGCCACCTCGCGCGCCATACGATCAAAGAAGGCTACTAGGTATTGATGGCGCTCGGCCGCAAGTAGGCGACCGGTGCGGGTGTACATCCGGCCTCGGAGGAGCAGCAGCTTGTGGTAGAACTCGTGGTGGGTGGTGTGCGGCTCGTCGGTTCTGGCTCCTGCTGTGAACTCCGGCGAGACCTCGCCCCACAGAGGTTGTCCCAGCTCAGCGCTGTGGGCAAAGGCGCGAGCCACACCGACTGCTCCAATGGCGTCCAGTTTGTCGGCGTCAAAGACACACTGTGCTTCCAGTGTCTGCGGCGCGTGCTGCGGCCCGTGCGCTGCGGCGTCGTTCATGGCTGGCGACGAGCGGCGGAATCGGTGCGCCCGGATGCAGTGGGCCACTGCGGCGACCCTTTCGATTGGGTGACCCATCGCGAGAAGGATCTCTTGGGCCCTTTCGGCTCCAATGAGGTGGTGGCTGTCTCGGTTGGGGCCAGAGGAGGCAATGTCGTGCAGCAGCGCCGCTGCATGCACGATCTCCCGGTCGGCCCCCTCAGCCTGGGCTATGCGGTCCGCTAGCGCGGTGACCCGCAATGCGTGATCAAAGCCGTGGGCGGTGCTGCTACTCCCCGCCTGATAGCAGTTCCTTGCTTGTTCAACCGAGATCACGGTGCGCAACTGTGGAGCAGAGGAAAAAAGAGAGGGGCGCATCGTGTGCGCCCCTCAGTTCACCGTCGACCGACGGACCTTCACCGTCGACTGGCGGGCCTAGTACATTCCGCCTCCCGGAGGCCCGGCTGGCATTGGCGGCTCCGGTTCAGGGATGTCGCTGATGAGCGCCTCGGTGGTTAGGATCATGGCGGCGATCGATGCCGCGTTCTCCAGCGCTCCCTTGGTCACCTTGGCCGGGTCGATGATGCCTGAAGCGACCATATCGACGTACTCGGCCTCAAGCACGTCGTAGCCCAGGTTCTTGTTCTTCTTCTCCTTCTGGGTGCGGCGGACGGTGTCCAGCACCACCGCTCCGTCGAGGCCGGCGTTGGCGGCTATCTTGCGCAGAGGTTCCTCCAGGGCTCTCCTGAGGACCTCGATAGCGATTTCCTCTTCCCGGTTGCTGACCTTGACCTTGTCGAGGGCGTGTGCGCTGTTAATGAGGGCCACGCCACCGCCGGGTACTATTCCCTCCTCGACGGCCGCGCGGGTAGCGCTCAGTGCGTCCTCGACTCGGTGCTTCTTCTCCTTCAACTCCACTTCAGTGGCTGCACCGACGCCAACTACAGCGACACCACCGGCGAGCTTGGCCAAGCGTTCCTGGAGCTTCTCGCTATCATAGTCACTGGTGGATTTGTCGATTTCTACCTTGATCTGCTCAATCCGGCCGCGGATCTTGGCTTCGTCTCCCGCCCCGCCGACGATTGTGGTGTCATCCTTTGTGGAAACGATCTTGTCTGCCCGGCCGAGGTCCTCGAGGGTGACGGATTCCAGCTTGCGCCCCATCTCTTCCGTGACGACCTCTCCGCCGGTGAGGGTGGCGATGTCTTGCAGCATCGCCTTGCGCCGGTCGCCAAAGCCGGGGGCCTTGACCGCCAACGCGTTCACCATGCCGCGCAGCTTGTTGAGCACCAGAGTTGCTAGTGCCTCGCCATCCACGTCCTCGGCGATAATGACCAGATCGCGCTTGCCGATTTGGACCAGCTTCTCCAGCACCGGGACGATGTCATTGGCGGCCGACACCTTCTTATCGTGAATCAGAATGTAGGCGTCTTCGATCACCGCCTCCATGTTCTCCGAATCGGTGATAAAGTAGGGGGAGATGTAGCCGCGGTCGAACTGCATACCCTCGACGTACGTGGTCTCGAAAGTAAGCCCCTTGGCCTCCTCAACAGTGATGACGCCATCCTTGCCGACTTTGTGCATTACTTCGGCAATTAGCTCGCCAATCTCGGTATCCTGCGCCGAGATGGCAGCCACCGAGGCGATCTCTTCGCGGGTGTCGATCTCAATGGACATGTCGGCGATGGCTTTGCTCAGCGCCTGCGTCCCCTTTTCCAACCCGCGCTTGAGAAGCATTGGATTGATGCCAGCTGTTACGTTCTTGAGGCCCTCGGTCACAATCGTGTGGGCCAAGAGCGTGGCAGTGGTGGTACCGTCACCAGCGATCTCGTTGGTTTTGGTCGCTGCCTCCTTGAGCAACTGGGCACCCATGTTCTCAAAGGGATCCTCCAGCTCAATCTCCTTGGCAACCGTGACACCGTCGTGGGTGATAGTGGGCGCGCCCCACTTTTTGTCTAGCGCTACGTTGCGTCCCTTGGGGCCGAGGGTGGTGACAACGGCCTCTGCCAGCTTGTCGACGCCGACCTTGAGTTTGCGTCGGGCTTCTTCCCTGAATTCCAGTTGCTTTGCCATGGTTTCTGATACCTCCTAGTAATGTCCCGTGGTCTGCACGACATTCGGGACAGACTGATTACTTCTCAACGCTAGCGGGAATGTCTGATTCTTTCAAAACGATAGCGAGAATGTCTGATTCTTTCAAAATGAGCAACTTGTCGTCGCCCAGTTTGACTTCGGTGCCGGCATACTTGGCGAACAGAACGTTGTCGTCCACCGCCACGTCCAAAGCGATCCGCTTGCCCGCGTCGTCGCGCCGACCAGGGCCAATAGCCAGGACCTTGCCCTCTTGCGGCTTTTCCTTGGCCGTCTCCGGCAAGACAATGCCTGAGGCTGTGGTCTGCTCCCGTTCTATCGGCTCAACCACCACGCGATCCCCAAGGGGCTTGAACTTGATTGACATCTCTGGATACCTCCTTCAAACTAGTCTAGCTTTGCCTCCAGTCTTCCTAGCACTCGGCCACTGCGAGTGCCAACACCGGGCGATGTTACCACAAGTCGACTCCATTGGCAAGGGCAAACGGTCCTCTTCTGGCAAACTCGTGGGTCGAGTGCTAAAGTGATGCGCTACGGGGTGGGGGTGACCGACTCGGCCCCCTGGGCCTCGGCCTCTTCACACAGGCGGATCCCTTCCAGAGAACTCGTATCGTCAGGGATAGCCTCTAGGACCTGGTCAAACAGAGGATAGGCTTCTTCGCACCGGGCCAGGTAAAAGTAGGACAGGCCCAGGGTAGAGTAGCAGAAAGCGTTTCGATAGCTTAGGCGGTCGCCATAGATCTCGACCGCCGTTTCCAGCTCTGGGATCGCGCCTTCCCAGTTGCGCTGCCGGTAGTAGATTAGGCCCAGCTGGCAGTGCGCCTTTGCATAGTCCGGCCTGAGTTCAAGCGTCTGCTGGAAGTAATCGGCAGCCAGCGCCTGTTCGCCCGTCCCAAAGTAGGCGTAACCCAGGAAATAGAGGTACTCGGCATTGTCTGGGTCCAGCTCGATCGCTGCCTTTAGGCTGTCGATGCCGGTCTTGAAATCGGCGGCCGCAAGGTAGGTTCGCCCGAGCGAAAGGTGGAGCATCGCTAGATTGGGATACAGTTGAATTGCCTTCTGGTAGTGCTCGATGGCCTGCTGCCTGTACCCACGAAACTCCAGCAAGTAGCCGGCGACGCGTAGCACGTCCAGGCTGTCCGGATCCAGCTCCAGTGCGATCTCGAGCGCCTCGTCGGCCTGCTCATAGTTGTCGAGGTCAAAAAGGATCTCTGCCAGATACGCGTACGCCTCGGCCGAGGTCGGATCCTTCTCGACCACTCTGTTGGCCTCGTTCAGCGCCTGGAGGAGCAGTTCCTCTGCGTCCCCTTCCAGGCCCTCGTCTGCCAGCTCGCTGCTCTTCCAGTCCAGCGCCATCGCCCGCACCGCACGCGCGTCCGTGTGGTCAGGATCGACCAGTAGGGCGGTATCCGCATAGTCCAATGCCTCGTCGATCTGTGATCGGAAGAGCAGCAGCCGAACAAGGGGAACGTAGGTCTCAACAATAGTGGGATCACGCCGCAGCGCTTCCTTGTAGGATTCAATGGCCTTGTCGAGTCTGCCTTCCTGGAAGTAGGTCTCTGCCTCTTGTGCGTGACTGGCGGCCGTCCGAGTAGGAGTCGGCGTAGGCTTGAACGGCTGCGGGATTGTCTCTGGCTTGACGGTGAGGACATAGAGCCCCACTGCTATGAGGGCCAGCAGAATGAGGACGCGGAAGGGGTTGGAACCGGGTTTCTGTCGGGGTAATCCGTCTCCAAGATACATGCTGTGGGTTCGCGCTTTGCCCGCGCGATGGAGGTCCGCTACGATCGGAACGCCTGAAAGGAGCCTGGGTGATGCTCCAGCGCCTTGGCGCGAGCCAGCGAGTTATCATAGCAGCCAGGCGGGGGGTGTCAAGAAATGCTGCCGCAGGAGCTGTTGACCGTGGGCCGAATGGATGCTATAGTGAGAGTAGAAGCACTCTCGGGTTACTTGGAGGGCATTATGCGCGCGATGGTGCTGACGGCGCCTGGCCCGGCACAAGAGAACCCTCTCTCCTTGGTGGAGGTGCCAGCACCGGTACCGGCCGCCGGTCAGATCCGCCTGAGGGTCAGCGTGTGCGGTGTGTGCCACACTGATCTGCACACAGTGGAGGGTGATCTGGAGCTGCCCCGCCTCCCACTGATTCCCGGTCACCAGATTGTCGCCATGGTGGATGCCCTCGGCGCCAATGTGACTGGCCACCAGGTTGGCGACCACGTAGGGGTCCCGTGGCTGTACTCTAGCTGTAGCGACTGCGCCTACTGCCGTGGCGGCCGGGAGAACCTGTGCGACAGTATCCGTTTCACGGGTCTGCATGCTGATGGCGGTTTTGCGGAGTACATGGTAGTGGCGTCCGGCTTTGCCCACCCTGTTCCCGCAGGCTTTCCTGATTCGCAGGTCGCTCCCCTCCTGTGCGCCGGTATCATTGGCTATCGTTCATTGCGTCTCAGTGAGATCAAGCCGGGTCAGCGGCTGGGGCTCTATGGCTTTGGCGCTTCTGCTCACGTGACGATCCAGGTAGCCAGACATTGGGGGTGTGAGGTGTACGTCTATACGCGGTCAGAGGAGCACCGCCAGCACGCCCGCGAGCTGAGTGCAGCTTGGGCAGGTGGGGCTGATGAGACGCCGCCACAGCAGATGGATGCCAGCATCACGTTTGCCCCGGCTGGATGGATTGTGCCGGCCGCCCTGCGTCACCTGCGCAAGGGCGGCACGCTGGCTGTCAACGCCATCCACATGACCCCCATCCCCGAGATGGAATACGGCCTCATCTACGG
>JAUVHW010000057.1 GCA_030593075.1 Ardenticatenales bacterium
CCCGAGGGAGGACCCCTGCCAGGCCGTTGTAGGCAAAGGGCTGGATGTTGGTGACAATGTCGTGAATCAGCCCCGCCAGCTGGTCCATGTCGTCCTCTTCCAGGCCTCGCTGAGAGAGCCACGGTGTGCCCAGACGGACCCCCGTCGCCAGCGCGGTGAGGTCATCACCGGGGATAGTGTTCTTGTTTGCTACGATGCCCGCGATGTCCAAGATGCGGACCGCCACCTCTCCGCGGACCGGGTAACCCGTCGTGGTCGGGATTGCGCCCACGTCCAGCAGCAGCAGGTGGGTGTCGGTTCCGCCGTATGCCAGTTCCAACCCTCGTCGGGTCAAGCCCTCCGCGAGCGCTCTCGCGTTCTTGATGATCTGCTCCTGCAGCGCCTTGAACTCTTCTGTCTGGGCTAGCCTGAGGGCCACCGCCATGGCTGCGAACTTGTTGGTGTGTGGCCCGCCCTGCGCGCCGGGGAAGACAGCCAGGTCCAGCATGAAGCCGACCTCTTCGTCGGTGGTCATCACCACTGCACCTCGCGGGCCGCAAAGTGTCTTGTGGGTCGTGAAGGTGATGACATCCGCCACACCGACCGGGGTCGGGTGGACTCCCGCCACAACCATACCGGCCGTGTGGCTTACGTCGGCCATGAGATACGCGCCGGCCGCGTCCGCGATCTTGCGGAATCGCACCCAATCCGGGGCCCAGGGGTACGAGGTAAAGCCGCCGACTATGATTCCCGGCCGGTGCTCCAGGGCGAGCCGCATGATCTCCTCATAGTCGAGCCGGCCGGTCTCCGGGCTCACACCGTAGGACACTGCCCGGTAGCGCTTGCCGGATAGGTTGAACTCGCTGCCGTGGGTGAGGTGACCGCCCTGGAAGAGGTCCATCCCCATCAGGGTGTCGCCGGCCTCCAGCAACGTATCGTAGACTGCCAGGTTGGCGGCCGAGCCTGAAAGGGCCTGAACGTTGACATAGATGTCTTCGGGCCGAACGTCTTCAGTGGCAAATGCCTGCGCCGCCCGCCGCTGGGCCAGTGTCTCCACAAAGTGGACGTAATCCACGCCCTTGTAGAAGCGGCGGTCCGCGTAGCGGCGATAGTAGACCAGCTGGTGCGCATGGTCCAGCAGGAGCTCCTCCTCGTCGCGTGTCATCCGGAGGGGCGGATATCCCTCAGCATAGATATTCTGAAAGACTGAGCCCAAGGCCTGGCGCACGGCTCTGGGCGCGTAGCTCTCGGATGGTATCAGGATGAGCTTGCGGGCCTGGCGCTCCGCCTCGCGGTCAATCAATTCGGCGATGTCTGGGGCGACGACCGAGATGTCGTCGCGTCCGATATAGTCGTTCTGGGACATGATTGCTCCTACGGTGTATTGGTGAAAGAGGCAGCGCCCTGGCTCAAGGCCGCCGATGCCTTGATTGCTCGCCGCCGCTCGCTTTGGCTGTGCTGGTCTGACCGCCGCACCAACCGGGGGTCAGTCCCGACGGTGGAAACTCGCAGCTGGGCGGAATCAGCCTTTCATCACTCCCAGCGGCCGGAGGCGCGCCACCTTGCGAGCCAGACCAATGTTGTGGACCACTTCCACTACCATGTCTACGTCTTTGTAGGCGACGGGCGCCTCCTCGGCCAGACCGGCCATGCTGCCGGCGCGTACGACGATGCCTTCCCCCTCCAGCTGCTTTAGCAAGTCGCTCCCCCAGACGGTCTTTTTGGCCTTGGTGCGGCTCATGGACCGGCCGGCGCCGTGGCAGGAGCTGCCAAAGCTCAACTCCATGGAACGCTCAGTCCCCACCATCACCCAGGAGGCCGTGCCCATGCTGCCCGGTACCAGCACCGGCTGCCCAACGGAGCGGTACTCGGCCGGCAGTTCGCCAAAGCCGGGCCCAAAGGCCCGGGTCGCTCCCTTGCGGTGGACACACAGCTTCACCTCTTCTCCGTCCACCGAGTGGGTCTCCACCTTGGCGATGTTGTGGGCGATGTCGTAGACCTGGTGAAGGTCCCAGTCCGAGGTGTGAGCCGAAAGAATCTCCTGGAAGCTCTGCCGCACCCAGTGGGTGAGCACCTGGCGGTTGCTGAAGGCATAGTTGGCTGCCGCACACATGGCGCCAAAGTAGTCTTTTCCCTCCGGCGAATCGAATGGGGCGCAGACCAGCTCTCGATCGGGCAGGCGGATGCCGTACTTACGCACGGCTCCCTGGAAGCGTTTGACATAATCGGAAGCCACCTGGTGGCCCAGGCCGCGCGAGCCGGTGTGGATTTGCACGACGACCTGGCCCGGCCAGAGTCCGAACGCGCTGGAGGCCTCTTCGTCCAAGACTTCTTCGACCACGTCCACCTCGACGAAGTGATTGCCGGCGCCCAGTGTTCCGACCTGGGGTACGCCCCGGTTCTTGGCCCGCGGGCTCAACTTGGAGGGCAACGCGCCCGCAATTCGCCCGCCTGATTCAGTTCGCTCCAGGTCCTCCGGCCGGGCGTATCCCTTCTTGAGCGCCCACCCGGCCCCCTCCACCAGCAGCTGGTCCAGCTCCTTGCCCGTGATCCTCAGCTTCCCGCCCTTGCCGACCCCACTCGGGCATTTGCGGTCTATTGAGGTCATCAGTTCCTGCATGTGAGGACCGACGGCCTCCTGCTCTAGCTCAGATCGGAGCAGCCGGACTCCGCAGTTGATGTCATATCCGACCCCTCCAGGGGAGATGACGCCATCAGGCAGCCTGGTAGCCAGAACGCCGCCGATGCAAAAGCCATAGCCCTGGTGCGCATCCGGCATGGCGGCCGCCCAACGAACCGCTCCCGGAAGCGTTGCCATGTTTACCAGTTGCTGCGCAGTCTTGTCAGAGATAGCTGCGCCGAGCATCTCCGAACTGGCGTAAAGCCGCGCCGGGACCCTCATGTCGTCGCGGAAGCTGCGAGGCACCTCCCACACGTACTCACTGATCTTCCCGAAAGCACTCCTGTCTACCATCGCTGCATAATCCTTTCCGGTGCACTATACATCGAACACGATCGTTGTCTCATAGCCATCCCCAGTCTCGCGGATTGCCAATTCGTGGAAGGTGACCGCTTTGACTGCCTTGTCTACGTCCACAGCTGGCCCTCCGGTCAGTCTGGCTTTCAGAGAGGTGGGGGTCAAGCCCAGGATCTCGAACTGGTCCACGATCTCGCCTTCCACCTCCATCAGGAACACCAGTTCTTCCAGCCAGGAGACCAGCAGTGTCTCCGCATCGGGCGCCTCCAGCACCAGCTCCCGGCACCGGCTCGGCTGGCCTGGTCTGCCGCCGGTCAAGGCGTTCATTCCCCGCGCTGCCTCCACGAACAGCTCGCGCAGGTCTGTTCCCCGCACGCGGACTGCATAGTCGGCCGTGTGCTCAATCTCCTCAAACATCTCTGTGGTGATACCGTCAGTATATCGTACTGTTTCCGTCGCTGCAAACCGATTGACCCGGCTATGTGGATGGGCTATAATGCTCCTCGTGGGCAGCCAGTTCGCGCGATTCGAGCAGATAGTTGAGCGACTCGTGGAGGGTCCTCTGGCCCGCCTGTTTGCTGGACGCCTGCCCCCTCAGGAGATCGTGGCGCAGTTGGCACGAGCGATGGAGGACAACGCCTGGGGCCCGCGGGCGCCTGATCTCTACGCCATACACCTGAACGCCGCTGACCGCCATGAGCTGCTGGAGGCCGAGCCAGACCTGGAACGCCTACTCTCGGACCAGGTGGTGGGCCTGGCACGGGAAGCCGGGCTGGATCTCTTCTGTGCCCCGGTGGTGGATCTGCTCTCTCAGCCGGATGCCCCGCGCCAGTTCATCGCCGTTTCTGCCGAGGTCACCAGCCGCACCAGGGAAAGGACCGAGACCCTGGACCCGGCCGGACTGCGCCGGAGTGTCGAGCGGGAGCCAGATGGAGCCGACTATCTGGTTGTCGAGGGGCGCCGTCACGTTGCGCTGACCCGCTCCCTCTACACGCTGGGGCGCAGCGCGGACTGTGACGTGGTGGTGAGCGATCCCCACGTTTCGCGCCGTCATGCCCAGCTGCGCTGGCGGTTCGGGCGTTTCGTCTTGTACGACCTGGGCAGCGTAGCTGGAACTGAGGTAAACGGCCGCCCGGTCACCGAAGCCGTCCTGGAGCCGGGGGATGTCTTCTCGCTAGGGGGGGTGGACGTGATCTTTGGGCGCGACCCCACGGTGCGGATCCATCGCTCCGCAGAACGCAGAGACCGTACCCCCATGCGGCCGCGGCGCCAGGTTTCGGCCGACACATCGTGACGCCCGAGATACTCCTGTTTGCGCTGCGTCTGCTGGGCGGGCTGCTGCTGCTGCTCTTTGCTGCCGCTCTGCTGTGGACCATCCGGCAGGACATGGCGCTGGCTGCCAACCAGGTTGCGTCCCGCCAACACGCGCGCGGGAGGCTCGTCATAGTCACTGCCGGGGATTCCTCTCTTGAGGTTGGCCAGGCGTTTGCCCTGCTTCCAGTGACCTCGCTGGGTCGGGCTCCCTCCAACACGGTCCACCTGACGGATACCTACGCCTCCAATGACCATGCCCTGCTAACGCTGCGCAGCGGCCGGTGGTGGCTGGAGGACCTCGGCAGCAGCAATGGGACTACTCTGAATGACCAGCTGCTAGCGGCCCCGGCCGTCGTGAGCTCAGGGGACCTCATCGGCATTGGTCGCGTGACACTCAAAGTAGAGTTCGAATAGGGCGCGCAGAGCGCTGAGGAGGAGACCGAGGTGGATCTGGGTCTGGGGAACAAGGTAGCTTTGGTGGCGGCCGCCAGCCAGGGGCTGGGAGCGGCGGTGGCGCTCAAGTTTGCGGAGGAAGGCGCGCGCCTGGCAATCTGCTCGCGCGACAAAGAGCGGATAGAGGCGCGAGCCGCTGCTGTTCGGGAGGCGACCGCGGCAGAGGTGCTGCCGGTAGCGGCCGACGTGACCAGTCCGGACGATGTGGAGCGCCTGGTGCGCCGCGCCGTTGACCACTATGGCCGTCTGGACATCCTGGTCACCAACGCCGGCGGTCCTCCCGCGGCCCCTTTCTTGGACCTTGCCCCCAAGGATTTCGAGGATGCCTTTCAGCTCAACATGATGAGCGCGGTCCGGCTCTGCTACCAGGTGGTTCCGCAGATGCTCGAGCAAGGTGGCGGCAGCATAGTGACTGTCACCTCACTCTCTGTCAAACAGCCCATCGACAACCTGGTGCTCTCGAACAGCATCCGGCTGGCTGTGATTGGGCTCACCAAGACGCTGGCCAACGAGTTGGGGCCAAAGGGGATTCGGGTCAACAGCGTGCTTCCTGGCTGGACCCGCACCGGCCGGGTGACCGAGCTGCTCGAGCGGCGCGCCGAGATCAACGGTACGACGCCCGATATCGAGGCGGAACGGATTGCCGGCTCTTTTCCCCTCGGCCGGATGGCAGAGCCGAAGGAGTTTGCCAACGCAACGGTGTTCCTGGCCTCGCCGGCCGCCAGCTACGTCCACGGGGTGGCTCTTCAGGTGGACGGCGGCGCGTACAAGGGGGCGCTGTAGCCCTGCGGGGCTTCCCCATTCGCAAGGTTGACCGGAAAGGAGCAAAGATGGACCCTACCCGGATCGCCGTCATAGGCGGCAGCGGCCTTTACCAGATGGAGGGGCTGTCGCAGGTGAGCGAGCATCACCTCACCACGCCCTTTGGCCCTCCCTCGGAAGCGATCATAGTAGGAACGCTGGAAGGTGTGCGGGTGGCGTTCTTGGCCCGCCACGGCCGGGGACACCGGCACATCCCCGGCCAGGTGCCCTACCGGGCCAACATCTACGCGCTCAAGACCCTGGGGGTCGAGCAGATCATCTCTGTCAGCGCCTGCGGCAGCCTCCGCGAGCATCTGCACCCCGGCGAGATTGTCATTCCCGATCAACTGTACGACAACACCAAGCTGCGCACGAACAGTTTCTTCGGGGAAGGTCTGGCGGCCCACATCAGCGTCGCCGACCCGCTCTGTGCCCGCCTGGCTGGCCTGCTGGCTGAGGCCGTGGAGGCAGCCGGAGGCACCGTTCACCGCGGCGGAACCACCATCACCATCGAAGGGCCGCGCTTCAGCACCAAAGGGGAATCCCACGCATACCGTCAATGGGGGATGGACATCATCAACATGACCACCTGCCCCGAGGCCTTCCTGGCGCGAGAAGCGGAGATCTGCTATGCGGTGATGAACTGCATCAGCGACTATGATGTGTGGCACGGGACAGAGGAACCGGTGACCGTCGAAATGGTGATCGAGATACTGCGGCGCAACGCAGAGCTGGCCAAGAAGGCGATCACCTGGATGGTCGGCCGGCTTGAGCCTCGGACCTGCTCTTGTGGGGACGCTCTCGGGCAGGCCTTGATCACTCAGCGGGACCTGATCCCGCCGGAGACCCTGGAGCGGCTGCGGCCGCTGGTGGGCCGGTATCTCGGCGGGTAGGCAACGGTCAGACCGGAGCAAGACCGAGGAGTATTGATGCGCCCGCGCGCCGACCTGCCCCCACACCTGGAGGAACGCGCTCTCCGCGTCCGCTCGTCGGAGCGGCGGCTGCTGGCGCTGGCGGCCGCCTTTGTGGGTGTGAGCGCCTCCTCGTACAGCCTGGTGGCGTCAGGGCGGTTGACCTGGACCCATCTGTGGCCTGCCATCGCGTGGGCGGCCGCGCTGGTGAGCGCGCACCTAGTGCTGGATCGCTCCTGCCCTCTGCGGGACCCGCTACTCCTCCCCATCGTTGGCCTGCTGGCCGGCTGGGGCCTGGTGCTCGTTGACCGTCTGGCGCCCAGCTTTCTGGTGCGGCAGACTGTGTGGGTCGTGATGGGCACGGCCGCCTTGGTGCTTCTGTCACTCTGGCCCCAGCCCCGCCCTGGCGATCCGGCCGGGCTTCGCTGGCTCCGCCGTTACCGCTACACCTGGCTCGTGGCTGGCCTGGCTCTGCTGGGCCTCACCCTCCTGTTTGGTGTGAACCCCTCCGGTGCCGGACTCCGTTTCTGGCTGGGCGGGAGGCTTCCCTTGCTCGGCGATGTCTACTTCCAGCCGTCGGAACTGCTAAAGCTGCTGGCGGTAGCCTTTCTCGCCAGCTACATGGCGGAGAAGGGCGGGCTGGTCAGCCTGCGGTCCATATGCATTCGGCTGCCGCAGGGAGCCCAGCTTGAGCTTGCACTGCCGCCGCTGGCCTACCTGGCGCCGCTCGTGGTCATGTGGGGACTGAGCCTGCTGATGTTGGTCTGGCAACGAGACCTGGGCGCAGCCACTCTCTTCTTTCTACTCTTCCTCACCATGCTCTATCTGGCTAGCGGCCGCTGGGAGGCGGTCGTCTCCGGCCTGGTCCTGCTGACAGCAACGGTAGCGGCGGCATACCTGCTGCCGCTGGACGAACTCGGCATCGTTCGGCTGCGGATCGATACCTGGCTCCACCCCTGGCCCGAAGCGCAGGGTCGTGCGTTCCAGATAGTCCAGTCGCTGCTGGCGCTGGCGGCCGGCGGGCTATTGGGCCAAGGGGTTGGTCAGGGGTTCCCCACCTACATCCCGGTGGTTCACTCGGACTTTGCCTTTGCAGCCGTTGCCGAGGAGTGGGGGCTGGTGGGCGCCCTGACAGCGGTGCTTTGTCTAACGGTGCTCGTCTACCGCGGCTTGCGGCTGGCCGTTCTTGCTCGCCGTCCCTTCTCGGCCTTCCTGGCGGCCGGTATCTCTGCTCTCATCGGAATCCAGTCGCTCATTATTATGGGTGGTGTGACCAAGCTCCTTCCTCTAACTGGAGTCACCTTGCCCTTCCTCAGCTATGGCGGCAGTTCCATGCTGGTGAGCTGTATGGCGGTCGGATTGCTAATGAAGACCTCCAGCGAGGCCCTGAGTGAGTAGTGCACGTGATAGAGCCGTAGATAGCCGACCCCTGCAGGAGCAGCGCGGCGCTCCCGGCTGGCCGGACAGGACTGGTGGGCATCTCTCCAGAGAGGCCCAGAGGGTCTCGGCGTCATGAGTGAGCGCGACACCATGCTATTCGGCCCGACGCCCAGGACCCAGCGGGAGCGTGCAGATCAACACTCGTCAGGGTTGCCCGGAATCAGCCTGTGGCAGACTTCCCTGGCCGGCCGGCTCGAGCGCATGAATGCTGCTTTCCTGATCATGATCGGCGTCGTCGCGCTGGCGCTCGTGAACTGGAGCGTGATCCGTGCGCCCGGACTGCTCGCGCGGAAAGACAACCCGCGCCTGGTAGAGGCCGAGCTGCGCGTCCAGCGCGGCCGGATTCTCGATCGCAATGGGGTGGTCCTGGCGCAAACTGTAGGCGAGCCTGGCGCTCTGGTGCGGGAATATCACCTGCTCACTGCTCCCGCCGTCGGGTATTACAGTCTCCGCTACGGCGTGTCGGGGGTAGAGGCTGCCTATGACGAGGTTCTGCGCGGCCGGCCGGACAGCGGCTGGATTGTGTGGTGGAACGGTGTGCTGCATCGCCATCCGGTAGGACGAGACGTGCAGCTGACTCTGGATGCGAACCTGCAGGAGGCTGCCGAGGCTGCCCTGGGAGACCTCCAGGGGGCGGCTGTGCTGCTGGAAGCTCGCAGTGGAGAGATTCTGGCCCTGGTCAGCCACCCGGGCTACGACCCCAATCTCCTGGACGAGCAGTTTGACACCCTCAGCAGCGATGAGAGCAGCCCGTTGCTCGATCGGACCACGCACGCGCTCTACCAGCCGGGCGCCGCGCTGCAGCCGCTGGTGCTGGCGGCCGCCCTGGACCGCCGGCTAGTCCAACTTGACGACGTCGTCAGCGACCCAGGTGCGCCGGTGTCCATCGATGGAGTGCAGGTGGAGTGCGCCGCCGTGCCCTCTCAGGCCGAGCCTACTGTGGCTGCTGCCCTCTCCCATGCCTGTCCGGCCCTTGCCGCTGACCTGGCGGCCCGGTTGGGACCGGAGGGGTTTGTGCAGGGGCTGGCTGATCTTGGTCTGTTCGACCCGCCGGAACTCTCGATAGCTCTGAGGCCTGCCGGCGCGCCGGCCGCCGCCGCCGGCCAGGAAGCGTTGCTCGCCGAGGCGGTGGGGCAGGGGGCGCTGCGGCTTGGCCCCTTGCAGATGGCTCAAGCAGTGGCCACCATCGCCAACGATGGGCAAGTGCCTGCGCTTCGCCTGCTCCGCCGGGTGGGGAGTGACGATGATGGATGGGAGATCGTGCCTCCTAGCGGCGGGCAAGTTGCGGACGGCGTCTCTTCGGACACGGCGGCCGCTGTGGGGCATGCCATGTCAGCAGCGGCAGACGCCAGCGCGCCCCGAGGCGCCCAGGTTGCCAGCCATGTGGGGGTAGCCGTCTCGGGGCCGGGCGGCGTCCAGAACACCTGGTTCCTGGGTTTTGCGCCGGCCGAGGCTCCGCGCCCGTCGGCGCGCTATGTAGTTGTGGTTCTGCTGGAAGGACTCTCAGACCGAGACATTGCGGCCGCAATCGGCCGGGCGATGCTGGCGTCCGTGAACGCTTGACTCACTCGCGAACGCTTGACCCACGCGTGAGTCAAGCGTGGGTCAAGCGTTCGCGCACGGGTGCTTGACCTACAGATCCACGTATCCGTCGGGGATTGTCTCGACCGCCTCCACCTCCCCGAATAGCTCCATCAGCTCCACAACCAACCCCGCCTTGCGCTCGGCGTCCCGCTCCGACCAGGTGCGCGACTTGATCTCAATGAAATAGCAGTCCTCTGGCGGTCTGGTCAGCCTGTCCAGGTTGACGGCGAAATAGGTGTTCTTGTAGCGGATTCGCCAGCGGCGGCGTTCCTTGTCTACCTGCCGCACGGAAGCCGGCTGGAAATACTCCTGGTAGAAACGCAGGCTCTTGTCCGCGGGCGAATAGTAGCGAGAGCGGGAGAGCATCACCGCACCGGGGAACTCGCGCTCGCTGCTGGGGCCGATCAACGTCAGGCGGCTGCGCGCATCCACCACCTCCCCAGACTCATCCACCACCTCGTCTTCCCGGAACCGCAGCTGCTCCGCACTGGGTTCGGCCTGGTCAAACAAAAAGTAGCTGTCATACTGCCGGTAGTGGCTTTGCTTGGTGATGCTGATCGCTGGGTTTGCTAGGCCCGCCTCCACCTGCCGCAGCGCACCTGGGCCCAGCCGGCCCTTGACCTGTACCTCATAGCTCTCTTCTTGCTTGACGCCGCCAATGATCAGCAGCTTGCTCAAGACACTCTGCTCTCGTTCGACGAGAAACGCGTCGATGCGGGTAGCGATTTGGCTGGATTCGGCGTTGATCTCTGCCTCGTCCAGGGTAAGCAGGACGCGATCACGCATCAGCCAGCGGCCCTCCACCATGACGTGGATCACGTCGCTGCTCTTGGCAGCATACACGAGTTGAGCGTATATCGCGTCTGGATCCCGCTCGAACTTAGGGGTGCTGTGCAGCCCGCTCACGTCCACCACTGCCAGGTCGGCTCGCTTTCCCGGTTCCAGGGAGCCGATCTCGTCTCCCAGGTGAATGGCCCGCGCCCCCTCGATGGTAGCCAGCGCGTAGGCCTGACGGGCTGGCAGCGCGGTGGGGTCGCCAGTGCTCCCTTTAGCCAACAGGGCAGCTAGCCGGGTCTCGTCGAACATGTCCAGGTCGTTGTTGCTGGCCGGGCCATCGGTTCCGATTCCCACCCTTAGCCCTATCTGCAGCATCCGCGTCACCGGAGCGATGCCGCTGGCCAACTTGAGGTTGCTGGTGGGGCAGTGGGTTACTCCGGCGCCCGCCTCGAGCAGCAGCCGTATCTCGTTTCCCACCAGGTGCACACAGTGGGCAGCGATAAGCTTGGACTCCAGCAACCCGTTCTGTCGCAGCCATGGTACCACCCGCATGCCGTGCTCTAGAAGGCTGGTCTCCACCTCCGAAGCGGTCTCGCTGACGTGAGTAGCGAGAGGCACGTCAAAGTCACAGGCCAGGCGCGAGCAGGCCTGCAGAACTTCAGGGGTGCAGGTATAGTGGGCGTGGGGTCCCACGGCCGGCGTGATAAGCGGGTGCCCCTGCCAATGCTCGATGAACTCGCGGCACCGGTGCAGGCTGTGCTCGCTGCTGTTGGCATCCGGCGTCGGGTACTTTAGTATAGTCTCAGCACAGACAGCCCGCATGCCGGCGTCGGCCGCCGCGGTCGCCACGGATTCCTCAAAGTAGTACATGTCCAGGAAACAGGTAACCCCGGAGCGGATCATTTCGGCGCACGCCAGCCGGGTGCCCAGCCGGACAGACTCGGGGCGAACGAACTCGCGTTCCACCGGCATCATGTAGCCCAGTAGCCAGACGTCCAGCCTCAGGTCGTCGGCCAGGCCGCGCACCAGTGTCATCGGGGCGTGGGTGTGGGCATTCACCAGACCCGGTGTGACTACCTGTCCCGAGCAGTCCACTGTCTCCGCGGCCGTGTACTCACGGCCTATCTGCTCGGCCGGCCCAACGGCCGCAATCCGGCCGCCCTCGACGGCCACAGCGCCGGGCGCGAACCGGTCAAAGGCAGCGTTCATGGTGAGAACGTTAGCATTGGTGAGGATAACGTCGACGGATCGCGGCATGCGGTACTCCCTCCTGTGGGATACACAGTATTATAGACTGCTTCCGGCCGCCGGGCAACCGTGATATAATCCGTTGCGCTGGGCCGGGCCGGCAGCCCTGAGAGGCGGATGCTTGCGCTGAGATCAGAGTGGCGCTGCAGGGTCCTGGACCCGGCCGCAGTCCCTGAGGAATGCCACATGCTTGCTGCCGAGCCCAAGCCGAGGTCTGAGAGTTGATTGGGGTTGTCGGCGGGGTCGGCCCCTACGCGGGTCTCGATCTGGTAGCCAAGATCTTTGATCAGACCGAGGCTAGCACTGACCAGGACCATCTGCCGCTGGCGCTGCTGTCGGTCCCTGCCGGCATCCCCGACAGGACGGAGTTCCTTCTGGGGTATGCCAAAGACAGCCCGGCTCCTGCTCTGGCCCGCGTAATCCTCGATCTGGAGGCCATTGGGGCCACAGTAGTGGGCATTCCCTGCAACTCGGCGCATGCTCCGCCCATCTTTGACGTGATCCGCGAAGAGCTGGCCCAGGCGGGCAGTCGCGTCAAGCTGGTGCACATGATCGAAGAAGCGGCCGAGTTCGTCCGGGCGATGCACCCCGACCTTCGCACGGTTGGGGTGCTGTCCACCACCGGCACCCGCCAGACCGGCGTGTATGCTGCGACCCTTGGGCGGCGCGGGATTGATGCCCTGATGCCCGACAGAGCCGTACAGGAGGCTGTCCACGGCGCCATCTATGACCCAGAGTACGGAATCAAGGCGCAATCCAATCCCGTGACCCCGGCTGCAAGAGAGAGTTTGCTGAATGCCCTAGACCATCTGCGGGAGAGAGGAGCTGAGGCGATCATCCTGGGGTGCACCGAGATACCCCTCGCCATCACCGAGAAGCTGATCGGCGACGCTATGATCGTCGATCCTACCTTGATTCTGGCCAGAGCGATGATCAGGGAGCTGGACCCTGAGAAGCTCAAGCCCTTGTAGAGGTGAGAGGTGATTGTTGTCGTCAGGGCGCATGTAGAAGCTCGGCCCAAAGGCCCCAATTCACGATTGCCTGTCGGAGCGCAACGCACTGGCGCCTGCATGCTGGCTTCTGCCAGGCCTGGCCGTTCGCGTCAGCCCAGCGGTACAGTCTGCAGGTTGCTCCCTACCGGGACCCGGCGAACTGAGCCTACAGCCAGGCACCCCGGTGATGGATCTCCAGCCGGTGTCTCCGGCCGCGACCTCGCGCGGCCCGGTGCTTGACTGAAATGACTGAGCCTATTGTCTATCTCAACGGCCGCCTGATACCAGAGTCGGAGGCCCACCTCTCTATCTGGGACCGGGGTTTCACGATGGGCGACGGTGTATTCGACGTCACCCGCACCTTTGGCCACCGGCCGTTCCGCCTGGAGGCCCATATTGCCCGGCTGTATCGATCCCTGCGCTACGTGCACATCAACCCTGGCCTTGCGCCCCAGGAGATGAGGCAAGCGGCCGAGGGGACTCTGGCCGCCAACCGCGAGGACGTTGCGCCTGACGACGACCTGCGCCTGACCCTGCGCGTCTCCCGCGGCGCGCCCGGCGCCGGACCGACCGTGCTGATAACCTGCCGGCCAATCGCCTTCGGGCGCTTTGCCCATCTCTACCAAGAGGGCGTGGAACTGGTCACGCCCCCTGTGAGGGCCATCTCGCGGGACATCCTGGACCCCCGGGTCAAGACCCAGAGCCGGATCGTCAATGCGCTCGCCGAGATCCAGGCGGCCGCTGCCCGGCCGGGGTCGTGGCCGCTGCTCTGTAACAGCCGGGGCGTCATCACCGAGGGCGCGCGGGCCAATTTCATGGTTGTGCAGGATGGGCTGATTCTCGCTCCCAAGGAGGGGCGGGTGCTGGCTGGGGTCACCGCGGCCGCCACGGCCGAGCTGGCAGAGGGGCTGGGCTACTCGGTTGAGGAGCGGGACCTCACCCCCTATGACGTGCTGCTGGCCGACGAGGCGTTTGTCACCTCCACCAGCATCTGCGTGCTGCCCGTCCGATCGCTCAACGGCGCGCCCATCGGCGCCCCGACAGGCCCGACAGGCGGTGGCGTCGTCCCCGGTCCGGTAGTCACGCAGTTGATGACAGCCTGGCAAGAGCTGGCCGGCTTTGACTATGTTGCCCAGGCGCTCAAGTATGCCGAGCGCAAGGGACAGGGCTTCAGGTAGAGTGGTTCAAGTGCGCACGTCTTCCAGGGCGCGACTGAAGCCTGATCCCCTGCTGGTGACCAGCCTGCTGGTCATCCTCTTGGGGGCCGCTCTGCGATTCGGCAGTCTGGGCGGGGATAGCCTCTGGTATGACGAAGTTCTGACGCTCGGCACCGCACGGATTGGATTGAATGCCGCCACTGGTGTTCGCGACCACCCCCCGCTGCTCTACCTGCTTTCTGCTATCGCCGTCAGCTTATTCGGAGAGAGCGAGTTCTCCATTCGCTTCCCATCTGCCATTGCCGGTACGCTCGCGCTGCCGCTGGTGTTTGTTCTCGGCCGGCGGCTTGATCGGCGACGGACAGGATTCTGGGCGCTGTTGCTGCTGACTCTTTCCCCCTTTCATCTCAGATACTCGCAAGAGGCTCGGCACTATGCGCTTCTGATGACCGTGTCTTTGGCCACGCTGGTGCTCTTGCACCGAGCGCTGACAGATCCAAAGCTGGGCCGGTGGCTCGCTTTCGGATGTGCCACAGGGCTGAACCTGTACACTCACTATGGCGCGTTCCCGGTCCTGGCATCCCAGGCCATCCTAATCGGCATTTGGTCTGTTGGACGGATCCGAGCGGGGCGACCCTGGTCGATATCCTACCCCCTGGTCGCTGCCCTCGTCGTGGTGGTTGTTTGCCTCCCCTGGATTGGGCACTTGCGGCTGGCTCTTGTTAGAAACGTTGGTGAGAACGCGGCGAGAGGCGCCACGGATATCACGCCTCTCTCGACTTGGCTTCGCGAAATCCTTGTTGCTTTCGGTTTCACCTCGGGCCCGTTCGCCGCCCTCATTGCTGGGCTTGTCGCGCTGGGGCTGGTAATGGGTGCTCGTCAACGTGACTGGAAGAGCCTTGGGCTGGTGGCCACGGGGCTCCTACCAGTGCTGCTTGTCGTCGCTTTCCGTGTGGCTCGGTGGGCGTTTCCCAAGTACGTGATCTTTGCCCTGCCGGTCTATCTGCTGGCGGCAGCTGTTGGCCTGGATACCTTGCTGAAGAAGACCAGTGAGGCTTCCGGGAGATGGCGCCCACAGGTGTACGTCGCTGGTTCGGCCGTCGTCGTTCTTGCTCTCCTGCTCGCCTGCAAGCCTCTGATTGAGAATGAGTACCAGCGGATGGAGCGTGACTGGAGAGGGGTCGCGGAGCATCTGAGCCGGGCCGCGAACGAAGGCGATGTCTATGTGTCAATGGCAATGGATTTGCCAAACGGATTCAACCAGGGTGGCGTTGCGTTGCCCTACTATCTGGAGCAGACCGGCGCAAACAACCTCTTTCTGGCAAGTGGCTCTCTTCGCACTGCGGAACTGCTGCCTCTGATCGACACGGGTGCTGACGTGTGGGGAGTACTGCTGAATCGGGTGAGGCCTGCTGAGCCAACGAAAGACGGCATCCAGGTCAAGGAGTTCCAGGGGAGCCTCTATCTGGTTCACCACCCAGCCCAGGTGGGTTCGGCTTTGGAGAAAATCACCGCCTTGTTCGAGGAGGTGCTGCCTCTGGCTGTGTCCCCTTCGCCGCAATGCCTGCTCAAGCAGGACTTGGCTGCTATGTACGCTGTCTCTCAGGATTACTCCGCTGCCCAGCGGACGATTGACGATGCCAGGCAGCAGTGCCCGAACCCGCCTCGGGGGGGGGATATCCGGAATGTGCTGGCCGGCCAAGTGTATCATGCCCTCCTGGATGAATTCATTCGGACTGGCCAAACCGACCTGGCCCGGCAGACGTCCGAGGTGCTGCTGGAGTGGGATGCCAAGGACGAGGCCGCCTGGGATGCCTTGACCTTCGAGAACCTTCTACATGTCTTCGAGCAAGGGCGGGCACAGGCATCTGCCCACGGTGCTCCCGAGCCGGTTCAAGTGAGGCGGTACGTGATGCCGCACAATGGCGACTGGGGCCAAGTCCTGTTCATTCATCCCCCGTCGTCTGTGTCGTTTCGCATCAGTGTGCCGGAAGACCCGATCGCCTTGCGGTGCAGAGTGGCGATGGCGCCCGAGAGCTGGGAATGGGGAGGAGACGGCAGCAGCTTCGTAGTGCTGGTACAGACGGGAGACTCGGAACCGGTCGAGCTGTTTCGACGGCACGTGGGAAACCACTCAAGCGATAGGGGCTGGCACGAGGTCCATGTTCCGCTGGAAACGTATGCTGGACAGGTCATCACTCTGATCTTGACCACTGAGGCCGGACCTCAAGGCGATTCCACGGGCGATTGGGCTGGCTGGGAGACCCCTCGTCTCGTCTGGCAATAGCCGTCGAGCGAGACCAAGACGGCAGAGGGCCTGTAAACGTGAAACGACTGCAGCGCAAGCCTGTGGATCCCCTGATCAGGGCCAACTCGAGCGAGGAAGAGCTATGTACGAACTAGTGATCGCCAACGGCACCGTCGTGACGGCCGCAGCCACTTTCCCGGCCGACGTAGGGATTGACGGCGAGCAGATTGCCGCCCTTGGGCTGGGCCTGGAGGGCCAGCAGACGGTTGACGCGGCCGGCTGCTATGTGATCCCTGGTGGCGTCGATGTGCACGTCCATCTGGAGATGACCGTGGCTAAGTACACCAGCAGCGACGATTTCGAGAGCGGCACCGTCGCCGCGGCTTGCGGCGGCACCACCACCGTGGTGGATTTTGTGGAGCCGGTGACCGAACAGCCTATGCTGGATGCGCTGGCAGCCCGCCGGGCAAAGGCCGACGGCCGGGTGGCGATTGACTATGGTCTGCACATGACTATCCCTGCCTGGCACGCGGACCACGCGCTCGACCAGATTCCTGGTGTATTGGCGGCCGGCATCGTGTCCTTCAAGATGTATCAGGCCTACGGCCCTCTCTGCCTGGACGATGCCCGCCTATACGCGGCCCTGCAGGCACTCGGCCGTCGCGGGGCGCTTCCCATACTGCACAGCGAGAATGGCCCGGTGATCGACCGGCTGCGGGCCGAGGCATTGGCGGCCGGAATGACTGCCCCTATCTGGCACGCCCGCACCCGGCCGGCAGAACTGGAGGGCGAGGCCGTCGGCCGGGCCCTGGAACTGGCGCGGCTGGCTGGCGCGCCCCTCTACATCGTGCACGCCTCCTGCCGGGCGTCGCTGGAGCGGATAGCGGCCGCCCGGCAGCGCGGCCAGTTGGTCTATGGGGAGACCTGCCCCCAGTACCTCTTTCTGACCGAACAGGTGCTGGCCGGCCCCCACTCCGAACGCTTCATCTGCGCGCCGCCGCCGCGCACCGAAAGTGATCAAGCCGCCCTCTGGGGTGGGCTGGCCCGAGGCGAGCTGCAG
>JAUVHW010000101.1 GCA_030593075.1 Ardenticatenales bacterium
CCATTCCCGGTCCAAGATGACGCAGTGCCCAGACTGCTCCAGCCAGTGCACTTCCTTGACCGCCGAACATACGCCCTGGCACAGCATTTCGGGCACCGCCGGGTCCACAGTCTGGTCCAATCGTCCCTGAATCACCAGGAGTGGCTGGCGTATACGGCCGACGCGAGAACGCACCGCTCGCTGCAGGCGGAAGAACTGCGCGGCCGCGCGAACCGGGTTCACCGTGTATCCCTGCCATCTCTCGTCGACCGGCGAGGGAGCGCCCTGCGGTTTGGCTCTGACTCGAAGAAAGGGGGCGAGGATGGGCGCCAGTAGAGGGGCAGTTCGAGAAGTCACCTTCAACGCAGGAGCAAAGGCAAGCACACCGGCTGTCTCGGGACGCTCGCTGGCCAGGTACAAGGCCAGCAGCCCTCCCATCGACTCTCCCCCAACAAAGACCTGCTCGCAGCGACCTGCCAGCTCCTGGTATGACCGGTCGGCCGCCTTGGTCCAGTCCGTCCATCGACAGCGGTTCAGTTCCTCCGGGGAGGTGCCGTGGCCGGGGAGAAGAGGTCCAGTCACAGTATACCCCTCCGAGTGAAGCGTGCGGGCCAGCAGGCGAACCTCGGCCGTGGTTGCGGTGAAGCCGTGAAACAGCAAGATGCCCGCGGCCCCTCCCTCCCACAGGAAAGGTCCGCCCTCCAGGTGCGGGTTCTGCATCAGTCCGTGTCCCATCCTGCCTTCAGCCTCCTCCCTGTCCCGAGCAAGAGCACCGTGCCAAAGACGAAGGCGAACTCAACGTCCATTATACTGCGGAAGAACTGGCGACACAAAAGACCAGGCTCGCAACCCGGCCTGGTCCCTAGAAGCCCGGCCGGAAAGCCTCAATTCGCAGAAACTACTCCAAGCGTTACCCACAAGCGCGTAGGTTGTGGCTTCTGCCGCGCCTCGCCAGCATGTTTTGGAAACCGCAAGGCGCCCGCGGCGGCCGCTGCCCGCGTCGCCGGCCAGGCGCCCCGGCATTTGACGCCTCTCCGGCCGTCAAGTAGAATCCAGTTCCGTATGATGCAGGAACCTCAGCTGCCGCCCCGGTAGCCGAACTGGTTGGTGTGGTGTCTTCCATGGAGCAATTCATCATTGAAGGGTGTCATCCCCTCAGCGGCACGGTCAAGCCCAGCGGCAACAAGAACGCGGTTTTCCCAGTCCTGGCGGCTTCCCTGTTGACTGAGGAGCCCGTACTGGTGCACAACGTCCCCGACATTGAGGACGCGCGGGTTTTCCAGCAGATTCTGCTCGGAATCGGGGTTGACATTGAGCAGGTCGCCCCCAGCAGCTTGCGCCTGCAGGCAAAGACGATCTCTTCCACCCGGCCGGATCCTCAGCTCTTCGGCGAGCTCCGCGGGTCGCTCGTGCTCACCGGCGCGCTGCTCGGCCGAGAGGGGCAAGCGACGATTCCAGCTCCGGGCGGGGACGTGATCGGCCGGCGGCGGGTGGACACCCATATTCACGCTATGCAGCAGCTGGGGGCCACCTATATAACCAACCAGAACATGCAGCTAAGTGCCACCCGGCTGCGCGGAGCAGACATCTTGCTGGACGAGGCCAGTGTTACCGGCACCGAGAACACCATTCTGGCGGCCGTGCTCGCCAGGGGGACGACCGTCATCCGCAACGCTGCCTGCGAGCCGCACGTGCAGGATTTGTGCAGCTTTCTCAACCTGCTCGGAGCGCAGATTGAAGGAGTTGGCTCCAACGTCCTCACAATCCACGGTGTGGACCGGCTTGGGGGCGGCGAGTTCGCCATTGGCCCCGACTATATGGAAGTAGGCAGCTTCATTGGTTTGGGGGCGATTACGGCCGGAGAGCTGCGCATCCAGGATGCTGGCGTAAGGGACCTGGGTATGACCAGGCTGGTCTTTGAGCGGCTGGGGGTGGAGATGGGCGTTGAGGGGGATGACGTAATGGTCCCCGCCGTGCAGTCGCTGGCGATTGCTCCGGACCTGGGCGGAGTGATCCCTCAGATCAAGGACCGTCCGTGGCCCGGCTTCCCGGCCGACCTGATGAGTATCGCAATCGTCGTCGCCACCCAGGCCGAAGGCTCTGTCTTGGTCCACGAATGGATGTACGAGAGCCGCCTCTACTTTGTGGACAAGCTGATTCGCATGGGCGCGCGAATCATCCTCTGCGACCCCCATCGCTGTCTGGTGCAGGGTCCCACAGCTCTGCATGGCGAGCGCGTGGAGAGCCCCGACATTCGGGCTGGAATGGCCCTCTTGCTGGCGGCTCTTTGCGCCCGAGGGACCAGTGTCATAAGCGGAATTGGCCAGATAGACCGGGGCTACGAGCGGATAGAGGAAAAGCTCGAGGGGCTGGGGGCACACATTGAGCGCGTGACCACCGGCTCGTAGAAGCGGAGCCGCCTGTGCGCTGGTGGTCACACGGCTCGACAAGCTGCGCCCGATCCGTGGTGCCAGCTGCGCGCCCGAGGGTGTCCATACACAGGTGGGACGCCATTCCGCTTGCGGTTCTGTGTTGCAGGAGGGAAGCAGGTGGGCCAACATCTCCCTCCCGCCGCCGGCGGGCTCCTTTTCGACACCCTCGGCCCGAGGGGGTGGAAAAGCGGGCCTGGAACTGCAATGCACCTCTGCACTGCCCGACACGTAGTGCCGTAGCGAGTCCTCAATTGGGAAGGTGTCTCGGTTTTCAGCGAATCCACGCTATGATCTCCCGACGGCGATAGGCCGCTGTGTGTTTCTCCACACCCTCGGCCCTGCATTTGACCATGCGCGGCCGGTGCGGTATAATCTACGCGCTTTGACCGCCATCATGCTGACGCCAACAGGGCCGGGCTTTTGCGCGGCTCTGTTGCTGTAAGAGAGCAGACATGCCAAAGAGAACGTATCAGCCAAAGATCCGGCGCCGGGCCCGTGTCCATGGCTTTCGGCAGCGAATGAAGACCAAGGCCGGCCGCAATGTGCTCCAGGCGCGGCGCAGCCGCGGACGGCATCGACTCGCTGTCCAGCGGAACCACGTCAAGAAGGTCAACTGGAAGGCCTAGGAGGGGTGCCAGGCGGCAGCCCCCGCTTTCCTTCTCTCGTTTACCTGCCAATGGAGCGCAGATACCGGCTCACTCGATCGCGTGACTATGCGCGGGTGCAGGACGGGGGGAATTCCTGGACACATCGGCTGGTTGTTCTCACGGCCGCCCCCAACGGTCTGGAGATCAGCCGATTTGGGTTCATTGCCAGTAGGCGCCTGGGGAACGCGGTCAAGCGGAATAGGGCCAAGCGCCTGCTGCGAGAGGCAGTGTGGGAGAGCATGGCCTCAGTCTCAGCGGGTTGGGACTGTGTACTGGTGGCTCGGGCTCCCCTGCCCGGGGCGACGTTGGCTGAGACCAAGGTTGGCATTGTGCAGTTGCTAAAGGCCGCCCGTCTGTGGAGCCCTTCGCCCAGGCGTGCCGGTCGTGCGGCGGGAGGCTCACTCTCTCAGCCAGGGGCGAGAGTATGAAGCACCTCGTGCTGGCGGCGATTCGTCTCTATCGACTCACTCTCGGGCGCGTGTTACCCCCTTCCTGCCGGTTCGAGCCCAGCTGTTCGGCATACGGGTGCGAGGCGGTGAACAAGCACGGTGTGATAAGGGGAGTGTGGCTGGCGACGAAGCGGATTTCCCGCTGTCACCCTCTCAATGCGGGCGGATTTGACCCTGTGCCCTGACCGCTGTGAAAGGTCGGCGCACTGACGATCTGGAGGTATGATTTGAGTTCTCGCAAGCATCGGCTCTGCTGGCTACTGCTGGCAGTCGCTCTCTCTCTGACGCTGACCGGTTGCTCCGGGCGGCGATACGCCCCGACCAGTTGGCCGGGAATGCTGGTTGATGGCGACCTGGCCTACGTGGCCTTCAGTCAGGAGGTCTTTGCTCTCGACCCGAGTCTGCAGCGGGTCCAGTGGGCGTTCCCTGATGAGCCGGACGCCAAGATGCCAGCCTACTATGCGGCTCCCGTGGTTACCGATGGCCTGCTGGTGATCGGCGGGTATGACAGTGTGCTCTACGGGATCGACCGGGAGACACGTGCGATCAAATGGACCTTCAATCGGGCGACCGGCCGGTACATAGGCAGCCCGGTGGTGTTTGGCGACCGTGTCTTTGCCGGCACGGCCGGCAATGAGCTTTTTGCGCTGGATCTCGAGGAGCTCGAACGGCTAGGCGCTGTGGAAAAGGCCGATGAGACTCGGCGCGCACGGGAGGAGGCGGCCGTCGTATGGCAGTTCTCCGCCCAGCACGGGATCTGGAGTGCCCCGCTGGTTACTGCCGGTACTACCTATGCCACCTCGCTCGACCATCGCGTCTACGCGTTGAACACTGACACGGGAGAGAGCGTCTGGACCACGGAACTGCCAGGCGCCATGGCCGGGAGCCCCCTGCTCTCGGACGATGGCCGGACACTCTACGTGGGCAATTTCGACCATCGGCTGTACGCGCTCGATGCCGCTACTGGAGAGCAACTGTGGCAGGTCCAAGGGAACGGCTGGATATGGGGCAGTCCGGTTCTTGCCGGGGAGAAGCTCTTTTTTGGTGACCTGGAGGGCTACCTGCACGCCGTCAACCCTGGGACGGGTGAGGTGCTGTGGCAGGAAAAGATCGCCGATGCTATTCGTGGCGGTCCCGTATTTGATCCAGAGAATGACCGGCTCTACGTGACCGGACGGCGGGTCGCCAACCCCGGCAATATCAGCACCCGGGGGGCCATCGTGGTGCTGGACGCCAACACCTACAAGGTGCTCTGGGATCAGGCCACTGCCGAGGCTATCTATACCAGCCCTGCCCTGCTTGGTGAGATGCTGCTGGTCGCGCCTGCCCAGGGGGACGATCTTGTGCAGGTCTACAGCGCGGACACGGGCGTGAGCCAATGGGCTTTCGCGCCGGATCCGGACGACGAATAGGAGACGACGGGAAACGCCATGTGGGAGACTTTTATTCTCAACCCGATGACCAATTTGCTGCTGTTGCTGTATCTGTACCTGTTCAGCAACTTTGCGCTGGCGGTGGCTGCATTTACGCTGATCACCCGGATAATCACATTGCCCTTCACCATGCAGTCGCAACGCTCGTCGCGGGCCATGCAAGAGTTGCAGCCGGAGCTAGAGAAGCTCAAGCGCAAGTATGCCAACGACAAAGAGAGGTTGAACCGGGTCCAGATGGAGCTCTACAAGAAACACAAGATCAACCCCTTGGGCGGCTGCCTGCCGCTCCTGCTGACCTTTCCCATCATGATTGGCCTATACCAGGCGATAATCTCCTCCTTGGCTGCTAGCCCCCTGCAGCTGCTGGAGCTTTCGCAGCGCCTGTATGCGTTCTTGCCGCAGCTCACACAGCTAATCCCGCTGAACAACAAGTGGCTCGGGATCAACCTGGGCCAGCCTCCTGGCGGGACCCAGCCGTGGTATGCGTATCTCCTGATTCTACTGGTGGTGGCCACGGGCTATTTACAGCAAAAGATCATGAGCCCCGGCCCGTCCTCTGCTAGTCAGGGCGACAGCCCGGCGGCGGGAATGACCCAGTCCATGCAGGTTACCATGCCCATCATGTACGGCATGATCGCTTTCTCTCTAGCTGCTGGCCTTGCCATCTACTTTATCATCAGCAACGTAGTGGGCATTCTCCAGTTCTGGGGCCTGGGCAGGCTGGGCCTAATGGGTACGGCGCCAGCTACCCGTGCGCCGGGGCCAAAGGCCTCTGAGGGGCCTCCTAAGCCCGAGCCGGCCAAGCGCTCTCGGAAGAAGCGAGCCAGGCGGTAGGCGATCGCAGAGAGGATACGAGCAATGGATGATCAAGCCCGTTCGATCGAGGTTGAAGGCGAGGACGTTGAGGCCGCAGTCGCGGCCGGCCTGGACCAGTTGGGGGTTTCTCGCGATCACGTGGAGATAGAGGTGCTGCGGGAGGAGAGCCGCGGAATGCTGGGAATCGGTGCTCGGGAAGCCTTGGTGCGGTTGACCGTGACAACCCCGGAGAGGGATCTGGCAGACACTGGTGCTGAAGCCGAGTCCGTCCTCGTATCAGAGCGCGAGCTGGGCCTTTCTGACACGCCGGAGGACGCCCTGGCGCTGGCCAGAGACGTGCTGGCCGAGTTGTTGGAAAAGATGGAAGTTGAGGCCGAGATTCAGTCCCGGATCTCGGAGCCTCAATACGCTGGCGATTCCCCCACCCTGGTGCTGGACTTGCTGGGCGAGGACCTGGGGTATCTGATCGGCCGGAAGGGCGAGACACTCGCGGCCATTCAGCACCTGGTCCGGCTCATGGTAAACAAGGCCTTCCACCGGCGGTCTCATATTGTCGTCGATATTGGGGGGTACAAGGCCCGCCGCGAGAACACCCTCAGGAAGCTTGCCTTGCGGATGGCGGATCAGGCTGCTCGCCGGAACCGTACGGTCGCGCTGGAACCGATGTCCGCCTATGAACGGCGAATCATCCACGTCGCTCTGCGTGACCACCCCACCGTCGCCACCGAAAGCGTAGGAGAGCGGGACCGCCGCAAGGTTACCATCTTTCCGCGACCACAGTCGTCATGATGGCCTGCCTGGCGGCTGCTGACCCGCATCATGGTCTGGAGTCTGCCTAGCAGCAGCCACCGCTCCGCTATTCCTCGGCCGGCCCAGGAGCATGGAGCATGCCGGGAGGTCAGTAGACAGTTGCGGCGCGGCAGCCTCCGCGAACTCGCTCAGGCCCGACGTGGGGGATTTGGGCGACAGCCGCTGTCGCCGGCAGACCTGATTGCCAGAGGTGACAAGCTGGGTACTGACCAGGGCAGGCGGCACAAGTCTCTGGAGGAGCTGTGGCCCGCTGTGTCATCCCCCGCCGTGACGTGACACCAATCACCCGGGCTTCCAGGAGGTTTCGATGAGCCGCGTTCAGGGACTTGCCCCGGCCAGCCTGCGCCGTGTATGCGACACTGACCAGTTTGCCTTCAAGACCACGGCCGAACTCCCCTTCACCAAGAGGATCTTTGGACAGCCCCGTGGCACCCGCTCCATCGAGTTCGGGGTCGAGATCGACAGTCCCGGTTTCAACATCTATGTGCTGGGGCTTGCCGGCACCGGCCGAGCCACCACCATCGAACGCTTTCTCCAGGAAAAGGCAGCCGACAGCCCGGTGCCTGGTGACTGGGTCTATGTCCAGAACTTCCAGGACCTAAGGCGGCCGCGCGCCATTCGGCTGCCCCCTGGAAAAGGATCCCGGTTCCGAGATGACATGGCGGCACTGGTGGAGAGCCTGAAACGCGGGACCCCCGAAGCATTTAGTACGGAGGAGTACCAGGAAGCACATACCAGCATCGCTCAGGAGTTGGAGGCCGGCCGCAGCCGTATCTTGCAGGAGGTGCGACAGAAGGCATCCGAACAGGACCTGGCCATTGTGGGGACACCGGGCGGACTGGTCATCACGCCGGTAGCCGATGGGCAGCCCATGGACCTGGAGACATTTAGGTCCCTCCCGGCGGAGCGGCGCGCAGAGTTGGATGCTGCTCGCGGCGCCCTGCAACGCGAACTGGAGGACGCGCTCAGGGCCATCAGCGGGCTGGAGCAGGACGCCAGAGAAAAGATCGCCGACCTTCGGCGGAGCGTGGCGGCGTCGGTCGCCGATCGTCTCATTGAGCCTCTGAAGGAAAGGTATGACGGCCACGAGGAGAGCCTGCTTCACCTGGACCTGGTCCGAACCGAGTTCGTCGAGCATGTAGATGACTTTCGGCCGGAGGAAGAGGACGATGAGCCGGCAAGCCCGCCCGGTGCAAAGGGCGATCCGTTCCGGCGCTACCTGGTCAACCTCATTGTAGACCATAGCCGTTCGACCGCGGCCCCGGTGGTTGTCGAGAGCAATCCGACCTTGCGGAATCTGGTAGGCCGGATGGAATATGAAGTGCAGTTCGGCGTCCCCACTACCGATTTCACCAACATCAAGGCAGGCTCCCTCCATCAGGCGAATGGAGGATACCTGGTGGTGCGCGCCGGGGACCTGCTGGGCAATCCCCATGCGTGGAGAGCGTTCAAGCGGGCGCTGAGTGATGGCGTGATCCGCATTGAGGAACCGGCGACGGATTCCGTCGCCACCAAGACCCTGGACCCAGAGCCAATCCCCCTCGACGTCAAGATTGTGCTCATGGGAAGTTCGGCACTGTACTACAGCCTCTTTGGGCTGGATGAGGATTTCCCCAAGTTGTTCAAGGTTAAGGCGGATTTCGATGCCGACATGGAGCGTTCGCCTGAGAATGAGAACGAGTTCGCTCTGTTTGTCGCCGCTCGCTGTCACGAAGAGGGGCTGCGTCATTTCGAAAAGGGCGCCGTCGGCAAGATCGTTGAGTACGGGTCACGATTGGCCGGGTCGCAGAAAAGACTGGCCACTCGTTTTGGGCAAGTGGCCAACGTCGTGCGCGAAGCGTCGTACTGGGCCGGAGATGCTGGCCGGGAGACAGTTGCGACAGAAGACGTCACCCGCGCCATCAAGGAACACGCGTTCCGTTCCAACCTGATCGAAGAGCGTCTGCGCCGCCAGATCGATGACGGTACGCTGTTCATCGACACCAGCGGTGAGGTAGTGGGGCAGGTGAATGGGCTCTACGTCGTAGACATCGGGGACTATTCCTTTGGCCAGCCCTCGCGAATCACCGCCCAGAGCTACATGGGGCGGGCCGGGGTAGTGAGCATTGAGCGGGAAGTCAAGCTGGCCGGGCCCATCCACGACCGGGGCGTTCTGACCCTGGTTGGCTACCTCGGCGGCGCCTATGCCCAGGATCAGCCGCTGTCCCTCTCCGCTAGCTTGGCGTTCGAGCAGAACTACACGGGTGTGGATGGAGACAGTGCGTCCTCGGCCGAGCTCTACGCGCTGCTCTCCAGCCTATCGGGCTTTCCCATCAATCAGGGCGTTGCCGTTACTGGCTCTGTCAATCAATGGGGACACCTTCAGCCCATCGGCGGAGTGACTGAAAAGACCGAGGGGTTCTTCGAGGCCTGCCTGTCCCGCGGGCTCACCGGAGAGCAGGGGGTTATCGTTCCGGCCGCCAACGTTGAGGATCTGATGCTCCGGGAAGAGGTGGTCGCAGCGGTAGCGGCCGGCCAATTCCACGTCTGGGCCGTGGAAACGATAGATGAGGGGCTGGAGTTGCTCACCGGCGTGCCGGCCGGCGAACGTGGTGAGGACGGCACATTCCCGGACCCCCAGTCCACCGTCCATGGTGCCGTGCAAGCGCGTCTGCACCAGCTGGCGATCGAGTTGGAGGCTTTTGGCAAGGATGAGCCGGACTCTAAAGCCGGTGAAACTGACTCGTAGGGGACGCGGTCGCCTACTTCAGGCTGGGATCGCTAGAAGCCCGGCCGAAAAGCCCCAATTAACGATGGCCTGTCGGCTCACTACCCACTGGCGCCTGCGGGCTAGCTTCTGCCGCGCCTGGCCAGCATGCTGTGGAAGCTGCGCTGCGCCTGAGGAGACCAGTGTGCTTGGTTGCGGGCCAGGCACCCTGGCCGGCCCACCAGGGACACGCTTCCGTGTCCAGCGGAGCGCCGGCTCCCCACAGGGACCCGGCAGGCAGGTTTCCGGCCAGGCCCCTAGGTCAGCAATCCCATCACCATCAGAACAGCGACCAGGACCGCGATTCCCAGGCAGCCCAGCGCCAGGATTCGGGCGGTGAGCTTGAGCACCCATCTCAATATCCCCAGCCCGGCGAGCAGAACCACGGCAATAACGATGATCCGCAGCAACTCGGGCCTCGTAAGGTTCAAGGCATCCAACTGGCACCTCCTTCGTCGATCAGCGTCTCTGCCGGGCATTCTACACGATTTGGGCCGAGTCTGCCACCGGGCTTGACCGGCCTCTAAACATCTGGTACCATGTAGCACAAACGTGCTACCCGCTCTCCATGCAGCGGCTGTTTGAGCCCCCTCGCGCTGGGCAGCCTCGGGAGGTCGCGCCGCGAGGTGTGAGACAGCTTCTTGTGTCAGTGGGAACACGATGATGGGCCTCAGGGCAATTGGGCTATGCTATCACGGTTCCGCTTGAGCCTCCTTCAGGACCTGCTCCGGCGCCGCTCGGTACTGGTGGCCGTGATGGGCATCGCCAACGCCCTTTTGCTCTGGTCCCTGCTCTGGCAGGCGAGCGCTGCAGCCACCGCCAGGCCGGACGTGGCGTCACCCGGCGGCGGACCGGCCCTGGTGACCAAGGGCGGTGCGAGTGGTCCAGCGGGCAACACTGGCCTCACCGCCGGGTCGCTCTCTCCGGCGTTTACAGCCGAGGTGCGTCATTGGGAACCGCGGATTATCGCCTGGGCGGCCGAGTATGAACTGGACCCCAACCTGGTGGCCACGCTCATGCAGATAGAGTCCTGCGGCAATCCCCTGGCCGTATCAGTTTCCGGTGCGCGCGGCCTGTTTCAGGTCATGCCGTTTCACTTTTCGGCCGGCGAGGACATGCTGGACCCAGAGACCAACGCCAGGCGCGGACTGGACTACTTGACCCAGATGCTTTCGCTAACGGAGGGCCACGTCGGCATGGCGTTCGCTGGCTACAACGGCGGCCGTGCCGCTGCTGAGGGGAATTGGGAGAGCTGGGCTGCGGAGACCCGCCGATACTATCGGTGGGCAAGCGGCATTTTCACCGATGTCAGCACGGGGTTGTCAGACAGCCCTACTCTGCATGACTGGCTTGCGGCCGGCGGGGCCAGCCTGTGCCAGCAGGCGGCCGACCAGTTGGGGATGCACTGATCCCAGGTGAAGGGCAGCCCGCCATTCGGCCGCCCCACTCCTTATTGCAGCAACGTACCTGAAACTCGACAGAGCCGCGCTGGAAACCGGCCGGCAGGTTCCAGTTCGCGATTGCTGCCTGGCGCACTGCCCGCGAAACCGCGGTCTGGGCTCCGCAGTCCCTGACCGATCCGCTGCAGGGGCATCTCCACGCCTGAAAGAGCGTTGGCTCCCGAGGAGGCCATGCCAGGCTGGGTTCCGGCCGAGCTTCTAGCCACGCAGGGGCCCGCTGTCTGCCTCGAATCGGGGAGCGAGCGCCTGATAGAGTGATCGGTATCTGGCGGCCAGTTCCCGGTACGTCTCCTGGCGTGATGGGTGTGGGTGAACCCGGATGTCGCTCCAGTGGACCGCCTGTCGGCAGGCAGCCTCCAGGCCTGGATAG
>JAUVHW010000221.1 GCA_030593075.1 Ardenticatenales bacterium
CCGATTTCATCTTGATCTACCTCCTTCTCCAATCGACACATTGAAATACGTCAATATAGCGCCTCAAAAAAAGAGGCGACTCACTCGCTGGCTGTTACCACTACGACCTCGCGCTCGGGCGCGAATTCCTCCGCCAGCTGACAGCAGCTATTTGCCACCCGGTCCTGGTTCAGTGTGTAGAACACATGCTTGCCCTGGCGCCGCACTGCCACCAGCCCGGCCGATCTGAGAACGCCCAGATGATGGGAGACAGTGGGCTGGGTCACCTCCAGCCGGTCCACAATACCCGAGACATTCAGCCATTGGCAGCAGAGCAGCGACATTATTCTCTGGCGGGTAGCATCCGCCAGCGCCTTGGCAAAGGTGACCGAACTCTGAGTCATCGGATGCCGATCGTATCGACCATCATCTATCTAACAGCTATTATATAGATAATCTTCGATTTGTCAAGGGGGCGTGCCTGTCAGACGCGACCAACATGGACGCGTCCAACAGGGGCGCGTCCATGTTGGACGCGTGCAACAAGGACGTGTATATCAAGGAGTGGTACGGCCGCCCAGCAAGCTGAGGGATGCGGGGCCCTACGGCGCCAGGTGGACCGCCTGCTCTCTCTCCGGCCCTACGGACGCAAAGAAGATGGGCACGCCGGCCCGTTCCTCGATCAAGTCGAGGTAGCCGCGCGCGGCCGGGGGTAGATCAGCCTCTTCACGAGCGCCGGTGATGTCTTTGGTCCAGCCGGCCAGCTCGGCGTACACCGGCTCGGATTCAGCCAGGGCATTGGGCCCAAAGGGCAGGTCGTCCCACTCCTGGCCCTGGTACCGGTAAGCGACGCACACGCGCAGCGGGTCCAGGCCGGTCAGCACGTCCAGCTTGGTGATCACCAGGTCTGTCAGGCCGTTGATGCGGACTGCGTAGCGGAGCAGCACCAGGTCCAGCCAGCCGCAGCGGCGCGGCCGGCCGGTAGTGGTGCCATACTCGTCCCAGAGGTTCGCTCCGGTGCCACGCAGGGCCTGCCCTACCGATCCCGTCAGCTCGGTCGGCATGGGCCCTTCCCCTACCCGGGTCTGGAAGGCCTTGGTCACGCCAATCACCCGATCCACCTCCTTGGGACCCACCCCCAGGCCGGTGAGCACGCCACCGGCGATGGGCGACGAGCTGGTGACAAAAGGGTAGGTGCCGTGGCTGACGTCCAGTAAGGTGCCCTGGGCGCCCTCCGCCAGCACCCGGCCGCCGGCGCGCAGAACCTGGTGGACCTCGCGGGAGACATCGGCTACGTAAGGCCGCAAGCGCCGCGCATAACCCTCATACTCGTCTGCAATCCCTTCGGCGTCCAGTGGCTCTCGTCCATAGATCTCGACCAGCACCCGGTTCTTGGCCTCCACCGCCTGGTAAACGCGTTGGGCAAAGTCATCCGCCAGCATATCCCCCCCACGAACGCCGGCCCGCGCCGCCCGGTCTGTGTAGGCAGGGCCAATGCCGCGCCGGGTGGTGCCGATGGCGCCCGCGCCCAGGGCCTCCTCGGAGGCTCCATCCAGCGCCAGGTGAGAGGGGAGAATCAGGTGGGCGGCCGCGCTCAGCTTGAGCCGGTCGGGAGACACGTCCAGCCCCCGCTCCGCCAGCCCGTCAATCTCCGCCAGCAGCTTCTTGGGGTTGATGACCATTCCCGCGCCCATCACCCCGACGGTGCCGGGCTGCACTATCCCCGAGGGAACCAGGTGCAGCTTGAAAATCTCGCTCCCCACCGTCACAGTGTGTCCCGCGTTGTCGCCCCCGCTGTAGCGGGCAACGATGTCCGCCTCGGCCGCCAGCAAATCGGTCACCCGGCCCTTCCCTTCGTCTCCCCATTGAGCACCCACGATGATAGTAATCGGCATCTTTCCCTCTCCCGGTGGCGCATGGCCGCTCTGTGCGGCGCGCCACTCAGTATCCATTATATCACAGGTGGCCGCAGGTCCGGGCTTTCTCCGCCCCTGACGGAAAACGTCATTTTGAGGTAGAATTGCCTCACGGCGCCGGCCGGGCCGCTTCAGGGTCCGGCCGTCGGCAGTCCCGCACCAATGAGAAAGCAGCCATGACCCAGCCTAGCCACACCGATGACAGCTCCCCGGCAACCGGCATGACCTATGCCCTGGGACAGTACACGCCGGCCGTCGAGGCCGCGCTGGCCGAGATGTCCGACCAGCGGGTGATGGCCCGCATCTGGGACCACGATCACACCGTCTGGGGGCCTACACCGGGGGAGATCACCAACCGGCTGGGCTGGCTCGACTCACCCCAGGAGATGGTAGGCAAGGCGGGCGAACTGGAGGCGCTGGCGGCCGAGGTACGCGCGGCCGGCTACACCCAGGTCCTGCTGCTGGGGATGGGCGGCTCTAGCCTGGCTCCGGAGGTCCTGAGCAAGGTCTTTGGCGGTGGCTCGCTGCAGGTGCTGGATAGCACCGATCCGGGCGCGGTGCTGGCCCACGCCAACCGGCTGGATCCGGCGCGGACCCTCTTTATCGTGGCGACCAAGTCGGGAGGCACGGTGGAGACGCTGTCCTTCTTTAGGTTCTTCTACAGCTGGAGCGCGGCGGCCTTGGGCGCCGCCGCGGCCGGGGAGCATTTCGTCGCCATCACCGACCTGGGGTCGGCCCTGGAGGAGATGGCCGGCCGCTACCAATTCCGGGCCACCTTCTGCAACGACCCCAACATCGGGGGGCGCAACTCGGTGCTCTCTTACTTTGGGCTGGTGCCGGCCGCACTGATCGGAGTGGATCTGCCCCGCTTGCTGGAGCGAGCGCTGGGGATGAGAAGCCGTTGTGGGGCCGATGTGCCGCCGGCAGAGAACCCGGCCGCGCAACTGGGCACCATCATGGGGGAACTGGCCAGAGCGGGGCGCGACAAGCTCACGCTGGTCCCCTCGCCGACCATCGCCAGCTTTGCCTACTGGGTGGAGCAGCTGGTCGCCGAGAGCACGGGCAAGGATGGGGTGGGCATCCTGCCCATCGAAGGTGAGAAGCTGGGGCCGCCGGCAGTCTACAGCGAGGACCGCCTCTTTGTGCAGCTCGAACTGGAGGGGGAGGACGCCCAGGGCACGGCTCTCCGCGCGCTGCAAGAGGCCGGACACCCGGTGGTGCGGCTGCGCTTACGCGACCGGCACGACCTGGGGGAGCAGTTCTTCCTCTGGGAGCTGGCGACGGCCGTCGCCAGCCATCGGCTGGGAGTCAACTCGTTCAACCAGCCCAACGTAGAGGCGGCCAAGCGGCTGGCGCGCCAGATGGCGGCCGAATACCGCGAGACAGGCAATCTTCCGAGCGTGGAATCGGCTCCCCTGACGGCCGAGGCGCTGCGGGCCTTTCTGGCCTCGGCCCGGCCGGGCGACTACATTGCCCTGCAGGCGTACGTGCAGCCCACCAGCGAGACCGATGCCGCGCTGCTGGCCCTGCGCACCGCCTTGAGAGACCGGTACAAGCTGGCGACCACGGTTGGCTATGGGCCGCGCTTCCTGCACTCCACCGGGCAGCTGCACAAGGGGGACGCCGGGAAGGGCCTGTTTATCCAGTTCACGGCCGACGACGGGCAGGACGCGGCCATCCCGGACGAGGCGGGCGCGGCCGATTCGAGCATGACCTTCGGGGTGGTCAAAGCGGCGCAGGCGCTCGGCGACCGGCAGGCGCTGCTGGAGGCCGGCCGGCGAGTGATCCGCTTCCACCTGGGGAGCGAGGTGGTGGCCGGGCTGGAGCGGCTGGGGGAGGGGTTGTAGGGGGAAGCCAGAGGAAAACGGGGGATAGCTGTGCGTGCAGTGCTGACGGACGCTCCCGCGGGAGCGTCTCCACCGACGGACCGGCACCCACTCCAGCGCGGCTGCGGGCTGGCACGTGTCTGCCAAGCTGACCTACGAGGCAGGAAGGTGTCTGCCTTGGGCGATGCAGATGACGTTTCTGCGCGACGCAGGCCGCCTGGGCGGACAGATCCAGGCGCACGCATCTAGAAGCGGAGGTACTCCGGCTCATCCAGAAGCCGCTTCAGCAACTTGTAGCCAGGGCCTTTCTCGCCGTAGACCCACCATTCTATGTCGTGTTCGTTGCGGTAGTCTTGCAGTATCATCTGCTTGACCTGCGGCCACCCCACCGCGAATGCCTCTGACCGCAGATTGCGTTTCTTGGCCGCCTCATGGAATGCTTCTGGCGGAAGGTTCGCCTTCTTGATGAGGCACTGAGCAGTCGCCGCACCCTTTTGTCCAAACTCAGAAGTAGCCTTGGCACCACCTGATCCCTTCATGGTGGCCTCGTAGGCCGCGCAGAACTCGTTTGTCAGCTTGATGGCCCTCTCCACACGCTCACTGACTTCTGAGCCCAGGCTGGCTGTGACGTAGGCGGCCGCGAGGGTCGCAATGCCAGCCATCACCATTGACCCAGCAACTGCGAGTTCTGCAGCCGCGGCCTTTGCGAACTGCTGGCCGATCCACTTGCCGATCCGAACCCAATCCGGTTTGAATACGAATGTGATAGTGGCTTTCAATTCATACGAGATCTTTGTGCCGTCCGGAGCGGTGGTTTTGCCTGTGACCGGGATAATGTCGACGGGAATAGCAACGTTCGGGAACTCTAGCTCGCTCTTTTCCACATCGTAGGAAAGCAGGTTGAACTTCAGACCAATGGAGGCATGCTTGGTTTTGACCCCAACCAGTAGCAAGCCGATCTGACCGCCCTTCGTAGTGACATCGGCCTCCGCCTTGCTCTGTACAGTCACGTCACCGAATGGTGACGAGTACTTTTCCCATTCCTTGGTCACTTCGCCGTAGACACCCGCGCCATGGTCCCTGCCCGTTACGCCAACCTGCACGCTCTCCTCAGCCCCCTCCTGCACCACTGAATAGGACCCTTCGCCACCGATCTTGATCGCGGCAAACGTGATAGGTACGCCAGGGATGGGCCGGTCGAACTTGATCTCCTTTTCCTTTGGCGAGAACTTCACCCCCTTCCCAGGCGTGAAACCCCCTACCTGACGCTGAACAAGCTGTGCGGGTGCTCTGCGCGGGGTAGCCCGGCTAGCCAGCAACCGCTGCACAAAAGCGTTGCCGTGTTGACGCTGCAGTTGGAGCACCGCCTGCTGACGATTCACTCTCGGCATTCGGTCCAATCTGGAGAGTAGGTCATCGGGGGCGCCGGTGCCAAGCAAGGCCGCGTAGTGGCTGCGCGGCAACTGCTCGAGTTCAGGCTCTGCTGCCTGCTGCTCGGCGGCCGGTTTCTCCTGGGTCTGCTTTTGCTGGGCAGCTTGCTGCTTGGACATCCCATCCTCCCGCGGTCACACCGGTGTAGGCACGCGACAGTCTACCTCAGCTCGGTTCTTGGTGCAAGTACGGGGAGTGGCGTGGTGGCAGGGCTGGAGTGCCTGAGGGAGGTTGTAGGGGGAGGGAGAGCGGCCGGCGACGGGCACAAGGCCCTATGCTACGATGGGGGCCACGGCCGCGCGAGAGAGCGGCTCCCACCCCCACCAGCCGGCCTGCGGTTCAGCCGAGTCCGGCGCACTCGCCCTCCCAGGGGGAGGGGAAAGCGGACGGGCAGCCACAACCCCGTCCAAAACACGGGACGCTGCGCGGGGGCGCCCCCTACGCGAGGTATTCCTCCTCGGAGATAAAGTGCCCCTCTCCTTCGATGGTCTGGGACTGTACGCGGTGCTGCTGATCGAGGACCACGTGGGCATACATGATGCGGAAGCAGCGGCCGTCCATGACCTCCTTC
>JAUVHW010000122.1 GCA_030593075.1 Ardenticatenales bacterium
TTGATAATGAGCGAGTCCGCCGACCGGCCGGCGGGAGCAAAGATCACCTCCACCCCACCCCCAGAGAGCTGGCCGGAGCGACCGGCGGGCTCTCCGGCGTCAAAAACAACCGTGAGCTTGCGGCCGGTGCGGGCGGCGTGCCGACGGAGGCGGGTCACCAGTCGCGCCTCGTCGTCAGGGTCTGACAGTTCGATGTCCGGCATCCGGCCAATCAGGTTGTGGCCGTCTATCAAGAGACGCACGGCTGGCCCTCGCTACCCCTCCCCTATCGCCTCCAGCTTTGCCACGCTGGCCAACAGCCGCTTCAGCCCCAGTTCCTCAAAGGCCACGGTGATGATCTCGTCGCCGTCGGCCGGTTCGGATTCAATCACTACTCCCTCGCCAAAGACGGAATGCTGCACGCGCTGGCCGGTCTCAAAGGAGGGCCCGGCCGGCGCCAGCACAGCCCTCCGCTCCGCCTGCGCCGGGCGGGCGAGCCCCGGCAGCAAGCGATCCCGGTGCGCTCTGCGCCCGACTCGCCGGTCGAGATGTTCTCCCGCGCCGGCGATGAGCGCCGGCGGGAGGTCGTCCAGGAAGCGAGACGGCCGGCCCAGCTCAGCGTCCCCCCACGCCGAACGGCGGAAGCAATGGAGCAAGTAGAGCCTATCCATGGCGCGAGTGATGCCTACATAGAGGAGCCTCCGCTCCTCTGCCATCTGCTCCGGATCGTCCCACGACCTCCGGTGCGGCAGAATGCCATCCTCCAGCCCAACGATGAACACCACCGGGAACTCTAGTCCCTTGGCGGCGTGTAGGGTGAGCAGGGTAGGGGCCGTGAGCTCCTCGGTCAGATTGTCCACTTCGGAGACCAGGGCCACCTGTTCCAGGAACTCGCTCAGGGTTGTCTCGGGGTACTCGCTGGCGACGTTGCGCAGTTCGAGGACATTGTCCCATCGCTCCTCGCCTTCCGGCGAACCATCATGCAGGCGGTCCCGGTACCCCGATTCCTCCAGGATGAGGTCCATCAAGTCAGCCACCGGCGTGGTCTCGCTCCTCGCGACCCACCCGGCGAGCAGGTCGGCAAAACGGCTCACTGCCCGGGATGCCCGGCCGGCGACTGGAGGAGGCATGCCCGGACCGGATGTGCTCCCTTCCGCCATCCCTGCTATCGCCGCCCCCAGCGACGCCCCCGCCTGCTCCGCCCAGTCCCTCAGAGCGGCGACTGTCTTGGCGCCGATTCCTCTGGGCGGAACGTTGATGATGCGCAGCAGGCTCACCAAGTCGTCCGGGTTGTGCACCGCCCGCAGGTAGGCTATCACGTCCCTGACCTCACGGCGCGCGTAAAAGCGGGTGGCTCCCACCAGGCGGTAGGACATCCCAGCCCTCACGAACGCCTCTTCAATCCGCCGGGACTGGGCGTTAGTCCGGTACATGATGGCGAAATCGCCTGGCTTTGCCCTCTGCGGGCGACCTGAGGCGCCAATCATCCGGAGGATGGTATTGACCACGAACTCGGCTTCCTCGTCCTCGTTGTATGCCTCGTGGACAGTAATGCGTGCGCCCGCTCGCCGCTCGGTGAACAGCGCCTTGTGGGTCCGGTGAGGGTTGGGCCGAATGACTCCCTGGGCCGCGTCCAGGATAATCTGAGTCGAGCGGTAGTTCTGCTCCAGCAGGATGGTCTCGCTCTCAGGATAATCCTCGCGGAAGCGACGCACGTTGCGCCAATCGGCCCCTCGGAACCGATAGATGGACTGATCCTCATCTCCGACACAGAAAAGGTTGCCGTGCTCGGCCGCCAGGCGCTTCAGTAGGGCATACTGAGCAGTGTTGGTGTCCTGGAACTCATCCACCAGGATGTGCTGGTAGCGACGTTGGTACTTTTTCATTACCGTCGGCTCAGCGTCAAGAACCAGCACCAGCTGCATGAGCAGGTCGTCAAAGTCCAGTGCATTGCTCTTCTTCATCAGCGCCTGGTACTCTGCATAGACCCGGCCGGCAACTTCTTCCACATAGGCCCCCGCCCGGTAGAGCTGGGGTGTGATCAGCTCGTTCTTGGCCCTACCTATCAGCTTGACCATCATTCGGGGTGGGAACTTTGCGTCGTCCAGGTTGAGCCTCTGCAGCGCCTGCTTGACTACCTTTTCCTGGTCATCCCGGTCATAGATCACGTAATCGGCCGTGGCGTACCAGCGGTCTGCTTCGCGGCGAAGGATTCGAGCGCAGGTGGCATGGAAGGTACCGATGGTTAGCCCATCGAGGCTACCACCCAGCAGCTCGACCACCCGGTCGCGCATCTCGCGGGCCGCCTTGTTGGTAAAGGTGACCGCCATGATGTGCCAGGGAGCTACTTCCCTGTGCCGTATCAGATAGGCTACCCGGTGAGTGAGCACCCGGGTCTTGCCACTGCCGGGTCCGGCGAGGACCAGGACAGCCCCCGGCGGCGCCGTGACGGCTCGCTTCTGCTGCGGATTGAGTCCTTCCAGAATGCCCATCTAGCCCCCTTTCCCTGGTCTGGCCGCCGGCAACCGGCGCGCAGGCTCGCCGCTCTCATCTCGCCCAGCCCTCGCGGCCGAGCAGCCTGCCCCAACCGGGTCGTGCAGGCTGAACTGTCGAGCTGGCAGAGTCAACTTACTGGCTACCCAGAGCCGCTTCAATAGCCTGCTCAAAGACCTCGTAGGGTTGCGCCCCGCTGATGAACCGGTTGCCCACAAAGAAGGCTGGCGTGCCAGAAACGCCCAGACGCGCGCCCTCGCGCAGATCGCCGGCGACATCCTCGGCGTGGGTCTCGGTCTCCAGGCAGGAGGCAAAGGCCCCAGTGTCCAGGTCGAGCTCCTCCGCGTAGCGCCGAAAGACTTCTGAGGCGGCCACGCCGGACCACTCCCACTGACCGGCAAACAGAAGGTCGTGCATCCCCCAATAGGCTCGCTGGTCCCCCGCACAGCGGGCTGCCTGAGCCGCTGTGCCTGCCTGAGCGTGGCTAGGTAAGGGAAAGTCCTTGAAGACATAGCGCACCTTGCCGGTCTCTACATAGTCCTCCCTCAACCGGGGGAACGTCTCTGCACTGTAGCGAGCACAGAACGGGCACTGATAGTCTGAATACTCTATCATCACCACCGGTGCGTTGGCAAGACCGAGCTCGGGTGACCCGGCCGTGGGAATCTCCGCAGCCGGCATTGGGGTGGGAGTGGGGACCTTGGCGTAGGCATCAGCCAGCCGGCCAGCAGCCGCCAGGCCGATGGCCAGCTCAAACATCTCAAAAGGCTGAGCGCCTACCAGCGGATAGCCATTCACAAAGAAGGTGGGTGTACCGCGCACGCCCAGCGACTGGCCTGCCGCCAGGTCGTCGAGCACCGGTTGCTGATGCCGGCCGCTGGCGATGCAGCTCCGCAACGCTTCGCCATCGAGTCCCGTCGCTGCCCCAAGCTCGACAAAGATGGGGAGAGGATCAGCCTGCCCGGCCCAATCTTCCTGAGCGGCGAACAGTCGGTCGTGGATTCCCCAATATGCATCTTGCTCTCCTGCGCACCGAGCAGCTTCGGCCGCCTGTCTAGCCTGTGGATGCAGCTGCTCCAAAGGGAAATCCTTAAAAGCGTAGCGCACCTGCCCGCTTTCGACATACTTCTGGACTATCTGTGGATAAGTGCTCTCAGAGTAGCGGCGGCAGTAGGGGCACTGATAGTCGGAGAACTCGACGATGGTGATAGAGGCGTCGGCCAGGCCGCGGGCAGCAGCGAACTCGGCTCGGAGCCTTGCGGGAGTAGGCACAAGGGCGCCAGGAAGAGGGGTAGGTACCTGGGCCACGCGGTCCTGGACGGTCTGGACGACCTGGGCTTCCCTCGTCGGACTCTCCCGCCCGCCTCCAGCCTCCGCGCCGGCGCTCGCAAGAGTAGCGGCCGGCCGCACGGTCGGGTCGTCCGCAGGAGAGTTCTCGTCCGGCAGGGCGGCCTGACAGGCGCCCAGCACCAGAACGACGGTCAAGACAGCCAAGAGAACTCGGCCACGGCATTGCTTACTCGTTACCATCCAATCCTAACGCCGTTGGCGACTCACGGCCGGCGATTATGCCACAACACCGAACTGGCGTAAAGCGGTGCCGGCCGTGGAATGCCGAATCGAGAGGTTTCTCTGTGTAGTACTTGCGGAGAGCCCCCGCAGCAGCCCTACTAGCATGACGTTCCGCGTCAGGATAAGCCCGCTGCGCCGGCCGCTCCTCACGGCCGGCCGAGAAACGACAGTCGAGTCCCGAAAGCCCGACTGGACCCTGCGGGTCAGAGGAGGCTCAGCTGGGTTGCTTGCTCCGGAGGGGCGGCGTCCGCAAAGTCATCTATCCGGGCGATGAGGTCCGGGATTTTCGCCATGTCATCCTCGACCACCCGGCGCAGCGACGGCTGGTGCAGAGCGGCGGCCGGGTGATACATGGGGTAGCAGAGGATGCCCTCGATCTTTCGCGCCTGGCCGTGGATCTGGGATATCTTGGCATTGGGGAAATAGCGAGCCATCGAGTACCGGCCCAAGGTGACTATGATGGAGGGCTGGATGATCGCTATCTGCCGCTCCAGGTACTCACGACACGCCTCGATCTCTTTCTGCCGCGGGTCGCGGTTGCCAGGGGGACGGCACTTGATGACGTTGGCAATGAACACGTCCTCCCGCTGCAGATCGATCATTGCCAGCAACTCATCTAGGAACCTGCCGGCCGCACCGACGAACGGCCGTCCCTGTTGATCTTCGTGAAAGCCCGGTCCCTCTCCAATAAACATCACCCTTGCGTCGGCCGCACCTTCACCAGGCACCGCGTTGGAGCGACCATAGTGCAACTCGCAGGACCGGCAAGCTCGCACCTCTGCAGCAATTCGCTCCAGTGAACCACCCATGTCACCTACCTCAATCCTGGCTCAACCACTGAGCCGTGGACTGCCTGATGCCACATTCAGCTTCCATATCGCGGGTCCGCCGGATCGGTTGCACCCGAGAAAGCGGGTCCGTTGTCCGGACCCAACAGCCGTCACACATCGCGGACGGTCAGAGTCTCTGTCTCGGTATCGAAAACGACATAGCTGCTCCGGCCGTACCGCCCCATCATCTCGCCCGGGTTGACGAGCCAGCAGCCCCCCACCTCCTCCTGCTTGATGGTATGATCGTGTCCATAGCAGACGAGGTCGTAACGGCCGGAGGCGGCCAGCCCGGCCGCAATCGCCGGGTAGTGATTGACCGCTACCCGGCACCCACCAATGTCAAGTTCTGCAAGCGCCCCGTGCAAGGTTACATTGCCGGCCGAGGCGGCGACCCTGCTCAACAGCCTGGCATCGCCGTCATTGTTGCCGAAAACGGCGTGCACAGAGCCCTCGAATCCCTCTGCCAACTGGGCCAGAGTGAAGGGGGCGCAGAAATCACCGCAAAAGACCACTACATCCCCGTCGTTCATGCCGGGGAGCGCGTCGGCAAGCTTCCATATGTTGTCATGAATGTCGGAGCAGATGATGATTTGTGTCACGTCCAAGGACCCTCCGCCTGTCTCGCCAACATGGCGCGACAGATCTGAACATCAGTAAGAATAGCACAACGCAAGCCACCCAGCAAACGGCCGGCCAGAGCGGCCGAGAGACAGATGGAACGCCGTTCCCCCTGCGGTTCTGTGTTGCAGGACGGAAACCGGCGGGGGTGGGGTCAGTCACTTGTCGCCAGGCAGGTAACCCTTGACCACCGTACCCTGCCCTGGCGTGGATTCCACCTGTACCTGCCCGCCGTGCTGAAGCGCCCTAGACTGGACTATGTACAGGCCGTGATGTCCCCGCTCGATGAACTCCCCGGTCGGCCGGGGGGCAAAACCGTGCCCATCATCCACAATCGAGAACTCTACCACCTCGCGGTCACCACCCATCTGCAGGGTGATGCATATTGATCGGGCGTCCGCGTGTGACAAGGCGTTGTCCAGCGCCTGCTGGCAGATGCGCAGAAGCGCCATCCTCTTGTCCGCGGACAGCAAGCTCTCTATCGCCGAGTCCGCCTGCACACTGATATCCACGGTCTCGTGGAGCGCCTGTGCGCTGTCAACGTACTCTTGGAGCGCCGACAGAAAGGTCTGCCCCAGGAGATGCCTGGGGATCAAGTCACGCAGGATAGCGCGCAGGTCCCGCGCAGCCTGGTTGACGTCCCGGATGCAATCATCCAGCAGTTCCTCGCCGCGAGCAGGGTCGGTATACAATTGCCCGCGCACCCGCTCCATGGCAAAGGACAGTTGCGTCAGCTGTGCCTGCGTCGAGTCGTGGAGGTCCTGCGCGATGCGGTCCCGCTCTTTGAGCTGCGCCTGTTCCAGCTGCAGAGGCACCGCCCCCAGCGCTCGTATCTGGCGGGCGGTTCCAAGGGTCAGCGCTGCCTGATCGGCCATTACCCCCAACGCCACCAGGTCGGTCTCGTCGAACACCTCTTCGGTCCAGCGTTCACCCAGCCCCACGATACCTACCGGACGACCACCCGCCGCCAGCGGAAGCAGAATCTCGCACTGGGCGGCCGCCAAGGGACCCGATCTCACCCGAGTTGGCCGATTCTCCCAAACCTCACTGATCGCTACTTGGTCCGGCAGGTCGGCCGCCGGCGCGCGATCGGTGTAGACCTCCAGGGTCAGCACCCCTGGCTCCCTCACTAACCACAGAGCGGCGAACCGCAGCTTCAGCTGCTGCTCCAAGGATTGAACGATTGCCGTCGGCAGGGTCTCCAGGTCCAGAATCCCCTGGATGTCGCCGCCAAAGCGCTCAATAGCCGCTCTCTCGATGGTGCCGGGAGAAGTAAAGCGCCGCACCACCCGCAGTACCGGATTGGGGATTGACCAGAACATGCCAACTGCAGCCAGCACAGCCAACAACGCCACAAACCCCAGTTCCGGATCGAGCAGCGGGATGGGAGAGGCGACCAGTGCCACAATGACGGTCACCGCCAGACCGCTGAGAAAGTTCAAGCCCCGCACGCGGCCGGGGAAGACCTGGAACCGAAGAATGGCAAAGGCGATCACCACAAAGACAGGCACCAGCCAGAAGAGAAGCGCCGGCTGACTGATGGGAACCCAGGTCACCAGATGGGGTTCCCGCTGCGCGACGACAAAGGGAATCGCCCCAAAGACCATCAACATGCTGAGTCCGATCAGCTGGACCTGGTTCCGTGCCTGCCGCGAGGTCGTCGTCCGATGAATTCGCCAATACCGTACCAGGACGACAACCGGCACTCCGGCCAGGTAGAGGAATATGCCCCACCAGACTGCGGCATCGAACAAGCCTGCCAGCGGGCGCCACTCTGCACCAAGTAGGAACCGCACCGTTCCCAGGATGATAAGCGCCACCGGGATCAGTAGATACCACAGCCAACGCGTGCGGTACAAGCGCCGGGAGGGGTGCTGGCGCGGCAGTATGGCGATCAGGTGGTAGAGCGTAGCAGCAGCCAGGATGGGAGAGGGGGTGATGACGGCCATATAGGACAATCGGCCGTAGAGGGTGGGCAAATCGGCACCGCATGCGTTCTCCATGACGATGGCGTTGGTGGCCCAGGCAGTGCAGAACGCAAACACCAGGTTAAGTTCATTCCCGGGACCCGCGCGATAGACGGCGACTCCAATCAGCCATATGAGCAGCGCGAGAACCACCGGGATGGCGGCGACACGCAGCAGGGTCCCAACACGGAAACACCGGATTGGCACCTCGGTCTCCAGCTCCTCGCCCCGCCGCAGGACCCGATAGCGCACCACCGGTGGTTCCGTGGGAGGGGCGTCGGAGCACACCGAAGCGGCCGACTCGTAATGCTCATGCGCCACCCGGTAGATCTCGGCTGGGCCGTCTGCCTGGCCTTCTACCTCCAAGATTGTATCGGCCGGGTGGAGCGTGTCCGTCCCCTCAGGGGAGAAGGTATCAACTCGATAGACGCCGTTGCTATGATCCCACGACCAGAGGAAACCGCCATGAGGCTTGCCGAGCCGAGCAATCAAGGAGCCAACAGAGAGGAGAACCACGAGAGAGCTGTAGACGAACGCAGCCACAACCAGCCGCTGGTACCACCTCAGAGCAGCCTCCGGACCCAACCACCCAGGGTCGGACCTGCCGTGCCTATCGGTCGCTAGGGACATGTTTGCTCCGGTAGACCCGGTATGCCTTGGCTAGCAAGGCGCGCTTGTCCAGCAGAGCCCCTTCTTCGGTTGTCGCCAGCCCAACCTTGGCATAGATATTTGTCAGGTGAGTCTGCACGGAACTGGGAGCGATGTGAAGCTCCCTGGCAATCCCCGCGTTGGTGCGCGCGGCGGCTACCCGCTCAACTATCTCCCACTCTCGCTCCGTCAGCTCGCCCATCTCGCTCACCGCGTATTCGACGATCTCGCGCTCCTGGTCGGTCAGCGAACGGCTGGTGTCGTTTGGCCGGCGCGCGCCGGCCCGGCTGACCTGGGGATCAAATACCAGCCGTCCCTCCAGCGCTTGCTGGATGGCGTTCCTCAGCTCGTCGGCCGGGCTTTCTCCCTTGAACAGGTAGACCAGGCCCCCGTACCCCCTGCCGGCGAGGTCAAGCACTTCTGGGCGATAGTACGGATGGTTGGATAGCAACACAATCCCCACGGCCGCGTCGAATTCCTTGATCTGTTGCGCCGCCCGGATGCCATCGCCATGGTGAAGGTCAACCTTCTCGCCGTGACGGGGCGGAATCACGATATCCAGCACCACCACCTCCGGCTTCCACTCACCAACCAGCCTCAGAGCGTCCGCGGTGTTGGAGGCCTCCGCAACCTCCATCCCCTGGCTGCTCAGGTAGTCCCGGATGCCGGCACGGGTCTGGGCGTGGTCCTCGACAACAAGAACGCGAACGCTGGCGTTCTCCACAGAGTCTCCTCCTTCGGGTGATCCCTCAAGCAGAAATCGTTTCCTTATTGTAGCTCAGCCGAGCCTGCCTGTCATACGAGATACCTGCCAAAGGATTTCATAGATTCCTATGATATCGGGTTCATGTGTGCCCTTGACGGAGAGGACGTGACGGTGTGCTAGGATGTGAACAGGTCGAGAGTGCTTCAGCAGGCGCAGGAGCGTGGTCGGACCGCGACACCCCAGGAGCACCAGTCCGAAGGGAGTTAGCTCCGGCCGATGGCCCGGCAGGGCGAGACCGCGGGGCAGAAGGAGAAAGCTGCATGAACCTGGTCACTTTGGCAACCAGCCGCTGGGGGCCGAAATTGGCCGTGCTCCTTTGCCGGGTGCTCTCCCGTAGCCAGGCCTACCGCCTTGGCAGATGGCTCGCGTCGCTCGTAGCGGGGAACAGCGAACTGGCGTTCGTGAGCGCTCTGCGGGCTAACATGGCTGTGGTTCGCGGACTGCCGGAGGAACATCCTCAGGTCGATCAGGCGGTCACCCGGCTGCTTCAAAACACAGTCTGCACCTACATCGACCTCTTCCGTGCGGTGATGGCTGGTCCGGAGACTGTCTGTGCCGCCTGCCAGTTCGACCAGTCCCTGCTGGCGGTTGTCCAAGAGTGCCGTGACAGCGGCCGCGGGCTGGTGCTGGTCGGTGCCCACACCTGCAGCTTTGACATTCTCCTCCTGGCGCTAAGCAGGCACTTCCCCTCCGTTCAGGTATTGAGCAACGCCAACCCCAAGGGCAGCTCAGGTGTGATGAACGACCTTCGAGTCGAGCAAGGCCTCAACGTAACACCGATCTCACTGCAATCACTGCGCCAGGCGGTCGAGGGGCTCCGTCGCGGTGGTGTCGTCGCCATTGCAGCCGACGTGCCGGTAGAGACCGGCGAGGAGCTGACATTCTTTGGGCGCAGGTCTCGGCTCCCGGTCGGTCACAGTCGCCTGGCGCTGGGCACCGGTGCGAGGATGATGGTCAGCGCCTCGCACCGAGTCGGCCGGGGCATCTATCGTGCAGAAGTCACACTGATTCCGCAGCCCGTGGGCACCGGGGATAGGAAGCGAGATGTGGTCCGGTGGGCTCAGAGTTCCCTGTCCGCCATCGAGGGTCTCATCCGCCAGTGGCCTGACGAGTGGCTGATGCCACAGCCGCTCTGGGATGGCGCTGCACCTTCACCGGTAGGAGGCCGGACGCCCTGACGGGGGCTCGACCGTGCTCGCCGCCCAATAGTCGCGGCAGCCGGCCGGGGCAGCGTCCTAGTCGAGGCCGGTGATCTCAAACGACTGGTCCAGGA
>JAUVHW010000274.1 GCA_030593075.1 Ardenticatenales bacterium
CCGCCACACGCTCCGATCAGGGTAAGTAGTGCGCAAAGAGCCTGGAACCACGGGTGGCTGGTTGATGCTGGCACTGGTCGCAGCCATGGCGATGAGCCCTGCTGCGGCCATGCGCTGGGCGGACTGGGTGCCGGGGCTGTGGGTACTGCAGGCAATTTCCTTGCTGGCCGTCGCAGCGGGCTTTTTCTGCGGCCGGAGCCGCTTCTCAGCTGGTGTCGCCCCCCTGCTGTGTCTGACATACGGGCTCTTCGCTGTGGGGCTCTTCTCGGGACTGCTGCTGCCACCAGGATTGCCGTGGCACGAAAAGATCCCAGAGCTGCTGGGCCGTCAGGCGTCCTGGATGGTCAAGGCGGCAAACGTAGTCCTGAATCCGGATGCCGCTGACGTCAGCCGCGACTGGCTGATCTTTGTGATGCAGACAGGGATGCTACTCTGGCTGCTGGGCTTCGCCGCGGCATGGTACACATTTCGCCAGCTCCGAATCTGGCGAGCGGTCCTGCCAAGTGGAGTCCTGTTGCTGGCGACAGAGGCCAATTACCACGGGCCAGAGCCATTGGGAACCGTCCTGGTCGCCTATCTGCTACTTGCTCTCCTCTACATCGTTGGGTCGCACTACTCTGCTCGCGAGAGACGCTGGATCCGGGCGCGAGTCGTGTTCAGCACAGGGACGGGGCTCGAGTTCCTGCAGGCCGGGTTTCTGATGGCGGTGTTGGCCACCCCAATCGCATGGCTGGCGCCCAATCTGTCGGCCGGGCGCCTTGCGGAGGAACAGGTCAGACCAATAGACGCCGCCTGGCAGCGGGTCCAAGATGGCTGGACCCAGTTGTTCGCGTCGCTCAAGTCATATGGGGGAGAATACTCTGACCCGCACGGGGGTACGCTGGCTCTGGGCGGACCTCGCCAGGTGGCTCCCCGCGCCATCATGGACGTCAAGGCCGAAGGCGGGTGGTACTGGCGCGGCGCGGTCTATGACACCTATACGGGAGACGGCTGGACGAGCACAGCCGACACCCGCCTAATTGTCTTCCCGGACCAACCGCTCGCGACTCCCAGGTATACTCAGCGACAACCGATCACGGCCACCATCACCAACTACCTGCCCGACACTGGCGTGGTCTATTTCCCCCACCAGCCCGCGCGGACTGACCGTCAAGCCAAGTTCGAGGTGTTTGATTCGGGAAGCGACACCCACGACGTCGCCAAGATACTTTCGCGCTACTTGATCTACGAGGGCAACACCTACCTCTCCTGGGGCTCGGTCTCTACCGCCGACGCGGACGCGCTGCGCCTCGCAGGCACCAGCTACCCTCGTTGGGTACGCGAGCGCTACCTGCAGCTCCCTTCCGGCTTTAGCCCGCGGCTGGCCCAACTGGCTGACAGCATCGTCGGCCCCTCGGCGGCTCCCTACGACAAGGCAGAAGCGCTGACGAGCTGGCTCCGCGACAACATCGTCTATGACGATTCCGTGGAGGCGCCGCCCGTGGACGTAGACCCGCTGGAGTATCTCCTCTTCGAGTCCATGAAGGGTTACTGCAGCTACTATGCTTCTGCCCTGGCGGTAATGCTGCGCAGCCAGGGAGTGCCCGCGCGGCTCGTAGCTGGTTACGCGCAGGGCGTTTGGAACGAGGACCTGGGCGTCTACCGGGTCCGCGGCAGCGACGCCCACAGCTGGGTGGAGGTCTTTTTTCCCAGCTACGGATGGGTAGAATTCGAACCTACGGCCGCTCAGCCGGCCATTGTGCGTACCGCCGTGCCTCAGGAAGAGCTAGCCCCGCCCCAGGACACCGGCCGCGAGCAGGACCTGGAGGGCGCCGAGCCGGACTCTCTGGAAAGAGAGAGGCTGGAGAGGTTGCTGCGGGAAGATGAGGAGGCCGGCCTCTCGGGAGTGGCAGCCTTGAGGAGACCCGGCACGATTGCAGTCGTGGCTCTGTTACTAGTGGTGTTGGCTGCAGCCGCTGGCATTCTGTTCATCGAGAGGCACAAGGTTCGCGGCCTGAGCGTCGTGACCCAGGTTTATCGTAGAATGAACCGGCTGGGTGGCTGGCTACAGGTGCAGCTTCTCCCCTCCCAGACACCGCACGAGCGCGCGGCCGCCCTGATAGTCGCTGCGCCTAAGGCCGCTGCGCCCATCGATGTGATAACCGACCTCTATGTGGAGGAGCGTTTCGGCCTAGCGAGCACGGGTGAATTCGACGAGCAAGCCACACGTGCGTGGCACGAGCTCTGGCCCACGGTACTGCGTGAGAGTGCACTCCGCTACCTGGCTCGCTTCCAACGGGACAGGTCCGAAAGCGGCCGGCGCCGCCGTGCATAGAGTACATGGATTCGCAGCAGATCGTTTTCGACGTCAAGAGGTTCGCCATTCATGATGGGCCGGGCATCCGAACTACCGTCTATCTCAAGGGGTGCCCACTCTGCTGCCCCTGGTGCCACAACCCGGAGGGACAGTCAGCCGACCCAGAGATCATCTTCTGGGAGAATCGGTGCATCCAGTGCGACAATTGTCTGCAGGTTTGCTCTCAGGGCGCCGTCCTCCACTCGGCCGACTGCGAGGTGTGCGGCCGATGCGTGCTAGTCTGCCCGACCGGCGCGCGAGAGATGATCGGCCGCCAGGTGACCATCTCTCAAGTCATGGCGGAGATCGAGCGGGACATTGTCTTCTACGACGAATCGGGCGGAGGGGTGACCTTCTCCGGCGGTGAACCCCTGTGCCAGCCGGAATTCCTTACCGCGCTGCTCCAGGCCTGCAAGGAACGGGATATCCACACTGCGGTGGACACCACGGGCTTTGGTCCAACGGTCCTCCTGACCGCGATCAGCCCCAATGTCGACCTCTTTCTCTATGACCTCAAGCTGATGGATGAAGCGGCCCACAGACAGTTGACGGGCGTCTCAAACCGGCTGATCCTGGAGAACTTGAGGGCGCTGGACGAGCGGAACGCCAACGTAATTGTGCGCATCCCCATCATCCCGGGGATCACCGACCAAGATAGGAACATCACTCAGATCGGCCGTTTTGTGTCCTCTCTGGCCTGCGTGCAGCGCGTGGACGTTCTTCCCTACAACCCGGCCAGTCGCGAGAAACATCGCCGGCTTGGCCGGGTCTATCCGTTGAACGACAGCCGACCCCTTCCGGAAGGACGGATGGAACAGATAGCCGCCAACCTGAACAGCTTGGGGCTGACCGTGAGAATCGGAGGGTAATGGCCAGTGAACACCAGAGTCGCCAAACTGAGAAAGCAGAGCCTGGAGTCCAGGCCCACCATTACGAGTGAGCGCGCTCTACTGCTCACGCAATTCTATCAGCAGGACAGGGGCACGCGCTCGATTCCAGTTATACGCGCCCTGGCCTTCAAGTACGTGCTCGAGCACAAGGCGATCTGCATCAACGACGACGAGTTGATTGTGGGCGAGCGCGGCCCGTTTCCCAAGGCCACCCCCACCTACCCGGAGATCTGCTGCCACTCGCTCGAGGACCTGGAAGTGCTCGATTCGCGGGCCAAGATACCCTACGGGGTCAGCGCGGAAACCCGGCGCGCGCAGGAGCAGACTGTCATCCCATTCTGGCAGGGCAAGACGCTGCGCGACCGTCTGTTTGACCAGATGACGGATGAGTGGAAGGCGGCCTATGAAGCCGGTGTTTTCACCGAGTTCATGGAGCAGAGAGCGCCCGGCCATACAGTGCTGGGCGACAAGATCTACCGCCGGGGCCTGCTCGATCTCAAACAGGAGGTTCAGGAAAGCCTGGATAGGCTCGACTATCTGAACGACCCCGACGCCTACGACAAGCAAGAAGAACTCAGGGCAATGGCCATTTGCGCCGACGCTGTGGTGCGATTTGCGGAACGCCACGCCGAGAAGGCACAGGAACTCGCTCGGTCGGAGACTAACGCCCGGCGCAGACAGGAACTGGAGCGAATCGCAGAAGTCTGCCTCCGCGTCCCGGCGCACGCGCCAAGGGATTTATGGGAGGCTTTGCAGGCATACTGGTTTGTGCACCTGGGAGTAATCACCGAACTCAACCCCTGGGATGCCTTTAACCCCGGCCGGCTCGACCAGCACCTGAATCCATTCTATCAAAAGGGCCTGGATGACGGGACGCTGAACCGCGATCAGGCCAAGGAACTGCTCCAGTGCTTCTGGGTCAAGTTCAACAACCAACCCGCACCGCCCAAGGTAGGCGTCACAGCACAAGAGAGCGGCACCTATACTGACTTTGCCACTATTAACACCGGAGGCCTCAGGCCGGACGGATCTGATGCAGTCAACGAGGTCACCTACCTGATCCTGGATGTGATCGAGGAGATGCGCCTGGTGCAGCCCAGTTCCTGCATCCAACTCAGCAAGCAGAACCCTGATCACTTCCTGAAACGAGCCTGTCGCATAGTGCGCACCGGCTTTGGCCAGCCTTCGATGTTCAATGCTGACGTCGTGGTGCAAGAGCTGGTCCGGCAGGGGAAAACGGTCCAGGAGGCGCGCAATGGGGGAACCAGCGGGTGTGTGGAGACTGGCGC
>JAUVHW010000183.1 GCA_030593075.1 Ardenticatenales bacterium
GCACAGCCCCCGCATCTGTGCTATAAAGCCCCGGCTCTGCACTGGCAGCAGAGTGGCGGGCAAATGAAACGGACTGGCCTGATTCGCATCGGAATAGCGTTGCTGCTCACCACAGTCAGCTGCGCCCGCACCCCGGCCCCGACCGCCACACCCACGCCCACGCCTACACCCGGCGACATCGCCGGCCGGGCCGGTGAACAGATGCTCTCCTCCCATTCCCTCCACTTTGCCATGGAGATCACCGGCAGACTGGCCTACCTGGATAGTCCTCCCACCATGGCCCTCAAGAGCGCCGAGGGGGACGTGGTCAGCCCGGATCAGGTGCGCGCCATCGTCAAGCTGGCCTCGTTCGGGCTGATCTCGGAGCTAGGCATCATCGGTCTGGGAGAGGAGCAATACGTGACCAATCCCCTCAACCAGCAATGGGAAAAGCTGGCGCCGGGCCAGGGCTGGTTCTTTGACCCGGCCCTCATCTTTGATCCCGAGCAGGGCATTCAGGCCGTTCTCACACAGACCCAGTGGTCGTTCGGCGCGGAGGAAGAGATAGAGGGCCAACCCCACTATCACCTGCAGGGGCAGATGCCAGGTGAGCGCGTTGCGCCGCTCGCCTCCGGGCTCATCGGTTCCGAGCAGGTGGAGGTGGACATCTGGGCCGGCCGGCACGATTTCTACGTGCGCCGCATCCAGATCCTCGAGCCGGAGAGCGATCCCGAGAGCCCCACCCAATGGCTGCTAGAGTTCTCAGCCTTTGACGAACTGGAAGAGATCCAGCCCCCTCCTAGCGCCGGTGAGCAGTAGTTCCCTCGCCGAAAGGCGCCCCTACCTCGTCCTGCTGGTGGTCTCGTTCGGTGTATTCGTGGCGGCCGACGACCTCACCGTGGTCTCGACCTTGCTGCCCCAGATGATCGTCGATTTCGAGATTCCCGTGCCGACCGGGCTGGGCGACGCGGCATGGATCGTGAGCGCCTACCTGATCGCCTACGTTGTCACAATGCCCTTCATGGGGCGCGTCTCCGACATCTACGGCCGCCTTCAGGTCTACCTGGTCAGTCTGGCGCTCTTTGCCTTTGGCTCGATTTTCGTTCCCCTGGTCAAGGACCTACCCCTGCTCATCGTGTTCCGCGTGGTCCAGGCCCTGGGCGGGGGAGCTATGGTGCCGGTGGCGATGGCTCTCATCGGCGACGTCTTTCCCCGGGAGCGCCGGCCGATGGCAATGGGTCTGCTGGTGGCGGTGGACACGGCCGGCTGGATCTTTGGGCCGCTCTATGGCTCATTGCTGGTGCGCTATCTGAACTGGCGCTGGCAGTTCTACCTGAACATCCCGGCCAGCATTCTGGCAGCGCTGGCTGCGTTCTGGGTCTTGCAGGGCGCGCCCCAGGCCCGGAAGAAGGTACCCCTCGACATTCCCGGCGCGCTGCTCTTCATGGCCGGCCTGGTGGCGCTGAACGTCGCCTTTTCCTCCAGCAGCGGCCAGGCGGCGGCCGGTCCGTCGTTCGATTTCAGCGCACCGCCCCCATCCTCCACACCGCTGGTGCTCTCTCTGCTGGGGCTCTCGGTCGTTCTGTTCGGCCTCCTGGCAGCGGTGGAGAGGCGAACCGCCCACCCCCTCCTGGAGCTGGCTATGCTCCGCTTGCCCAACTTGACGGTGGCCTGCGCCACCAACTTCTTTCTCGGCTGCGCGCTCATCATCGCCATGGTGAACGTGCCGCTGTTCATCAATACCATACTCTCGGTTGCACAGGGGGAGACTGTAGACGAGATGCTGCGTTGGGCGGCCGTGCGCAGCGGTCAGGTGCTGGCTATCATGACCGGCGCCATGTCGCTGGCCTCGCTACTGGGCGGATGGCTCTGCGGCCGGCGTGGCTACCGCCTGCCCACGGTGCTGGGACTGCTGATTGCGGCCGGGGGATTCGCCGGCATGGGCAGCTGGTTGCCCGGCATAGGCTACGGCCGGATGGCGGCCCACCTGGCGCTGGCAGGGCTGGGCTTTGGCCTGGCGACCGCCCCGCTGAGTACGGCCGCCATCGACGCCGTGAAAGAGACCCAGCGCGGCATTGCCTCCGGCCTGGTAGTCATCTTGAGGCTGACCGGGATGAGCGTGGGCCTCATGCTGCTGACCGCCTGGAGCCTCAACCGCTTCAAGCAACTCTCCAGCGCCTACTCGGTCACCGAACTGGGGGTTGTCATCCTCGACCTCACAGCCCAGGTGCTGGGCGAGACTTTCCTGGCGGCCGGTGGTATACTCCTCTGCGCCATGTTGATAGCCATCCGGCTTGGGAAGCGGCAGCTGGAATGAGGTGCAGGTAGGTGTCGGCTCGGCCGCTCGGCCGGGGAAGCCATACCATGACTCCACTGAAGAAACCGGGTTTGCCGCGGAGCACGCAGAGACGGCAGAGAAGAAGAGAGAACAGGTGCGACATCTTGACAGAGCCCCACAGGAAACCAGTGGAATCTCAAGGCAGACTTTAGGAACTCGGCGTTCTCCGCGATCTCTACGGTGAATGAACTCTCTTTTCATGGGAGTCATACCATCTTGGAACAGGGGTAGATCATGGAAACCGAGGTCGCCAGGCCAGAGACCGTCTCAGGCTGCAGCAAGTACAAGATACCGCTGATCATCGCCGCCATCGTTCTGGCGCTGGTTGTCGTCTGTGTCGCGGCAGTGCTCATCTTGTGGAAGGCAGGCCTCTTGTCTTTCCTGCCCTTCTGTGGACCCAAGCAGGTCCTGCCGGGGTTGATGCCCCAGGACGCGAGCGTATACATCTCCGTCGATCCGCAGCTTGAAGACCTGGCCGGCTTCCAGCGGCTGGTGCAGATCTATGGCGACATCGAGCAGGTCCAGGAGGCCATCGATGACTTCACTGAGGAGATGAAGGAGGAGACCGACATCTCCTTTGACGAGGACGTCAAGCCCTGGCTGGGGGGCGAGGCGGGGTTTGCCATCACTAGCATCGACCAGGTGCTTCGGGATGAGGACCCCGTCTTTATCCTTGGCGCCACCACCAGGGATGTCAAAGCATCCGATGCCTTCCTGCAGAAGGTCAAGCAGCAGATGGAGGCTGACGGGTATACGGTGAGCGAAAAGGCGTACCAGAACGTAGCCTACTATGCGCAGGAGGCCAAAGAAGAGTGGGAGACACCCATGTTCTTTGGCACGGTGAAAAAGGCGGTGATCATGACCTCGGAAGAGGGGGAGATGGAGAAGGTCATCGATCTGTCCAAGGGCGGCGAGGGTTCCCTGGCGGAATCCGAGGCCTACATCGAGATGGTGGAGGCGCTGCCGGCCGGTTCGGCCGCTTACATGTTCATGGACATGCAGGCGCTGCTAGAGGCACTCCCCGAGGAGATGGAGGGCCAATTCGGCTTTCAGCAGCTTGATTTCTCGGCCGACGCATTTCACGCCATGGGTATGGCGCTGAACTTTGACCTGGAGGCATCCAGTTCGACTTTGCCGTCACCTTTGACCCCGCGGAACTGCCGGAGCGCACCATCGAGCGCCTAAGTGCCGAACCGGCCGCCGGCCGCATCTTGGAGCGGGTCCCGGCCGATGCCCTGGGATTCGTCTCCGGCCAAAACAGAGAAGGGGCCTGGCGCAACACCTACGACAACCTGAAGGATGTACCCGAGTCCGGGCAGATGGTGTTGGACATGTACGACGAGCTGGGCATTGATCTGAACGAGCAAACGCTGGACTGGATGGTCGGCGAGTTTGCCCTGGTCTTTGTCGGGATCGAAGGCCACGAGTTCATGCCTCTGGGTGCCTTTGCCACCTTTGAGGTCAGCGACGTCGGCAGAGGACAGGCTGCCATGGATGAGCTGATGGGCGCCTTCGTTGCGCTGGGCGAGGTGCAGTTCGAGAGCCGCGACATCCATGGCGTGAAGATGCAGGTCTTCGAGGACCCCTATCAGGATATGGCCCTCGGGTATGGCTTTACCGACGACCGCCTGGTGATCGGCTTTATGGAGGAAGCCCTTAGGGACACAGTAGACCGGGAACTAGATCCCATTACCCAGGACAGCACCTTCCAGTCAGTGCGCGAGCACCTGCCGGCCGAGACAATGGGATACTTGTATGTCAACGTCGAGCGCATCTGGCAACTGATCCGCGACAACATGCTCGGCGACGAAAAGCAGAGCTTTGACGAGGACGTGCGGCCGTATCTAGAGCCCGTGAAGGCGCTGGGCGTGGGAGGCGCCGCGGCCGACGTCGAAGAAGGGGTCGGCAAGAGCACCTTGTTCTTCTACATCTCCAAAGAGTGAGGGCCCGGTACGCTTCCCCCAGCTCGTTGCGCTGGGCCGGACGGCTCGTCCGGCCCCGAGAATCAGGATGCCTCCGGACTAAGTGCGAGAGATCATCCTGAGCCTGCGGCCTGAGTTCAGGCCGTAGGTGAGTCGAAGGGTGATTTCGAGCCTTCCATTTGCCTGCGATCAGTTTTGGGACATGACTGAGGTTCGAACCATCCATTGAAGGCATGGCTCTACATACTGCAGTGCTCAGATGGCTCGTATTACACCGGCTCCACCAGCAACTTGCGGCTACCGGTGGCAGAGCACCAAAGCGGCGAAGGGAGCTCCTACACCCGCGGCCGCCGGCCGGTTGAGTTGGTTTTTGTCCGCGAATTCGCCTCAAAGCACGAAGCACTCATGCGTGAGCGGCAGGTCACAGGCTGGTCCCAGGCCAAGAAGGAGGCACTCATACGGGGAGATTTTGAAGCTCTGGTCAAGCTGTCGAGGCGCGGCACCTCGGATAGCTCCAGCTGTGGCGATTCTGGGCCGCCTAGTTGAATTCGGGTGGATCGCGCCGAGTGCCTCCTGCGCGCAGAGCTTGGCCCATACTCGGCGGGCATCCCTCGCCTCTTCTTCGGGCCTGGCTTCGACGAGCCCTCAGCCTGAGGCTCTGACCCGGACCGACTGGGGGCGACGATGAACGAGGGAGCCACCCAAGGCTAAGCCACAGGCCGGTGAGCGCGGGTTGAGGGCAAGCGAGTGGACAAGATCCTGGTAGTAGAGGACGAGCCGGCCGTCGCCATGGGCCTGACATACGCCCTGGCGGCCGCCGGCTACGGTGTGACCCTGGCCGAAACCGGGCAGCAAGCCCTGGAAAAGGCGGCCGCCGACCCTCCCGCGATCCTGCTCCTCGACCTGCGCCTGCCGGACATGGACGGCGTCGACGTATGCCGCACCCTGCGGACCCTCGGCTTCCGCCAGCCCATCCTGATGCTCACGGTCCGCGACACCACGCACGACATCGTCACCGGCCTGGAAGCCGGCGCCGACGACTATCTCACCAAGCCCTACGAGCTAGCCGAGCTGCTGGCTCGCGTGCAGGCCCTGCTCCGGCGGGCGCAGGAGGCCGGCCCCCCTTCTCACCTGAGCGTGGGGCCGTTCGAGCTGGACTTGGCCCAGCAGCGGGTGGAGAGGGATGGCCACGAATGCCGCCTTACATCTACCGAGTTCCGGCTCTTCTCCCACCTGGCCCGGTCGCCCGGCCGGGTGTTCAGCCGCGACGAGCTGATCGAGGCGGTCTGGGGCTACACCGATTACTACGGTGACCCCCGCACGGTAGACGTGCACATCAATCATTTGCGCCGCAAGCTGGAGCGCGATCCCTCCCGCCCGGAGCACATCATCACGGTGCGCGGCGCCGGCTACCGGCTGGAGCCGGGTCCAGATTAACGAATCTTAACCCACTCTTAACCCTCGCTCAACCCAGAAGCTGCCGGTTTGGACTACAATAGCCGGCAGTCGCGCGCCCGGGCCGCGTCTTTGCCCCGGCGCGCACATACCTTCTCACCGCCGAGAGCGCAGAGACCGTCGAGAGGCTGACGAAAGACGAAGGAAGAAAGACGAATGACCAATCCGATCTCCCTCTTTCTTTCGTCGTCCCTCCTCGGTCATCTGCGCCTTGCCGCATCACTCTGAACCCTGCTGCGCGCAATGGAGGGTGAGAGAACCAGAGAAGGCAGAACTCTGCGTTCTCTGCGGTGAGAATCTTGGAGGTTTGAACGATGAACAAGTGGTTGCTGATCGGCTTGATGGCCCTGGTAGTGGTCGTAGTGTTAGTAGGCGCGGTGGCGGGCGCGGCCGCGCTGGTCCTCACCCTCTACCCCGAAACCCGCGTGGCAGAGGCACTGGAGGAGAACCTGGTCACCCGGCCGGAGCCCGCCCCTCGTCGTGAACGACTCGAATGGGTTGAGGAGGAGGGCGTGCTCATCACGGCCGTGGAGGAAGACAGCCCGGCCGCCGATGCCGGCCTGCGCCGTGGGGACATCATCCTGCAGGTGGACGGCCGCGAGGTGAACACCACCGCGCAGTTACGCGAGATCTTCGGCGACGCAGAGCCGGGCGACACCGTTGCCCTTTCGGTTCTACGCTGCGAGGAGCCAGAGGAGTACGACGTCACTCTAGGCGAAAAACGGGGCTTCAGGGGCGCCTATCTGGGCGTCGTCACCCTCCCCGGCCGCCGAATGCAGGCCGTCGAGGTGGAAAGGGTTCTCCCGCGAGGTGAGTTCGCCTTCGGGGAGGGCGCCCTGGTTGTGGAGGTAGAGGAGGATTCCGCGGCCGCGGCCGCTGGCCTGGAGGTCGGCGACCGGATCCTCTCCGTGGACGGCGAGGAGATCACCGAGGACCGGTCGCTGCCCGAGGTGATCCAGGAAAAGCCAGTTGGGGAAGAGATTGAGCTGCTCGTCCGGCGAAGACGGGAGGAGCTGACCCTGGAGGCCACGCTGGGCGAGCACCCCGATGAAGAAGGCGTCCCCTACCTGGGCGTGCGCGTCACGCCTGGCCCGATCGGAATGTGGGTCGAGCGGGAATTCCCGTTGGACGAAGGCGAGGAACTCCGTGGAGCGCTGATAACCGAAATCGAGGAGGGAGGTCCGGCCGAAGAGGCCGGTCTGCAGGTGCACGACGTGATCACGGCCGTGGACGATGAGCC
>JAUVHW010000088.1 GCA_030593075.1 Ardenticatenales bacterium
CCAGTTGACCAGAAAGAGCGCCCCCACCAGGAACAGCGGCCCCGAGATCACCAGGTAGGCCGCCCAGGGTGCCCGGCCGCGGAACGCGACCATGTAGAACACCCCCAGCCCGATGAATAGCACCGCCCCCACCCACTCCCAACGCCAGGCGATGGCCAGCGCCACCACCACGAGAGCCGTGGGAATCAGGTGCATCAGCAGAGCCCACAGAGTGACCCAGAAGCTATAGCCTTCGCCAAAGACGTCCAGAGCGAACAGGGTTACAAACAGGGCAAACAGAATGCCCAAAATCCTGGGCGCCCAGAACAGAGTACGCCTTACCGGTGGTTTCATGATGGTCGCCTCCGTTTGCTGCATCGCGGCCGCTCGCCGGCCGCCGCGCCCCGGATTGTACCACGGAGGTCCCGTAGCTGACCACTCGCAGGACTCAAGTCCGGCCCTGCGGCCGAGCCGAGATGCCCCCGCAAGCGAATGGCCCAATCCGGCGTATCCGTCGGATACGTTGCGAATCCGTATTGTGCAGGGCTTGCCAGGAGAATCCTCACCGCGGACAGAAACAGGTGACCTCTGCGCCCTCTGCGTGCTCTGCCGTGCAGCTAGAGCCGGCCGTCCAGTACGCCCACGAGGGGCTATGCTACGGTCTACCCGAGCACAGCCGAGAAGACCCCGTGAAATCCGTTTCTTTCCTGCAATCCGTCTCTGCCCTCTGCGCTCTCCGCGTGCTCTGCGGTGAGAGAAAGAGACCGCCCTGACGTCGATCAGCCCGGCCGCGCGCCGGCGGGGAACCAGCGCTCCATGCGGTTTGATCATTCAGCTCGCTCCGGTACAATTGGAGCCGCATCACCTGCACACACCGGGCTGCAACACGATGTGCCTGGATATAGAGCCTGCTCCGGCCCGAACCGGCAGGCTCACTATCGGTCTGCTCAGGATGCGCCGCGTGCTTGTCCGAGTCTATCCATTGCACAATCCAGCGCCTACCACCGTATATCAAGGAGACTAGCCATGAAGAAGAACCAGCCGTTGCTTGCCGCCAGCATCCTCGTGATCATGTTAGCTCTGCCTGCGCTAGCCTGCTCGTTCCCATTCGGCGGCCGGGCAACAGAGGTGCCACCTGAGCCAACGAGTGCGCCTGAGCCAACGCCGGTGCCGCCCACCGAAACGCCAACCCCTGTCCCGCCCACGGAGACGCCGGTACCCGCAGCCACTCCTGAGGAGGCCGAAGCCGTGCTCCTGGACATCTGCTCGCTCGTCACGGCCGAAGAAGCCGCAGCGGTCCTGGGCGGCCCCGTCGACGTGCAGTCCCAGCAGGAAATGGGAGGCTGCTCCTACTCACTGCAGACCACCGACCCGACGGCGTTAAAGCACCTGACGTTCTCGGCCGCGCAGGGCGAGGAGGCCAAGGAGCTCACACTCCTCGGGCTGGGCCTTCTCGTTAGCTTGAGCGGCGACCAGGAAGCGGTGACCGCGGCTATGGAGCTGAGTGCTCAACTGCCCGAGCTGACGCTCGAGGAGTTGATGGCGCAGCTCGCACAGATACTGATAGGGGTGGGCATAGAGACCACTCCCCATGCCGACCTGGGTGATGCCGCCTACTGGGTGACCTACTCAAACGAGTACTTAACCCAGGGAACGCTGATAGTGGTGCGCGATGACATCTATGTCTCCATCTCGCGGGTCGGCGGCGAGCTGGACACCGCCCTCGACCAACTGGCGCCTATGGCCGAGACGGCCTTGGACCGGCTGCCCCCGGCGTTCTACGTGATTCCGAAAGAAGGCGAGGCCGTCGTGACAGAAGAGCCAGAGGCTGCCCCAGAGACCCCGGCTGAGGTCCCGGCCGGGATGGTGTGGGTAGCCAGTCCAAACGCGGGGCAGGTTTTCGTGATCGACCCGCTGACCAACGAGGTCGCTGCCACGATCGATGTCGGCCGCTTCCCGGCCGACATCGCGGCCGGCGAAGGAAACGTGTGGGTGGCTAGCGAGACAGAGGGCGTCATCTGGAGGATCGACCCCGACACCTTCGAGGTAGCCGAAACCATCTCAATGGGCGACAATATCTTGAGAATCGCGGTCGGGCAAGGATCGCTCTGGGCCTCCGGAGGGCTCGGTGTGAGGCGCATCGACCTGGCCACCGGGTCCCGGCATGACGTGGTCTACAATCGCTGCTACGACGTGGCGATTGGCGAGGAGGCAGTGTGGGTGACCCAGAGTCTGGATCAACAGGTACTCAAGATCGATCCGGCGACCAACACGGTGACCGCCACGGTCAAGCTCGACGGGCAACCGACGGAGATCGCCTACGGGCACGACTACGTGTGGGTGCTGTTGAGTGACACATCACGGCTCGTGCAGATCGACCCGCAATCCAACCGAGTCGTCAGCACCCTCTGGCTGAGCGACCTCGTCAAGACGCTGACCATCGGCCCAGACCACGTTTGGTACACCGGGGAGCAGGGCGTCATGTACGTTGAGCCTGCCACTTCTCGGGCCGGGAATACCCTCCCGCCCAGACCGGCATACGGCATTGCGGACTATGGCGGCAGCCTCTGGATCACGAGTCCCAACGAGGGAATCGTAACGCGATTCGTTCCACCTGAGGAGGTACTAGACGACCCTCGGATCGAGGCGGAGATTGTGACCGGCGGTGATCCGACGGTGATCGTGAGCGGCGAGTAGGCTGCATAGCAGCCCTCGCCGCAGCCGGGCTCTGACCATCAGCGCACAGCAATACGCGGGGCGCGCCAGCGACGAGTCACGCTCCTTCAGCTGCTCGCAGTGCCAGCAGGTACTGGTAGAGAGGAGCAAGCAGCTCGAACCCCGACACCAGATCCCGCACAAGGTTGGCGGAATAGAGCCGTTCCCCGACCTGGCGATTGCAGACCAAGTAGAGGCTCTTCCGCTGGTACCATTCCTGAATGTCCTCTGGATGCGCGGTTGGCAGCAGTCTCTTGTACTTTTCTCCTGCCAGCACGAACTCTGTCTGCCCTTCAAGGAGAGATGCGATCTGCCGAAACGCAGCCGGGTCGGCGTCCATTTGCTCCCGGAATCGGTCAATCGTGGACCTGGTAGCGCTATAGTAACCCATTCCATAGCGGTAGGAAGAGGGTGACAGCTCATAGAAATAGGCGGGGGCGTCTCGCCAGTTCTTGCGCGGCCGCCTGAAGGTGAGCCACATGCTATCTCGGTACAAGGACTTGTCCCTCGAGAACCGGGTGTCGCGATGTATGCGCGAGAGGGTCTTGTTCACCGCCGGCCGGACCTCGAACATGGAATCTATGCCCAGCATGGTGTGAGTCAGGTCCATCACCAGCGCCCGGAATGGCTCTAGGAGCAGCTCCTGGTACACGCGCCGACGCTCCTCGAACCACTGCCTGCTGTTCCTCTCTCGCACCTCGCGCAGGAAGGCCAGGGCTTCTGGCGAGAAGCCCTCAAAGCAGCCGGACACTCTGTCTATCACCAACCCAAGCTCCACCCAGCACTAGTGGCGCGGTCCCCACGACCGGACTACCAGCTCCCGGCCGGGAGTTCATCCCCGCTAAGGCGGTCAGCTGGACAGCGCCTTGTAGGGATCTTTGTCGCTCAAGTATGCTATCAGCGCCCCGCGCTGAGGGTGCTGCTCAAGCCAGGCTCTGATCTCCTTGATTCTGGCATAGTCCTCGTCGCCGAACCGGTCTCGGTACACCTTCTCGAATCGCCTTCTGGTCTCCTTCTCCTTGAGGTCATCCTGCCACATGTCAGAGAAGAACAGATGCACTTGCCGGTGAAGGTCCCGCGACCTGATGGCCCTCCACTCGCCCTGGTCGAACCAGACGCCGGTGCAGTGTCCGCAGCGGTCAAGATAGAATGGGACGTCGGGCCAGACCTTGTACCTCCTGAGAAAGTGACCGCAGTCGGGGCAGAGCTTGGCCTGTCCGGCTACTTCCATCGGGATGGGTGCCGGAGCGCGGGCCGCCTTCGCCCGATGCTCACCCCGGCTCTCGAGCCAGGCCCAGTATCCGGCCGCCGGGATCCAGATGCCCTTGCATCCCGTGCATTTCAAGGCCGGCAGGTTGGCCTCCAGGCAATGCTTCCCAAAGGACTCTCTCTGGCATACTGGGCATTTCATCGGGCTGTCCCTCCGGTCACTCGCTGGCGTCGCTCTATGTTACCAGCGACGCGGTAAGGCCGTCAGTCACCCCCCACACCCCCGCGCAGGTGCGGTGCTCCCGCGTCAAGCTCTTGCAGTATGCTCCGCTTCAGTACCTCCGGCCGCCCCCAAGCAGGCTACCGCCGGCCGGCTTCGCCCTCCCTCGCCGCTCGGGCTGCCCAGCCCGTCCGCAACGCCCTTTAGGGGCACCCCTTGCGGGTGACCGTGGCGTGACCATTGCAGCCGCCCGCACTGCTCCCGCAGAGTCCTTCAATCCTCAGTTCTGAGATGCCCCAGCACAAAGGCATAGATCGAGATCAGAAGGAGTGGGATGTGCAGCACGCCCATCCACCACCCTGAGGGGATCAAGACGAACCACACAATCGTATTGACTGCCCCGTAGATCATCCCCACAAAGCTCGAAACCCTCAGCACAAATCGGTTGACTTTCGGATGGTACATTGTCAACACCGCAAGGATCACGGGCGTCATCATGCAGTAGGTCAGACCGGCCGGGTTGGTCAGCATGCCCACGACACTGAAATCAGGCGCCAGGGTTCCCGTATCGATCGGAGCTAGAAACGCCAGGACCGCCAGGGGCGCCACCCACCATTTCCACAACGGCTGCTTTCGAGGGGTTAAGTCAGCCCGCGCAGCCATGGCCTCCCATGCCCAGGCTAGCGCCACAACCAGGACCAGGGCGAGATTCCCAGAGATCAACACAAAGCCGTACGTAGGGGTCTGGGCTGTAATCTGGAATAGGGCCAGCGCGGTGTACAGCAGCGCCACGTACGCGGTGAACAGCCGCCTCACCCTGTTCCCGAGGACCGCCAGCGCAGCAATCAGCAGGACGGGTACCAGCTTGGCCAGCGGCATCAAACGAGGAAACGAGTAGATCAAAGGGTTAGTGAGCGCCTCTTCAATGAGAGCCAGCGTTTCCGTTGGGTCATAGGCCTCGGACGCGTACGCAGGAATGAAGAACAGCAGAAACAGCAGCGGATACAGCCACCATTTGGCGGTGGCCGAATCTAGCCTGCTTTGGCTCCTCTCTAGAGCCGAGTCCGTACTCATGTTGTCCTCCTCTGCCTTCCGCTCACGTGCCGGCGGCCGGCCCGTACCCATGCGGGCACCCACAATGCTCACCAGCGCTGCTCTCTACCCTCCAGGATACGCCTCTGACGACCGTCGGGTTCAGCCGGCGTACACGATATGCGGCATCCCCTGCTCGGGCTGCCCTTCGTCGCGCTACACCCTCTCGGAAAAAGAACGTGTGAGCGGCGCGCCCGAGAGCCATCGGCTCCACACGGTGCCCGCCGCGTTGGCCCTGCTCTCCCCGACTATCAGGCAGTTCTCAGCGGAAACAGTATCTGGGTCTTCAGCTCCTCTGGGGGCGTTTGATCGGGGTCGTCCAGATACATCTCGTACGCCACCCCTGTTGGCTCGTGCCCGTTCTCCTTCATCCACTGCGAGAGTGCATTGTAGGCTGGTCCGATGTCGCTGTAAGGACCCACATAGAGGCAGGTTGCAGCTCTTCCACCCGGGATCTCACTGACTTTGATGTCATCCCTACCAGGCAGCTTCCCGGGAACAGGAAAGCCAATCTCAATATCCAGGTCCTGCATGTCCATGTTGTGGTATGCAGCGAATGGAGGCCCTGCGGACTGCCCTCCTAGCTCTCCCAGATACTGAGCAATGGCACCAAACGCCTTTCCCAGCACTTGCGGTAGATCTTGCACCGCTGCCCTGGTGCGAATCGTTAGAGCAGGTTGGGTGGGTTGCTCTCTGACTTTGCATTCGTAGGACATCTCGTTTCCTCCTTGTTCTCTGGAAAGTACGGCAAGACGTACAGGAAATCGTTGAGGGACCGGAAGGCCAAGGTTCTTGCCGGCCGCACTGGCGGCGCCCAACAGGCAAGGCGACCTACCAGCCCAGTATCTTGCGCAGTCTCCGCGCTTGTTGCCGGCTGAGATCCACCTCGGCGCCGGTGCTGAGACGCAGCTTGTGGCTCCCCTTGAACCATGGGATAACCTCTCTGACCCGGTCCAGGTTGACGATGGCGGAGCGGTGAGCGCGGAAGAACAGTGCCGGGTCGAGTCGCGACTCTAGTTCGCTCATGGTACGGCGCAGGTAGTACCCTTGATCCCCGACGTGAACCATCACCTGCTCCTCCTCAATACCTATCCAATCCACCTCCTTTGCGTCCAGCACACGGACGCGGTCGCGATGGCGCACCGCCAACCTGGTAAGGTATCGCCCCTGTGCTGCCAGCCTCTCCAGCAAGGGTGCGAGCTGCCCCGAAACATCGCTCGCCTCGGCGGGCGCGGTCCGGGCGCGCAGGATAGCCTGCTCCAGGCGGGTGCTGCTGAAGGGCTTGAGCAGGTAGTCCAGCGCACTGACCTCAAAGGCGCGGATGGCGTACTCATCGTAGGCCGTGACAAAGACAATCGGCGGCGGATTCTCCAGTGCCTCAATCACTTCGAAACCATCCAGTCCCGGCATCTGGATGTCGAGCAGCACGAGGTCGGGCGACAGGGTCTCGATCATCTCCACCGCCTCTGGGCCATCCGCTGCCTCGCCGAGAATCTCGACGTTCTCGACTTCGGTCAACATGCGGCGCAGCCGCTCGCGCGCGGGAGGCTCGTCATCCACGATCAAGGTGCGTAGGCGTTGCTTCATTGGATACTCGCGTCAGGGGGTGGGGTCACAACGGCGTGGAAGGAGAAGGGGGCGGCCGGAACACGGACCGTAACGACAGCACCCCGGGGCTCGTTAGCCGCAATCTGCAGCCCGCACTCCTCTCCGTAGGTCTTGCGCAGGCGCTCGTCCACGTTCCGAAGGCCGTGACCCACAGCATCCTCAATCATCCTGGAGCCTGCTGGCATCCCTGGGCCCTGATCGGCGACAGTGATCACTACCTGGTTATCCTCCGAATGGGCGCGGATCGTAAGGTCCACACTGCCATCGGCCGCCCGGCCGTGCTGGATAGCGTTTTCCACCAGCGGTTGGAGGATTAGGCCAGGCACCGGTACCGCCAGCAACTCCGATGGAACCTCGCGAGTGACGCGCAGCCGCTGCCCAAAGCGAGTCCCTTCGATTTCCAGATATCCGTCCAGAAAGGCTAGCTCCTCCTCCAGAGGCACCGGCCCACGCTCGCTGCCGTCCAGCACGTAGCGGAATATCTCGGCCAGGCGCTCGATCATCTCCTCGGCCCGTGCAGGATCGGTATGTGTCAGCGCGGCGATGGTGTTGAGCGTGTTGAAGAGAAAGTGCGGGTTGATCTGCGCCCTGAGCGCCCTCAGTTCCGCCTGAGCCGCTAGCGTCCGCAGTTGCTCCTCGGCCCGCTCTTTCTCCTTCAGGTCACGGTAGAAAATCGCCGCGTACTCGGCCGAGCGGACGATCAGGAAAGTCACAAAGACCGTGGAGACAGGGATCCACAGCGAAGGACCCTCGACGGCAAATCCAAAGATGCGGCCGGCAACGAAGAAGGCCAACAGTGCGCCCAGGATGGTTTCGATTGACGCAAAGACGATCTCCAGTACCAGCCGCCGGTCGCGAGGCAACCTCTCAAGCGGGGGCTCCAGAAACCGCATGTGCAACGAGTAGGCAACGTAGAGCGTGATGCTGATAGTGTGACTGATGCCAAGCGAAACCGCATAGTTCCCGGTGATCAAGCCGCCTATCAGGCCAAAAGGGATACCCCAGCCAAAGACGTACAACGACTCGCGCAGGATAGTGCGGACGGGGCTCCTTGCCCCTCGCCGGCCCTCACGCTCCTGGTTCATGACGTTATCATAGACACTGCTGCCCCGTCCGTCAAATCAGCCCGGCATGCTGGGCAGCTCAGACTAGGAAGACAAAAACAGCCGCGAGATCGGCGCCATTCGGGCCCAGGAAGGCAAAGATCTCACCTTCGCGGACCTCAAAGCTGACGGCGTCCACCGCTCTGACTCCGCCGCAATGCTCGTACACGTTCTCAACCGTTATCACACTCATTCTGTGCTCCTCGTCAGGATGACACTGCGGCCATAGTCCCTATTCGAACTTGAAGCGCTGCGCCGCCAGCCCAAAGACCGCAACCGTAAACGCCAGCAAGACGGCCGCCGCCAGCAGAACCGAGTCGAGGCCCAGGCCCCGGACGACGATGTTCTCAAAGCCGTCCATTGCCCAGGCCAGCGGCGTCAGGTGACCGATAGTCCGGAACGTCTCGCCGGTGAACTCGAGCGGGACCCACAGGCCGCCGAGCCCGGCAAGGACGAACATGGGAATCAGCGCAAAGGCGTGCGCTTGTTCGGGCGACTTGACCAGCGCGCCGATCAGCAGTCCCATGCTGGCGACAAACAGCGCCGTGACGACGGCCATCAAGAGCGTGGCCAGCGGAGCGCTCAGGTAATCAACCCGGAGAAACAGTTGACCAAAGCCGATCAGAATCACAAAGGGGACAAAGACCATCACAAACATAGCCAGGAAGTGACCGGCCAGGATTTCGGTCCTGGAGATGGCCGTGGTCAGTAGACGCTGCAGCGCGCGCGATTCGCGTTCCGACAGCAGAATCTCCGCGGCACCGATCAGGCCGGCGATGGCGAATTGTAGCATCATACCTGGTGAAGTATGGGCGAATGCCGCAGCGGGTCCGCTGTTCTCTTTGTTATCACCGGTGTGAGCCGCAGTCACAGTGAACGGCGGATCGCCCCAGGCAGCGACGGCGCGTACGAGAGCATCGTCAAAGTAGGCCTGGCGGGCGGATTCGTCGACAAAGGCCCGCCGCGCCTCGTGCGCCTGGGTGCTGAAGCGAGCCGTACCTACCGCCCCCACGAACCGGGCGACAGCCGCCTAGATGCTCCGCTGGGCTGTTGAGCCTGCATCGGTGCTCAGATCCACAACAGCGGTCACCATCACGGGCTCACCGGCCAGGACCTTGTCGCTGTACCCGGCCGGCACAGCTACTGCGGCCGCCAACTCTCCGTCGGCCACCATTTCCTTCAGATCCTCAAGGCTCTCTTCTTCGTAGACCTCGAGCCGGATGATGTCCAGCGCAGCCAATAGCTGGAGCAAGTAGGGACTGAGGCGGCCGTTATCCTGGTCGAGCAACCCCACCGGCAGCCGGGGATCGGTTTCGCCTCCGAAACCACCGAACACAAAGCCCAACAGGACGGTAAAGAGCAACGGCATGACCACCAGGAACATAGCCTGCTGCCGGTTTCGTACGATTTGCAGTAGATCCTTGTGTATCAGGTTGACGACGCGCATGGGGGTCCTCCTAAGCAAACCGCTTCCGGCACCGGGTGACGCCGATCACAAAAAAGACCGCGCTCCACGCAAGCAGCGCGACGACAGCGGGCAACACGTCGCCGGCACCCCCGCCGTTCATCGCCAGCTCCAAACCCCGCAACGCCCAGCCCTGCGGGACGAACAGCGATACCAGCTTGGCCGCAGGGGAACGGTTCGCGGCAAAGATGCTCGCCAGGCCCAATATGCCAGTCAGGGTCACTACGCCGCCCAGGACGACGCCGGCCTGTCGAGCTCTCTTGATCAAGGACATGAGAAAGATGCCAAAGGCCGGCGAGGCAGCCACAATGCCCAGCGTCACCAGTCCGACAGCGATGGGGTTCCCCCACTCAATGCCGAATACCAGACTGCCAAACACCAAGAGCGCGATGAACTGGATGAGCACCGTGAGCGCCGTCGCCAGGAACTTGCCACCCAGGATCGTAGACTGGGGGGTGGGCGTGGTGAAGAGCCTCGCCAGCGTGCCTTTCTCATCTTCGCTCAGGATCGACTGGACTGAAGACGGCCCGGTGAAGAAGCCGTAAAAGATGGTCATTCCCGCCATGATCAGGCCAACTGCGCCCACCAGCGGGCTTGCGTCCCCTTCGCCCGTGGGAGACACGACGGCCAGCAGTCGGGATTCTCCTCCAATCTGCTGACGTCCTTGCCCGGCGGCGGAGGCCAGATACTGAGCCACCAGGACCTGCAGCTGGGCGGCATCCATCGCAAGGCCGGCATCGTTCAGCTGCTCAACATTCGCGCCAATGGCAACCTTGGAACCGGAAAAGCCGTCCACAAACTGGCTGACGATGCCCTTGACTACGCTCGGGCCCAGCGTCAGCGTCGGGTCCTGGTACAGCTCGACGACGGCACGCTCGGTGGGATCGATGAGGGCGGCCGTGAAGTTCTGAGGGATGACGATCGCCACAGCCGCTTCTTGACTGTCTACCGCTGTTCGGGCGCTAGCGGCGTCAGGCGCAGCGGTGACCGCCATGACCTCCGCAAAGCCTTCGCCCTGTAGGAACTGAGCCAGGACCTCTCCCATCGAGTGGATGCCACGGAGATCTGAGCCCTGCGGCACGCTGGCCAAGAAGCCGGCATCGGCCGGGAGCCCACCTGCGTCCAGATTCACGATCTGGACCTCGGTCCTGGGCAGCGCGAAGCCTTCATCGTCGTCCCCGCCCAAGCCGCCAAACATCAGGTAGAACATCCCGGTGACCAACACCGGCACCAGGAAAATAAAGGCCAGGACGGACAGGTTGCGGAAGGATTGGGTCAGGTCCTTTAGAGCTATGTCCAACGCTTTCATAATTCGCTCCTCAGTCCCTCAAGGCCCGGCCGGTCAGATGTAGGAAGACGGCCTCCAGGTTGGGTTCCTGAATGTCCACCCAAGTGATCCGCACCCCGGCGCCGCTCGCGCTTTCAAAGAGCTTCGGCAGGACCAGGTTGCTGTCATCTACCAGCAGGCCGAGCTTTCCATCCTCGGGCATCACCTGGTAGACGCCGGGAGTCGCTTTCCAAGTCTCCAGCACACGGTCTGCCGAGGCGCTGATGGTCAGGTCGACCCGGTCGCACTCGCCGACGATCTTGATCAGGTCGTCGCACGTACCTTGTGCGATGATCTCACCCATGTCCATGCTGGCGATGTGGTCAGCCAGTTCTTGCGCCTCTTCCATGTAGTGAGTGGTGTAGAGCACGGTCATCCCCTCCCCCCTGAGCTCTTTGACGTTATCGAGTATGTTGCGGCGGCTCTGGGGATCAATGCCGACTGTGGGCTCGTCCATGATCACGACCTGAGGTCTGTGGAGTAGACCAATCCCAATATTGAGGCGACGTTTCATCCCCCCGGAGAATTTGCCCACGCGCCCCTTCTGGCGCGCCCTGAGACCGATCAGCTCCAGGATCTCGTCCACGCGCTGTTTGAGAGCCGGGCCGCGAAGACCGTACATCTTGCCCCAGAAAATCAGGTTCTCACGAGCCGAAAGATCCTCGTACAAAGCGACCTCCTGGGGGATCACGCCGATGGCCGCTTTGACCTCCGACGGCTCCTTGAGAATAGAATGCCCCATGACAAAGGCCTCGCCTTGGCTGGGTTGCAGTAGGCAGCAGAGCATTGAGATTATGGTGCTCTTCCCCGCCCCGTTGGGACCCAACAAGGCAAAAACCTCACCTTGCCGGACGTCGAAACTCACTCCCCGGACAGCCTGGATTTCATCGTAGCTCTTGTGCAGGTCCAGGGCCTGGATGGCCTTGCCGTTGCTCATGATGAGAACCTCCTATCACTGTGGCTGTATGCTGGTAGCGCTCATAATTCACCAGTCACGATGGTGAAGGACAGCAAGAGATCGTGGATCCTCCAAGGCCGCAACGTTGACCGCTGCACCAGTTCCACTGCCTCGGCCGGAGTGTAGGCCGTCTTGAAAGCCGGGATTAGGTGTCCCAGCCAGCAGCGCCTGATGTCGGCTATCATCGCAATGCCACTCGGAGCCAGCACTCGCTCCGCCTCGTTGAGCATAGCGACGGGATCATCAATAACGTGCCAGGTATTCAGGCTTACCACCACGTCAAACGAATCGTCCTCGAAGGGCATATCCTGAACATCGCCCCTTTTGAAGGACACCCGGCCGTGCAGACTTGCCGTTTCGGCCGATGCCCGGGCCAACTCCAAGAGAGGTTCGGACAGGTCCAGGCCCACCACTTCAGCTCTTGGGAAGGCACGCGCCAAAGCAACTGCGATGTCGCCAGCTCCCGTTCCCGCGTCCAGAACCCGGCCGCCCGCAAAACCCGCCCTTTCAAGCGCGGCAACGAAGCTCCTGGCTATTCTCGCGTTTCTCTTGGCGGCCGATGCTGCGTATTCCCTGGCGGCCGCAGGGTCATCGAAGACCTTCGGATACAGATCCGGTACTCTCCTCATCGCGGCGCTCTCCGTGCCCCACCTGCAGCCTCTATCAGAACGGTGGTACCCACAAGCAGGCCCAGACTCCGACAACCAGTATGGCCAGGGCAATCGCCACGACTATGCGCACCACCTCGTACGCCAATCCCCAGCCGCGCATCGACTTTGTCTCTTGCATGTTGCCACCTCCCTGTCTATGTCTGCCAGCAGTTGATATCATGATAATGCGATCCCGCTGTGACGTCTACCCCTTCCGGCCGAACGGTCGAGATTCGCGGGTGAACGGTCTCCGATTCGTGCAGTGAGAGCTGACAGGTCTGAACGGCGGCCCGCGGCCGCGGGCCTGTAAATGGTAGCGCGAGGTTTCTCTCACCGCAGAGAGCGCTGAGAACGCGGGGAAAACAGGTGACCTCTGCGCTCTCGGCGTGCTCCGTGGTGAGAGAAGGAGAGCGCCCGGAGGTCTATTGGCGCGACCGTCAGGTGCAA
>JAUVHW010000033.1 GCA_030593075.1 Ardenticatenales bacterium
CGGAAGACCCTGCTGCCGGCTGGAGAGGATGTCGCTGTCGACTACAGCGATGTGGATGGCGACACCTACAAGGAGGTGGCCACCGTCACCGGCGGCGTCGCCGTGCCCGTGGGGACGGACCCCTGCTCCATACACGTCTACTTCCCCGTGTCGAACGCGCTGGTGGCGACCGGCGGGGAGGATCAGTGGGAGATCAGGCCCATCAACGTCAGCGTGACCGGCGCCCTGGCCACCATCACCTTCCGGCGCGAGCAGTGCGTCCTGCCCGAGCGGTACGACGACCTGGTGCCGCTTGCGGATGACAGCCACCAACGCGGCGTGGATGGCAGCGTGGACGGCAACTTTCTGACGAAGGTGGATGTCTACGTCGTCGATAACGACCCCAGCCAGCAGGTGACGTTCCTGTGGGAGGAGTTGGGCCTCGGCTGCGCCTGCAACGGCAGCGGCTGCGCTGCCTGCGAGTACGGCACCCAGGAGGGATGCCTGACGCTGCGGAGCGAGCCCCGCCTGAGCGTGGTGGGCTACCGGCCCGCGACCTGGAACGAGGACACCCTACAGTTCGATGCGACATCGCTGGCCATCAACCGCACGCCCGACTTGGTGCGGCTCTACTACTACGCCGGATGGCGCGATGAGCGGCTGGCCTGTCCCAGCATCGTCATGGACCCGGCGTGGGAGCAGACGGTGGCGCATTACGCGGCGGCGAAGCTGGACCGCCCCATCTGCGAGTGCAACAACGTCGGGGCCTGGGTCAAACACTGGCAGCACGACATGGCCACGGCCGGGGAGAACGAGTTCGTGAAGTTCCTCGACAAGCAACTGAATAACCCCTTCGGCACACAGCGCGGCGCCATCGCCGCCTGGCAGAAGGTCAGGGAGCAGGCCATAGGCGAAGGAGTGATGCCATGAGGGAGACATCCTACACCGACGCTGATGGCCGCCAATGGGCGGTGCTACTGCCTGAAGGCGTCTCGGAAGCCGATGCCGTGCTGGGCCTCCCCCTGGGGCCGCCATCCCTGGCACCCCTGGGGCTGCCGCTGGACGTAGAGGTTAGGCTCCACAACCAGTTGTTCGCCCGCCGTCTCTTCACGCGCAGGGACGTGAAGGCCCGACGGATGGACATCTTGGGGGCGCTGCAGGCGGCGCTCAAGGTGGATATCACGGCGGTGGCGGTGCTCTACGCACCCCCGGAGCCCGCCGCCGCACCCATAGAACCGGAAAAGATACCCGCCCCAAAGCGGGGCCAACGGAGGAAGAGGAGGAGGTAAGACATGGGAGACATAGTAAAGACGTCGTTCTCGCGTCTATTCACCATCGAGGACAGGGCCGGACCGACGAACGTGCCGGTCTACCAGGGCCAGGCGAAGGCCGGATCACCGGCAGTCGACTTCGGCGACGTGACCGCCTACAGAAACCCCGACCCCAACGTCTACGGACGGTTCATCGTCAAGGGCACCATCAGGGGGGAGCCAAGCCTGCCCACGCTGCCCCTAATGATCCGCTATCAGTACACGCTGGACGAGTTCCTGCGGATGGGCAACCGCGGCTGCCCGATTGACGTGCAGCTCCACTTGGATCCCTGCGCCGATCCCCGTGACTTCAACAGAGGCTGGACCTCGGGGAAGGTGCTGGTGCTGGAGGGTGGCCAGATCACCGGCTGGAACCCCGACGACATGGGTGCCCTGGAACAGGGAGAGGACGCCGTGGTCAACGTGAGCGTCGATATCCCTGGCCTCAAGATCTACGAGATCGTGCCGCTGTCCCTGGCGGAGCTGGGGGCGGCCGAGATCACGGGCGAGGTCATCGATGTCGCCATCTGTGACTCCATCCAGTGTGGGGCCTGTGGCATCCCGTCCACCGGCTGCCAGGTGGTGTTCGCCATCACCGAGCAGCAGGTCGCATCGCCGGGCTTGCCCGCCGAGCTCATCTTCACCCAGGATGGCGGGCTTAACCTCGGCGAGACCAACATCGCCACCCTGCAGCCCAACTTCGACCCATCCGCCATCGCCTGCGTGGGCACGCGGCTGGTGGTCGTCTCCAACGCCGACTGCGCCATCCACTACGCGCCTATCATCGATATCCTGAACGGGGTCGAGGGCTGGACGCGGACGGCCGTAGGCCTGGTGTGCCCCGCCGGCGCGCCCAACGACCTGTTTAGCCTGGGCAGCACCCACACCTGGATCGTAGGCAACGGTGGACATATCTACTTTACCGACGACATCACCGCCGGCGTCACCGTCCAGGACGCGGGCGTGACCCTCGGGGCCAACAACCTCAGCGCCGTCCACGCCTATGACGAGGACAACGTGATCGTCGCGGGCGCGGCCGGGAGGATGGCTGTCACCCGCAACGGCGGCGACACCTGGGCCAACGTCCCCGAAGCCACCATCGCCATCGGCGCCGTAGAGATCACCTGTGTCTGGATGCGATCCCGCGACGTGTGGTTCGCAGGCACGATCCAGGGCAATCTCTGGTTCACCATCGACGGCGGCGAGAACTGGGCCCTAAAGGTCTTCCCTGGCTCTGCGGCCGGCGTCATCAGGGACATCGTGTTCGCAACGGATACCGTAGGGTATCTAGCACACAGCATCGCCGGCCCGGCGGGCCGCATCCTGCGGACCATCGACGGCGGCCAGAGCTGGTACGTGCTCCCAGAGGGCCCAGGTGCTATCCCCGCCAACGACTACATCAACGCCCTGGCGGCGGTGGGGGAGTGCCCCAACGACGTCTACGGCGGTGGCCTAGCGGCTGCCGGCGCGGGCGATGGCTTCTTCGTGAAGGGAGCGGCGGCCGCGTAGCGATAGGAGGACAGACACCATGACCCGAAAGGCCCGACAGCCATCCCGAAGTGAGCCTGCGAGGGCGGCGGTGGAAACTGCCGCCGCCCAGCAGGACGGTCACCTGCCGTCCGAGCTTACCCTCAGCAATGGCATCGTGCTGGCGCTGAGGCCGATCCCGCCCGGCATCATCGAGCGGGCGCTGGCCCGGCTGGAGAAGCCGAAGGTGCCCCGCTGGAAGAACCCCGATAAGGACGTGGAGGAGGAGAACCCGGGCGACCCCGAATACGTGGCCGCACTGGAAGCCTACCAGCTCCAGCGCAACGTGACGGCCGCCAACACCCTGCTCCTGGTGGGCACGGCGATGAAGGAGATACCGGAGGGGCTGTACGGGCCGGAGGAGGTCGGTCTCTGGTTTGACCAGGAACTGATGGCCCACTTGGGCATCGAAGCCAACACGGAGACGAACTACGACCGCTATCTTGCGTGGCTAGAGCTGTACGCGATGGCCAAGCAGGGTGACATCCTGGCCGTCTTCTCAATCCTGAATAGGATAGCGGGTATCGGGGAGGAGGACGTGCAGGCCGCAGTGGCCGGGTTTCGGGGTCGAACGGCACGGAGAGCCGATAGCGACGTACCCGCTGAGGCTCCTTGACACCGGCATAACCTACACATCGTCATTGCCAGGCCTCGTTGCTCAGATCGAAGAGCGCGAGGCCTGCCGCGTTAGTGGCTACAACTGGAAAGAATGGCAGGCCCTCCCCTACGACGAGAGGGTGGAGTGCGTGGCCTATTTCCGCGTCAGGCGGCGGATCGACATGAACGAGGGCGACGCACGGGACAGGGATATGCAGAGGAAGATCAAGACGCAGCAACAGAAGAGGCGTAAGTGATGCGAGTGTCGAGGGAAGAAGGCTACTCGGGGTGCTCGATGCCCAGAATCCGCTGGCGAGCTTTCATCCCGGCCTCATGGCCAGCCAGGCCCCTGTCGTGTATCTCTTCCAGGGCACGGAACATATCCACGACACTCTCGGCGCTGGCCCTATTCGCCTTCAACTGGGCCTCGCTCAGGGTAGCCTGGATGATCCGCCTCATCAATGGGCCATCTGCGGCGCACAGCAAGATGCCGGACATCATGCCCGCGCCTATGAGCGAGGTTGGGGACTGGTCGGGGCAGCCCTTGGCGAAGGTGGCGACCACGGAAGCGAAGGCGATCTTCAGATCCTCATTCTTGGTGGCTTCCTTGCCCATCACCAGTCCCCTTTCTTCGGGGCTAGTTTATCACGGGGGGTGTAGATAATGCCCGCCACTGGTGGCGCCTTCGAGAAGGTGGGCGTCCAGGCCGTCGTCGAGGGGTTCGGTCGCTACATGCAGAACCTCGGCAAGATGGAGGCCAAGTCCAAGGGCTTCGGGAGTGCACTGGGCAAGCTCGGCAAGACCGCGCTGGCGGTGGGCGCTGGATTCGTCGCCGCCCAGGCCAGCATGGCGGGGGTCCGGGCGATCATGTCCAAGAGCATCGGGGCGGCGGTCGCATACGAGGCCCAGATGGCCGAGATCCGGGCCCTGACCGGAGCTACCGAAAAGGACACCGACTTCCTGACGGTCGCCATCAAGGACATGACGAGGGCCATGCCTAAGAGCCCGGCGGAGCTCGGCGCCGCAGCCTACTTCATCCTCTCGTCCGGCATCGAGGACGCCGCGGACGCCGCCGAAGTGCTAGATGTGGCGGCCAGGGCATCGACCATCGGCCTCGGTGAGACCGCGAGCGTGGCGGATGCCCTCACTACCGTCCTGAACGCCTACGGCAAGAGTGCCGATGAGGCTGGCCAGGTCACCGATGTGATGATCGAGGCCGTTAAACAGGGCAAGGCCGAGGCCGACGCCTTCGCCGGCGTCCTGGGCCGCGTCGTGCCGCTGGCGGCCCAGATGGGCATTAGCTTCGAGGAAGTCGCCGCCAACTTGGCAACCTTCACCCGCTTGGGCGTTTCCGCCGACTTGGCCGCGACCGGTCTCCGCCAGGTGATGGCCAGCCTGCTCAAGCCCACCGAGGACCAGGTGGAAGCGATGGAGGAGTTGGGCTTCAGCGCTGAAGGGCTGCGGCAGCAGATCAAGGACAAGGGCCTGCTGGTGACCCTCGACGCCATGATGAAGGCGACGGGGGGCAACGAGGCGGCGGTCGCCAGGCTATTCCCGAACATCCGCGCCCTGACCAGCGTCCTCGGCACGGTGGGCGTCCAGATGGACGACTACACGGACATCCTCGCCGCCACCGAGAACGCCACTGGCAACCTAGAGGAAGGGTTCGGCATCGTCGCTGACACGGCCAAGTTCAAGATGGGCGTGGCCATGAACGAACTCAACCTCATGCTCATGGAGTTGGGGGAGGAGATACTGCCCGCCCTCGTGCCCGCGATGAAGGCCGTGGTGTTCGCGGCCCAGACGCTCGCGGAGGCATTGGCCCCGATCGCCCTGATCATCGGGGGTATCGCCGGCGCCTTCGACAAGCTGCCGCCCAAGGAGCAGATACTCCAGGATATGGCGGCCAACGCCGAGATCACCAAGGACGCATTCATCGAGTTGGCCCAGAAGGGAATCGGCCTGACGGCGCTGGAGGCCCAGAAGCTGGCGGACGACACGGCATTCCCGACCCAGATGGAGGTATGGCGGCAGAAGGCTGAGGAGTTCGGGCTATCGGCTGATGAGGTTGACAAGGCATGGGAGAAGGCGGGAACTAGATTCGGGATGACCGCCGGGGAGATACAGGGCGAAATCGATAGCATGAGGCGTCGAGCTGACGGGATGGCGGCCGCCATAGAGGCGAGCGAGCCGCCCGTTCGTGATCTACGGGTCGCTATCGATGACCTAGCCTCATCGCTTGCAGGTAACAGTCAGCAACTACGGGACAACATCAGCCTCCTGAGTGGCATCACGGGCCAGCGCACGCAGGAGACCAACGCCCTGGACATCCAGATCAACGCCCTCGAGCTGGAGCGAAACGCTGCCCTGCAGGCCGAGGTGGGCCAGGAACGGCTTGGCGGCGCGGTGGGCAGCACCACCGATGCCCTCACGCGGCAGATCGGCGCCCTGAACAACCTCGCGGCCAGCATGGTGCCGCAGGCGCTCAACAACGAGATCATCGCTCTGGACCGCGAATTGAAGGTGCTGGAGCTGGGCAAGGCCGCGATCGAGGCCCAGATCAACGCCCGCAACCGGCTTGCCCAGGCACAGTTGACGATGGCGCGGATCGCCAACCTCCCTGCGATGCTGGAGCTCAAGAAGCTAGAGCTGAAGCGTGAGGAATTGCTGGCGGCGCAATCGGCCAAGACGCTCAAACTGGAGAAGGAGAAGGCGAAACTACTCGCCGAGGCTGACCCCAGCGATGCGGACAAGGAGCGGATCAAGGCAATAGACGCGCTGCTCGACGCGCAAAAGGCCGCCATCAAGCAGATAGACGATGAGATGGAGGCCCTGTCCCGCGGCATCCACATCAAGACGCTGGAGGCTGAGATCACGAACCTCCAGGCGGAGGCCAGCGACAAGAACCGCGAGGCGATGCAGCGCGAGCTCACCAAGATCACCGACCAGATCGGCGCGACCGGCGACCTCAAGCGGCAGCGCGAACTCTACATCGACACGCTGGTGCCGGTTGAACTGCTCCAGGACATCGACGCGCTGGGTCGTCAGAAGACGGCCCTGGACAACAGCAAGACGGGCGCAGAGGGGGCAAGGGGGGCAACAAAGAACCTCAGCGACACCATCGGCGACCAGATCACCAAGCTGGGACTTCAGAAGGAAGCTATCGACCTCGTGACCGAGGGCTGGAAGCTCCAGGCCGAGGCGATGATGAACCTGCCGACGGTAGCGGATATCCGCGCGGGGCTGATGCAATTCAAAGAACTTCTCATCTTGCAACTGCAGGCGCAGATGGGTGCGCTTGATCCGCTCGGTGATGTCGCCAAATGGCGTGAGCTATGGGCACAGCTACAAAAAGTGCTCGCCTTCCGCCTCGCCCAGCACGGCTTCCACGGCGACGTGACCCGCCCGACGATGTTCCTGGCGGGTGAGGCGGGCCGGGAGCGCGTGGATATCAGCCCGCAGCCCCAACCGGTGCTCGCACCCAGCGTCATTCCCCAGGCGGCGGCCGCAGCGGGAGGCGGTGGTACCGACCCGGACGCGCTCGCTGGAGCCGTGGCGGCGGCCCTGCAGGGCTTGACTGTGGTGATGGACGGCAGGATCGTCGGCAGCCTAGTCAACGACCGCATAGGCGACCGAACATTCCAACTAGGACGGGGAGGCTAGCATGTCGGCTCCAGTATGCCAGTTCGTCGACAGGGTGGGCACGGGGGCCGTGCAGCGCTTGAACCTCAACGACGGCCAGAAGCTCACGCTGCTCGCGGGGCCGGATCAGCGGCCCGGGCCCGATTTCTCACCGCCGGCGCTGAAGCGCGCCGTGGTGAACACGCTGCTCGCAGAGGGCGCGACCATCCCCGCGTCCGCCTACGACAACCGCATCATCCGGCTGCCCCTGCGGGTCACGGCCTGTGATGAGGAGGAGATGGCGGAGATCCTGGAGACGCTGCACCGTGAGCTTGACCGAGGCCAGAACATCCTGAAATGGCACCCGACGTACAACAGCAAGCCCGTCTACTTCCGCACGTTCCGATCGCCGGACTACCGGCTGGACCAGACGGTGGAGGGCCGGGGCGAGCTGAGGGCGACCCTGACGATCCTGGCGGAGCCGTTCGCTTATGGGGATCGAGTCGACGGCGCTACGATCACAATAAATAATGACCCTGCTCACGCCGTAAACCCGATGCGCTACGATGTCACCGGCGTTATGGGAGATGTCCCAACGCCAGCATATTTGGAAGGGGGCCAGGTGGCTGTGGGGCTAACGGGGCTGCAATGCCTGATCGCCGTCCGGAGACATGGCACGCCAGGTGGTTTCTATGTGTTTCAAGCCGAAGATGCGGGAGCGTTGGGTGCTGATACTACTGTCCAAGCGAACTCGCCACTCATGTCCGGTGCTGGCAACAATTGGTGCCGGACGACGTTCGCAACGGATATAACACTGGTCACACGGCTGGATGCTCCCAACTGCCCAGGAGGGATAGCATCTAGCCTCGAATACAGGGGCACCTATCGTGTTTTCGCTCGCGTTCAAAAGACTGTTGCGGGCGATGACATCGCCGTACAGATGGGTTATATCGTCACTCCTGTCCAAATTGTCAACAACATTGTCACACTGCCGAACATCGCCACACCTCAGCTTGTCGACCTGGGATTGTTGCCGGTACCTGGCGGCGCGGGCCCCGAAAATATAGGCTATTCGGGTATAGCAGCCGTTCCACAGAGCGTGAGATGTCTCTTTAGGGCATCGAGGGCAGCGGGTACGGGCAATCTCGACTGGGATTATGTGTTGTTCGTCCCGGCTGATGAAGAACTCTGCATCGTCGACTGGCCAGCGGGAATAGGGGCCGATGCTGGCTATATGTGGGATGGGCCAAATGATGAAGTCTTCAAACGCAGTGGGCTCAACGCCACTATACAAAGCGTCGGGGGGATTGCACGGGTTGGCACGATCCCGTTGTTTACCCCTGATCAGACGAATCGGCTCGCTTTCATTCGACAGATCGGCACTGCCGATGCTATCGCCGACACGACGGATTTCATTGTGTCCTACTGGCCGCGCTATCTCTACATCCGGTGAGGCATTGCAGGTGTGGCTAGCCCGCTCACGCTCAGAAGCACCACGAGAAGCTCCGTTCTGCGTGACAGCGACGGCGATGACCTGCGCGGTGTCCCTGTCCCCGAGGTGGAGGAGGTCGTGACCGAGGGTCTGTTCAAGGCAGGGGTCATCCCCTTGGTCGTGCGCCTCAGCACCAGCCGCGCTGACAGGGTCATCACCCGCGATGTCCGCACCCTCGGCTTCCGCTCGACCACCCCCGGAGGTTTCGCCTCCTGCGAGGTGCAGCTCGACCGCCCGCTCAGCCTCGATCCCGACGAGATACAGCTCTACGGCGACCTCTACATCTACGACGGCAGGAACGGTGCCACCATCTGGCAGGGCCGGTTGGAGGACCCGGGCAGGGGTGCGGGTAGGCAGGGCGAGATATGGACGGTGCGAGCGGTCGGTCCTGCCGCCCACGCACGGGACCGCACGGTCAAGCTGATCTACGTCGACAAGTCGCTGGAGCGACTCTTTCTGATCGGGGAGAGTTCGGCCAACCCAAACGACATGGGGGGTGAGGACATGGGGTTGGTTGATGCCAACGATGAGCCCGGACTACGTTTCCGTGTCGTGCGTAACACTGCAGTCGCTACCAACTGGACTTTCGGGCGGCTCTACCGTGAATTGAATGACGCAGGTCAGGACTTGGCCCGTGTCTCCTATGATTGGGACACAGGGGTCACGTCTGCGAACTGGCGTATCGAATCTGTTAGTCGCAATGGCATCGGTGGCGGGGGTACGACAATTCAGTTTAGCCTTTGGAATGTGGCTGGCGGTGCCCACATCGGCATCGTTGTGACTGACTTTCCAGCCGGTGACGACATCCTGGAGCTCCGTATACAATATATCGGCGGCGGCGGTGTGATCGGCCAAGATGTCCAGTGGGGCCTGTTCTCCGACGTCGTCGTCGTGGCTCGACGCTACGATCAGGACGGAAACCTGCTCGTTCCAGCCACCCCTTATGCGTATCTTGACACCGTACTGGCCTCGGAGGTCGTCGCCGATCTGCTGGGAAGGCTCCTCGACCAGTATGACGGTCCGAACGCTAGCATTGAGGTGACGACCTTTGCCATCGACCAGCTTGCATACTCAGACGGGACGACGCCCGAGAAGGTGCTGGCTGACCTGATGGCGGTCGAGACCGACTTCTATTGGGCCGCCTGGGAGGGCTCCCCTGCCCGCTTCGAGTGGCGCTCCTGGCCATCATCCGTGCGCTACGAGGCCGACGCCAAGGACGGCTTCGCGTCGCCTGCCTCAGCGGTGGAGATATTCAACCGCGTCACGGTGCGTTGGCGCAGCCCAGATGGACGTTTGCGAGCGACCGTCAGGACGTCGACCGTAGCTGTCCTGGATGACGCTGGACTCACCCGCGAGGCCATCATCAACATGGCTGACGAGTTCGGGTCGCTGGCGATGGCCCAGGAAGTTGGCGACGTCTTCCTGGTGGAGCACTCGTCCGCACCAAACGCCGGCACCCTGAGTGTGTCTACTCCCATTTTCGATAACGACACTGGACGCGAAGTACAGCCCTGGGAGATACGACCAGGGCACCTGATCCGGGTCCGCGACGTGCTGCCGCGGGTGGACGCCCTGAACGCCACCGCCAGGGATGCCGTGACGGTGTTCAAGATCGTGGCGGTGGACTACAACGCCGACAACAACACCGCCCGCCTGGAGCTGGACTCGCAGCCCCGGACGCTCGCGGGGCTCCTGAGCGAGACCGAGCGCAGGCTGGATCAGTTGAGGAAGAGATAGCGATGGCCTTCGAGATCCTGAACGAGGCGGACTCAGTAGTTCACGTTAGTCCTGGCCCACCGCCTTTCAACCGCTACCCGCAGGCCGAGCCGGACAAGGTCGACTTCGACATACTGGCTCAGGGCATCGATAGCGAGGGCGTCATCTCGGGCTGCGATGTCACGCCCCAGGGCGCACCCGACACGACGGTGGCCGTGGCCGCCGGCGTCGTCCGCATCGCGGGTACCGACGTGGCCTACGCTGGTGGCAACGTCAACTGCGGCGCCGCCCATGCGGCTCTGCCCCGCTTCGACCTGATAGCTATCAACAACGCTGGTGCAGCCTCGGCTGTCGCTGGTGTGGCGGCAGAGCCTCCAGTCTTCCCTGCCGTTCCGGCCAACAGCGTGATCGTAGCCGCCGTCTGGAGAGCCGCGAACGACAACACCATCACCGCCGCCGACATCGTGGACAAGCGCTGTATGCTGCTTGGCGACGCCCTCGGCACGGCCTCCAAGCTGATCGGCATCGTCGGCGGCATAGCGACGCCGAACCGCTCTCATCACACGCTATCTGCCCAGGCGGGCGCGGCCGATGACCTGGACGGGCTGGCCGTCTCCAGCATCATCTCCAGCGGGGAGATCGTCATTATCCGACCAGATGCCGGTGACACGATCACGGTCAAGCACAATGCCCTTGGTGGTGCCGACGCCCGGAACATCCTCTGCATCGGCAACGCGGATATCGTGCTGAATGACGACTACGACTTCGCTATTTGCATCTACGCGACCGCCATCGGCGCGGGCTCCTGGATGGTTCTCGGAGGAGGTGCTGCTGGAGCTCCTCATAACCTGCTCGATGGCGCGACGCACCCGGATACCGTTGCGCAAGCCGTCTCTGTAGGTTCGCTCGTCTATGGCGACAACACCCCCGACTGGAACGAGTTGATACGGGTTGTGCCAGGTGCCCCAGCGCTCCGCAACGTCCTTGGGCTGGATCAGGGCGACACCGTCCCTGCTTGGAAGGTTAGCCTCGACGGCGTCAATCCAGCCGACATCGGCGTTACCGCCCCAGGTGCCTCGCTGATCTATTCCCACCGTGACCACGTCCATGCCCATCCGCCAGGCCTTGGTGCCAACCTTCACCACAATGAGGCCCACGCTGCCGCCCAGCACAACGCTGCCGTCCTGACAGCCGGTTTCAACGAGAGCCTGGGCGCGTTCTATATGGACATCGCGCAGATCGCCGTCCCTGCGAATCCAGGAGCGGGAGTGCGACGGCTCTTCGTGGACAACGCTACGGGCGAAATCAGCGTCCGCACGGACGCGGGGGCTACTGTCTCTCTGGAGGGCGCTGGTGGTGGGGGCACGCTGGATGCAGCTTACGACTTCGGTGGCGCTGGTGCTGGCCGAACGATCACAGCGGATACAGGGGCTGTCCTTATCACCAACCCAGACCTCGACGCCGGTGTCCCGAATTTGGAGCTGACTCGGGCAGTCGCCTACATAACGGAGCCAATCTTGGGGATCCGCGCCGTCGGGGACGCGCAATTCCGCTTCCAGGCTGATGGCAATGGGGCGCTGTTGTGGGGGTCAGGTGCAGGTGCTCCTGATGTCTCCCTGTCCAGAGTCGCTGCCAATCATCTAGCGCTCGCTGTCGGCGATACGCTCCGGCTTCAATACATCGCCGACACCGCTGGCACCAGGAGAATCACCACCGCTGCTGCTTCTCCTCACGTGAGGTTGGCGACCGATGTGAGGGTTGATGGCCATCTGGGTGTGGTCACTGCTCCCGTTGCTGCAACGACTGTTTATGTGGTTGAAAGCCTTGCTATCGTTGCAGGAACTGGTCGCGCTATCCATGTCATAGGCAGCTGTGCCCTGAACGCTGCCAACACTACAAGCCGTGGGGTAGAAGTGGCACCAACCACCACCGTCCAGAATGCTGCTGGTATGACCGGCATTAATGTGCTGGGCATGATTTTCAAGGGAACCTTGAGTTCACGCCATGCTACATCGCAGATCGTCTCCGTGGGCGCGTATAAGGCGGAGACGATTTTCTTCCGCATGAACGGCACCATGCAGCACCTGCGAGGCTACTGGGTTGAAGCGATCAACGATGCCCTCAGCACCGGCAGCATCGTCCGTGCCTCGGCCGTCCACATCGAGAACTTCGGCCACGCTCTGATAACGACCTCTGTCGCCCTGGACATCGATGCCCAGTCCGGCTCTACCAACAACCGCAGCATCCGCGTTCTGGGAACAGCTGTTAGCATCCACCAGCCAGCGATGACCATCGGCGCTAACGCGGCTCCCGCCGCCAGTGCGGGCTTGGAGTTGCAGTCCACCGTCCAGGCACTGCTGTTGAACAGGATGACCACAGCTCAACGGAACGCCCTCGGGGCCGTCAACGGCATGCTGATCTATAACACCGACACCAACGTTGTGGAGAGCTACGAGGGCGGTGCCTGGGTGAACACTTAGGAGAGGGACGATGCCAACCATAACAATCACGGTCACAGACACAGCAGCCGCCAGAATCCAGGCCTATGTCGATAGTGAGAACGCTCGCCTCGGCACATCGTTCACGGTCAAGCAATGGCTCCTGTGGACGGTCAAGGAGACAGTCATCAGCGCTGAATTGGCAGCGGCGGAAGTCACACTGAAAGAGCAAGCGGAGAGCGGTGCCCAAACTGCCTTCGAGCAGGCAGCGGAGGCCGAGCGACAGCGACTGTTGGCAGAATTGGATTAAGAAGGAGGGACTGTGAAGATAACAGCCGCATCCCATAAAGCCCTTCTCTCGAATCTCTTTTACGAGAAGACGGGACAGATCGGCCCTGAGGGCCAACCTATCTATCAGCCCATTCATTTCCCGTTTGACAAGCTGATGGACGCAGCGAGCGCGGCCAAGAAACTCGCCAAGGGTTCCAGACTGGAAGATGGGCGTGTCTTCTATAACAAGGGCGTGATTGAGTTGACTCCGGCCGAGGCGTCAGTGGTCAACGACCTGTTCAATAAGCATAAGGATCAGTGGGACATCACGGTTGCGGACACGGTGATGGAGTTACAAGAACTATTCCACAGCGCAGATGGTGTCGAATTGGAGACAGCAGTGGAGCCCAACCGCGCCGAGCGGCGCAGGGCGGCGAAGGGCAAGTAGGGATAGATGGGCTGGCTGGACTGGGCCGTCGATGACCCGGCGCCGGGCAACTGCGGCTACAGGTTCCTGAACGTCCCCTGCGAGATCGACCCGTCCCTACGCCGAGGTCTGGTACTGCACAGCGTCGAGGGCTGGTTCACCTACACCAACCCCAGCGCCGTCATGGCCGCGCGGGGCAGCTCCTGGGGCGTGACGATCATGCGGAGCGGCCGGGTGTGGCGCCACCGGCCACGGCCGACCTTCGTCAACTGGCACGCCGGCGGTCCTGCCCAGAACATCGGCACCGACGGCATCGAGATGGAGGGCAAGGGTCAGCCGTGGACCCCGGAGCAGAAAACATCGCTCCTGCGAGTTCTCAAGGAGACGTGGAAGTGGTTCGGGTGGAGCGCCGTGGTCCTGGGCCAGCCGACCGACAAGACGCAGGAGGACATCAGACAAGCGCTTTTGGCTGCTGGCTACGGCAGCCTGTGGGAGCACCGCTTTTTCGACTACACCTCGTGTCCGAACAACCGCAACGAGTGGGGCTGGCTCATCCCTGAGCTGACGATGGCTGTATCAAGGAAGGGAACTACTATGTGGTCTAACTGGGAGAGCCTGGGCGGCAAGGCGCTGGGCAGCCCCGCGCTAGCATCCTGGGCGGAGGGACGCCTGGATGTCTTCGTCATCGGGATGAAGGGACAACTCTGCCACAAGTGGTACGCCCGCGGCAAGGGCTGGAAGCCCGCCGGCATCAGAGGTAAGTGGGAGAACTTGGGACACCCCAAAAGGCCGCTCGTTGGAACCCCGGCTGCCGAGTCATGGGACGATGGTCGCCTAGATGTGGCTGTGGCAGACGAGGCGGGAGAGATACATCACAGGTGGTACGAACGATGATAATCGGCAAGGGTAAAAACAATGACCTGACGACGCGGGACCGCCTCGGAAGGCTTGAGGGCCAGATGAACATTGTCACCATGTTGGTCATCGGCAACTTCCTAGCCGTCATGGGTCTGCTGCTGACGCAAGCCTTCGGCTAGTGCGATGCGCTGCTGCGTCTGCGGCTGGGCGGACGCCGATCAGAAACATGAAATCGGGCACCTGAAGTCGCAGTACAGCTACCTCACCAATGAGCGTGCCCGCCTGCGCACCGAACTCGCCGCCACCCGCATACCCAGAGGAGGTAACATCGTGACCGACGCGATCCTGAAGCTAGGCCGGGGCCTTGTGCGCCCCGTCTCACTGCTGGCCATCGTGGGGGCCATCATCGCCGCCGTGTTCGTGCGGCTCCTGCCCCCGGAGGCCCTACTTGGCATCGGCGGTCCCATCCTCGGCTGGTGGTTCGCCGAGCGCAAGGAACGCCACCAGGACATGCCTGCGGCATGACATGGCCCGCCGGTCCCGGCGCCGCGTCCCCAAGGCCACCAGGGACGATGAGTACCGCCTGCTCCTAGCGAACGCCCCCGACGACCTCTACCGCGATATCTTCATCGTGTGTCGTTGGGCCGGCCTGCGCGTGGCAGAGGCGGTCGGCCTGCGCTGGGAGAGCGTGGACTTGGCCCGGCTCCAACTCACCGTCACCGGCAAGGGCGATGTCGAGCGGGCGGTGGACATCCTGCCCGAGGCGGAGACGATGCTGCGGCGGCGTGCTGTAGTCCTGAACCACACGGAGGGCCGTGAAGGTTCCGACTGCTACGTCTTCCCCAAGCCCGACGGCCAACCCCTGACGACCCGCGCCGTGCAGCGCATCCTACAGCGCATCCGCGAGCGCCTGGGGCTGCCGCAGGACAGAATGACCCCCCACAAGCTGCGACACGCCTACGCGACGGATCTCGTCAACCGCGGCGTCCCCATCCACGTCGTCTCCGCCCAGCTCGGGCACGCATCGGTGGCCACGACCACCATCTACCTCCACGCCCAGCCGGGGCAGGCTAGGCGGTACTTTGAGGGTGTAGAATGAGGGCGTAATGGAGTGGGTGTTCATAGCTAGTTCCGCAGTTTGTGTCGCGAGCGTAGCCACCTTTTGCGTGGGTATGTTTGCTGACAGACCGCCGATGGTGATATCGGCGATGCCAATTATGGCCGTGGGCGTCGTTGGCATACTGCTGTCTGTGGCGCTGTCGCCCTAGAGGCCAACTGCGACACCCCCGTGGTAGACTGAGGGCGTGACGATCGACCTGGATAGGCACTATGTCTTGGTTCGTAGCGGTCATCGTGCGGGCCAGAAGGGCACTGTTTGGAAGGTCGCGGACGATGGGACGGTTGAGGTGGCGTTCAAGCTAGGTGTTGGCGGCGGCTATGAAACCAGCTATTTCCTACCAAGTGACCTGCGTGATCTGGGAATGGTCGAAGAGTGCAAGATACAGCAGCCGGGCCACGATCACTTGAGGGCAGACTGTCCTGATGGTGGAGGTGATCCTCGAGGCTTGGGGGATATGAGCGAGAGAAGCGATGCGTCTCCCTAGCCCGCTCGCGGCCTACCGGCGCACCACGCTGCAATCATGGGCCAAGCAAATCGGCCCAGTGAGCGACGCCATCGGGGGGCTCTGCCGATAAGCGATCCAGCGCGCCAATATCGCGGCACAGCCCCGCCTACAGGCCTGTAGATTCCAGGTGCCAACTCTCACCGCCCAGTACCTATCCCCCATTTTCCTGCCACATGAGCAGCAGGTATCACCGTGGCTGCTGCCGCCTTTAGGGTAAGGGCATCTCTTGATCTCGGCCTTAATCTCGCGGCAAGCCATCTAGCAGCTTCCTTTCCGTCGCCCACGCCTCCGCCTTCTCGTCGACGGCCCCCGCCTCCTGCGCGGCCTTCAGGATAGCCGCGTCCACCGCCAGCACCGCCACGAATGACCACGCCCTCTGCAGGTGCTCCCATAGCTTCCCGTCATCGCCGTCGTAGAGGTCGCGCACCATCGCGTCCCAGAAGTGCCCGCTGTGCCGCAGCCCGCGGCCGGGCATGATCTGATGCCCGCCGACGACGCAGGTGTTGAAGGCGACATGGTGGAGGTGCGGGTCGTAGTCTCGCAGGTGCCGGATGGCGTCCATCAGCCGCCGTAGGTCCCGTTCGCGCTGGGTGCGGAGATCCATCTCGTCGCACTGGCTGTCGCGGGGGTGCGATCCTCCGCCACGGCCCATCTGCACGAGCCAGGAGGAGCCCAGGCCGTCGAAGCGGAATGATGTATCCTCGGCGTGCGTCAGCAGCAACGCGGCGTCGTAGTGGACGGCGCGGCCAAGGGTGAAGCGGTAGGCACTGTAGTCCGGGCGCTCACCGAGGCGGCGGGCCATCAGTGAGACCATCCCGTCGGCGGCCAGCCCAGCGGCGATACAGCACGCCGGACTCGACGCCATAGCCGCACGTGGCGAGGCACCTTTGATGTGAGATATTCCTTGACGAATTGCTTGGACAGTGTAGAGCCGCAGTGTTGGTGGCAGACGGGGCACTTCATCTCACTCGCCACCCTCGTCCGGCTCCACGCGCAGCAGTAGGTCCTCCGGCAACTGGCCTATCCTCCCCGGCTTCATCCGCATGATGCGCTCGAGCTCCCTGATCCCCTCCAGGCGCTGCTGACGGGTCGGCTTGGCGTCTACCACCGGGCGGTAGTCGTGGGGCAGGCCTCCCATCCGGAGCAGGGCGGCCCATTCGTCCGCGCGGAGGATGTCCCGGAGGGCGACCAGGGCACGTTCGAGCTGGGGCTTGGGGTTACGCGCCATCGCCCCTGTACCGCCAGGTGCCGGCGGCCCGCCGCTGCTGGTTCCGCTTCCGCCGCTGGTGCCGGTGGCTGCCCACGATACCCCCGACGACGCGGGCGTACCGGCGCCGCCTCGGAACCTGGCCACGGTCGACGCGCTCCTGGAAGGCGGCCAGCGCCCGGGCCGCGCCGTCCTTGACCGGCAACTCGTTGCCGCCCATCAGCCCTCCGTCGCAGCCACCCGCAGCTCCTCGATGATCCCACAGAGGTAGGCCGTGCAACGCTCACCGTAGGAGGGCGTCTTGCTCTCGCTGGTCTGCTGGAGATACTCGTTCACCGTCTGCCACTCACGCCTGAAGCGCCCCGGCTCCTCGATGTAGCGACGCATCCACTCGTTGAAGGCGGCGGGCATCAGTGGATCTGCCCCGGTATTGGTCTGAGGGCCAGCCCTGATGTCTGTAGGTAGGGGGTTCTGTGGCATCTAGCACCTCCTCGCAAAACAAAAAGCCGCCCGCCTCTCGGCGTAGCGGCCTCCGGTTGCCCGGCAGGTTAGTCCTGGTCTACGGTGCGGGCCTCGGCCCCGCCATGTGCCGCGTCCGCAGCACGATCTCCTCGGGGCGCCGCATCTCCACCTCGTCCCTCACCATGACGATCCCCTCGCGGCCCTTGAAGGTGATGGCGATGGTGCCGTGGCGCTGGGTGGCGACGCACATCGCCAGGAACGGCCCGACATCGTTCTCCAGGCTCAACATTCCGCCTAATAGTATACCAGCAATTGAATACGCCTATAGGGGCGGCAATCGTTTGCCGCTTGCCAACCTGGGCCGCCTCGTGGCCAGTTTAACCGAGATGCTCTACCCTATGGCAGTTTGAGCAGATGACCTCGCACTTGGCGATTTCCGCAAGAATGGCTTCCTCGCGCGCCAACCCATCTAGTTGACCGATGTTTAGTTTCTTATCAGCCTTCACATGGTGGAAGTCCAATGCACGAGGCCGTGATTCTCCACAGCGACTACATTCGAGGCCTGCTTTTAGGCTGTCAAACCAACCCCTTTTGCGTCTGTAGATTCTGCGACTATCTGCCCGTCGGCGGTCTCTGTTTCCCGGAATGGCTAACCAGCGGCGCTGATATTCTCGGTTCTTCTCCGCATTTTCTGGTTTCGCCCGCCATCGCCTACCATATTCGCGGCGCTGCTCTTTATTCACAGTGGCCTTATTGTAAGCCAACGTCGTATAAGATACAAGCGTGCTCAAGCCGAGCGACCACTAAGGTAAGAATCTTCACGGAAGTCGCGGGTTTGGGGCTTGACAACATTAAGCCGCGCGCTTATCTTGTTGATGCTATGGCGCTACGAGAGGAACTCCGCAAGCGAAAAGTCACCTACGCTGAACTCGGGCGGCGTATCCACAAGCATGAACAGACGATAGCCAAGTATGCACGGGGGGCACTCCCCATCCCGCCAGATGTCGCCATGCTCATCAGCTTCGCTACCGGCATCCCCCTGGCGATCATCCAGGGCAACGGCAAGGAGGCGTGATGCAGAACGACACGGCGGCCCATGTGCTCCGCTACAGTTGCGGCAATTGCGCTCACCTGGAGGACAGGGGCGGTTCCCACCAGGGATGCAACCTCTACGTCGCCTGCAAGGCGGGCAAGCCACTATCGGCAACGCCATCATGCTTTAGCCCGAGGCAGCCTTAGGGTCATCTTGGGCGACGGAGGAGCGTGATGGAACGGTACGCCGAAGGAAAGTCCTGCCCGAAGTGTGACGGAAAGATGGTGGGAACAACGTGGTGTTCTGGCATCAGCCGAAGATTCGAATGCTCACCACGCAGCCTCAACGATGGGCCAATCGATCATCTACACCGGACTTGCCAGCGGTGCGGCTACACCTGGAAAGAGACGCCCCTTGATATCGCGGAGGCCCCGGCATGACTTCCCCTTGGTCCGGCGCCGCACAGACCGGCTCCCGCGAGTACGAGTCCGCTGATGTCGAGCGCGTCCTCGCCGCCCTGCCGCGGGGCCGCCAAGCCGCCATGACCTCGCGCACCTTCGCCGAGACGTTGGGCATGGACGGCCGCACCGTGCGGGCGATCCTCTCGGATCGAGACGGCATCGACTACCTCCAGGCCCGCGACGGCGACCTGTTCTGGGACGCTGAGACGTTCGAGGAGGGCATCGGCCACACGGAGATGCTGCGCGGCCGGGCGCTGAGCGAGCTGGCCCGCGTGGCACGCCGAGAGCGCTACGCCAGGACGAAGCTGGAGCGCCGGCAACCGGAGTTGATGCTGCGATGACCGTTCGTGTCCCCACCGACCGAAACCTCCCTTCGGGCTCGGCCCCTGGACAGCGGCAACTAGTCCAGGCGGTCGGCGGCGACATGAGCAGGCGGAAGGGGGTGCCTATCGCGGCTACCGGTTGTCGCAGGGGACGGCCAGGGCGTGAGATCAGGGAACGACGGGCCGTCCCCCGCCCATGCCGTCGGCGAAGGCCATCAACCCAGTCGGTCAAGGGAAGATGCGCTGTCGGGTTTAAGCGCGGTGGGCTTCGCCGCCGACGTGGGCGAAAGCATAAAGGCCGCGGGCTAGGACCCCACGGCCAGGAGGTGAACATGGTACCTGGACTACCACACCCACCCAACGACAAGGATACCCCCGCTGCGGCCCTCGCGGAAGTGGAGGCCCTGCTGCGCGAGGCGGGCGAGGAGCGAAGGGCGATGGGGCGTGAGCTGGCGCGGCGGCTGACGATGCCGCTGGCGGAGCTGCTGCGGGAAGGGGGCGCGTCGTGACACTCAGCAAGTTCGACCGCGACAATGTCGCTTCGATCCTTCAAGATCCCGCTAAGGAATGGTTCACAGCTCGGCTGATGCGCCTTATCGCTAGGGCCGATTCGCATCACCGAGCACTGCTCGCCAAGGGGTTCCCCGAAGAGGTGTTTCTGGTCGAAACCCATCTCGGCCTAACCTCAACGACTCGCTTGGAGGTGGCGTGATGGCCGAGCAGACCGTGCGCGAGCAACTGGTGATGGTGCTGGGGCGGCTTATTGACATCCACGAGAACCCGACTCACTATCCCCCGGGCATTCAGGAGCCCAGCTATCAGTGGGCTCGCCTCGCCCTCGACCGCGCCCGCGCCGAGACGGAGCGTCCCGATTGCGAGTCAGCGGGGTACTTGCTGCCATGCGACACAAGCTGCCCCTGCTACGTCGCCGGCACCGAGGCCCAGCGGGAGCGCGTAGGGGGAGGGATGGCATGACGACGAGAGAGACGACCGGAACCGACGTGATCGCGGTTCTCATCCGCAACCTCGTGGAGATCGATGAGGAATTTGAGCGCGTCGCCAAGCCCCTAGAGGACCGGCGCCGGCGGCAGCGGGAGACGCTGCGCGACGCCATGATCGAGGCCCAGACAGTCGAGGTCGTCGATGAGGTGAGCGGCTACAAGGCCCTCCTGACCCACCAGCAGGCCGACCGCTATGTGGCGGAGAAGCTGGTGCCGATGCTGCGGCCTGAGATGATCGATGAGGTCATCCAGACCGTCGTCGACAACAAGGCCGTGCAGAGGCTGGTGGACGGCGGGATACTGACGCGGCGGCAGTTGGAGCGCGAGGGGGCGCTGATCCGTGAACCGAAGACGCGGCCCTTCATCAAGCTGGTGCCGCTGAAGGGAACCAGACCATGAGCGACGAGGAGCGCCATATCGCCGTCTCCATTGAGCGGAAGATCAACCTCGGTAACTACGAGAGTGCGGGTGTCGGGATCGTCCTCAGCGGGGTCACGCCAGGCACTCCAATTGAAGAAATAGATGAGATGCTCGACACCGCACGGATCATGTTTGACCGGATGCGGGATCGCCTCCAGCAGAAGATAGCGGAGGCGCGGAAGGGAGACAGGCCATGACGACCGAGAGCAAGGCTGTAGTGAAGCGCGAGGCCGCGCTCGTTATCAAGGACACGCCGGGCGTACAAAGGGCTCTCGTCTCCCGCTTCGGTGACCGGGACTTCGGGGCGGCACTCAGCGTCTCCATGTTCATCGCCCTCTGCAACAAGTACGCCCTCAACCCCTGGATGGGCCACATCACACCGTTCGAAGGGCGGCCCTATGTCCAGCACGATGGCTGGCTCCACCTCATCAACCGCGAGGCACCGGGCCAGCTCGTGCGGCTGGAGTCGCGACCGGCGACCGATGAGGAGTACCGGCGCTTCCGCATCGCGCCTGAGGACTACTTCGCCATCGCCATCATGACCCGGCGCTGGCCGGGCGGCAACGAGGTCACCTTCACACGGCGAGCATTCATCCCGAAGCGGCTCACGGAGCCATCCGGTAAGGAAGCGGCGGCCGTACGCGAGCGTCCTGGCACCTCCAAGACGCGGCCCATCGTCGAGGACCCGTGGGACATGGCCGAGAAGCAAGCCCGAGTCCGCGTCATGCGGATGGGCTTCAATGACTGCCTAGCTGGGCAGACCATCGCGCCAGCATCCCCAACGGAGGTACAGGTGGACAAGGAGACGGGAGAGGTGATCGAAGGCGAGGTCGTCCCCGCCGAGAACGGCGCGGACTGGTCCCGGCTGTGGATCGTCGCCTCCGAGCGCAGTATGGAGAAGCCCGCTGTCCACGCCTACTTTGGCGCTGGCCCAGAGGACGGTGACCTGAAGGCCTGCGCCGAGCAGCGGGCCAAGGAGGAGGGAGTCCCCCTCCAGCAGGTGGTGCAGGACATGGCCGACGAACTCCAGCACAGGGCCAATGACCCCACGCCGGAGGACCACGAGGATGAGGAGCGCGACCGCCAGGAGGGCGAGGCCGCGCTGGTCCAGGGCGGGGAGCCCGCAGATCCGGGGCTGGCATGATGAGGGCCTGCGACTGCCACGGCAAGAACCACCACGACGACAAGCTGACGCTCCTGCCGGCGGACTCCATGAACGGCGACCCGCAGGCGTCCATCCCGGGGGCCCCGCCGCTCATCGTCTTCTGCGAGAAGGGCCTGCGGGAGCGGGCGCGGCGCATCAAGGCGCTGGAGCGGGCGCAGCGGGCATACAGCAGGGGGGCGGCGGCGTGACCATAACATCGCGGAAATGGCTGCGAGAATTAATCCGCTGGGTTCGTCACGATTCAGCCCGATATAGCCAGAACGCCAATGTCCGCGGCGAGGCGGTCTGCTCGGGGTGCAATCTATTCGGCCCTATCGTCTACAGCAACTGTCTTCAGTGGTGCGAATCATGCTGGCCTTTGGTTGTTGACATGAGTCCTGATACGCAACCAAAGGATTGGCCCCAACGCCGAGTAGGCCAAGAACGAGACTACGGCTGGAGGGCGGCGGCGTGAGCACTTACGACCCCAATCCGCAAAACATCTATGTCACGCGATTCGAGGCCGCTGCGGCCCGCAACACCAGCGTTCGACAGGTTGATAGCTGGATCGCATCCGGTGACCTCGTGGGCTGCTGGATCATCGCCACTGGAAGCAAGCCTCGGAAATTGTATCGGCTCGCAGCTGTTCTAGAACTTCAAGCGAATGGGCGACGACAGGGAGCGCGGGAACGGACTAGCGGAGAGGCGCAGGGCTGAAGCGCCACCTGCCCGTCCTCCTGGCGGTCGCTGTAATCGCGGCGGCCGCCTGGAGCGCGGCGCAGATCGGAGGCGAGGATGAACGCACTCTTGATAGCGGCGACACCCTGGGTCTGCGGATTGGCGCTCGTATGCGCGCTGGGCATCCTCCAACACCTACTCCAAGCCCTGTTCCCACCCCTGCCGCGCAAGATGGCCCGCAACCAGGTGCGCCTGAGCCGGACTCGGCCACAGCCACGGATTCACTTGCTCGACCTACCCCATTCGCCACGTCGGAACGGCCACCAGCGGTCGTGGCCGGCGACGGCCAGGAGGGCACGGTAGTCGATGGCATCCCGCTCACCGTCTACAGTTGCTATGGCGACAGCACGGGCAGCTATTGTCCGTGGGGTAATGAGATGGCGTGTGGTGGGGCTGTCCACCGTGGGGCTGCCGCCTGTGGCTATCAGTGGGCGTGCGGCCAGCAATTCCGCATCTTGGGCGACCCCTATCCCGACATGGTCTACACCTGCCTGGACCGCGGCGGGGCTGTAACAGGAATTGACGTGTGGTTCATGGGCTATGAGACCGAGGGCAGGACGTGGCGCAACCACCTCCCGCAGTACGTGGCGGTGGAACTACTGCCGCGATAGGAGGCTAGGTCATGACTGTAGAGAAGGCGTGGATGTTCACCTGCGACGGAGGCGATGAGGAGGAGTGTGGCGAGGTAGAGTTCATGGCTGATTCTGAGGGCAGTGGCCCACCGATGGAGTGGACGGAGGACGAAGAGGCGGATCAGCATCGGTGTCGGGCTTGCAGTAAGGAATATGGCGATCTGTCCTTCGGCTCGTTCCGCGCCGAGACTTCGGCTTGCACGGGGAAGGCGACATCATGACCGAAGGAATCGAACTTTGGGATGGGCGCAACAAGAGCATCGAAACGTGGGCGCGAGCCACTGGCCTCAGCATAGAAGAGGTGAAATGGGTCGCCGAGCTACCCAGAGAGAAGTGGCCAGCAGTCGCTTACTTGGCTGTTTGCCTTCAAGCAACTGGGCGGGCTGACCACTCCGTGACGGCTATCGCGCAGGAACTCTGCGAAGCCACTGGCGGCCACCGGTCGCCCACGACAGGAAAGGCGACACTGAGGCTAAGAGAGGAGTAGCGAAATGGAGTACACCGGCACCAGGGCAACCGAGGAAGAGGTTGCTGAACTGAAGGAATTAGCGGAGAAGGCAGCGAGTACGCCGGTCATGGCAATGAGCGTGGCTGATGGCCTCGCTGGTAACGACTTCTCTGCCCGCGCCCACAAGCGGATGCAGAGACGGTGCCATGAATTGGCACGTGGTCACGGTCTCCCTGAGATCGAGG
>JAUVHW010000054.1 GCA_030593075.1 Ardenticatenales bacterium
GTGAATCCCCACCGTTCGCCCCAAAGTTGGCGCAGCGAGGCGGGATGAGCGCGCCGGCCGAGCACCTCGACGAATGCGCTCCATCCCAGCCAGTCGCCGTAAAGGCGATAGTTGCGGCCGTACCACCAGCCGGAGATGACCAGGACAGGCAGGATGATCGCAGACCCGTGCCTGAGCATTAGACCGATCCAACGCCGCCAGTCTCTCTCCCAGAGATGGCGCCGCGTGGCGACCAGGAGCCCCAGAAGCGACAGCGGAACGAGTCCCAGGGCGCTGGTCTTGGTCAGGGCCGCCAACCCTAGGACGACGCCAAGTACCAGCCAGTCCCTCGAGGCAGGAACCTCCTGGGCGGGCCTGGAGTTGCGCAGGATGAGGAAAAGTGATGCCGAGCAAAGCAGCATCGCCAGGTTGTCATTGTTCACCGACCCACTGATGAACAGGAACATGGGGGTAAAGGCAGTGACGGCCGCTGCGCCCAGGGCCAACTCCGGCCGGCCCGGCAGCGCGGCTGACGCAATTCGCCAGGTGAAGTAGACCGTGCCGGCTCCCATCAGCACCGAGAAGAGACGGATGATGCGCACCGCCAGCACGGTACCCTGCCAGGGGAAGGCCTCCTGCTCGGTGCGGTGAACCACCAGGTTGACGTTCCCGTCGGGTGTCAGCACCCCCGCATCCACGTGCGGGTTTAGCCAGCGCACCGCTTCCATGTCAGAGGCGTCTATCCAGAACGTGAGTGCGGCGGCCAGCGCGTAGTAGAGAGGCTGCTGGCTGGCCTCCTGCTTCCACGGGCCTACGTTGTCGGGGTCCTGCACCGGGAGTGGGTTGCCATCCGCCAGGTGGCGGACGAACGGATAGTGCCACAGTTCATCCGAAGCCTCAAAGATGGGAGTGGTGACTGCGTAGATGGAGCCGAGCAGGACGAAAAGGCCGAGGATGAAGGTGGGTTTACGCACTGGCTGCAACTCGAGCTGGTGGACGCGGCTGCACAGGGCCGGTCATCTGCCACATGTATGATACTGTGATTCTACTAGGTTTATCGTCGCCGGCAACCTGCCGGCCGCCAGCCGGCCGTCAACCGGAGACCCCAACAGCAGAGATCCAAGCTGCATGTGGCCTATTGGTGACTCGACTCCTGCCCTTGAAATCGTAACAGAATGGGATACAATGCACTATAGTTCTGGCGCCGCTGCAGCCCGGGTTTCGCTGACGCCGCACGGGCGGACCCATCCGGGCGAACATTGGCGTTGTGCTCTGGCTGGATGTGGGTACGTCTTCCTTGAGACTGTTCTGAGTGAGGCTGGGTCGTCGAACCTGGTGATTGCGGTGTTTCAACTGGAATCCATCGGACGTTGGCTGATTGCTATAGGGCTGGGGATAGCCCTGTTGGGCCTGCTGCTGGCTCTGTCGGGCAAGGTGCCTCTGCTCAAGCGGTTGGGCAAGCTGCCCGGCGACATGCGCTACCAGAGCGCGGACGGGCGCTTCTCCTGCTTTGTGCCGATTGTCAGCTCCATACTGCTGAGCATAGTTCTGACAGTGGTTCTGAACGTCATCCTCCGGTTGCTCAGACGCTGACCGACGGGGGCGGTTCCTGGTTTGGGAGCTGGCTTGAAGAGGGTGTGTCTCATCATCGGCTTTGGCCTTGCTGTCGCCGCTCTGGGCTGCAGCGCACCGATCTTCTCTCGAGGTGACGAGGATGCTGCCACGGCTGCTCTCCTGGTGTCAGCAACGCAAGCTGTTGGACCGGCCGCCATCCTGCCGCCGGAATCCGCTGCCTCCTCATCGCCTACAGCCTATCTTACGGCTTGGGCGGCCGCAACATCAACTCCAGTGCCCTCAGCGACTGCTGCTCCTACCGAGGCGCCTTCCCTGACATCCACGCCTACCTACAGGGCTGCACCCACGGTAGCTGCCACGGCGACTCCGACTAGTCCTCCCGTTGCCACCCCCTCTCCGACCATGTCTCTCGACTGTGGAGTGCTCCCCACAGGCAGCTTTGTCACTGTCTGGCAGAGTGATCCTCAGCTGCAGATCACGCTGGGATGCCCCGTCTCTTGGCATCCGCGTGTCACTCCCTACGCCTGGGAGATCAAGACTGCCTATCAGCCGTTCGAACGCGGCGAGATGATTTGGTCGGATCACGTCGGCTGGTACGACCAGCGTGTGATCTATGTCCTCTATCAGGATTCCAGCTATCAGCGCTTTGACGACACCTTTGACGGGACCGTCGATCCGGTCGGAGGGGACGAGACGCCGCCGGACGGCCTGGTGGAGCCTATCCTTGGCTTTGGCAAGGTGTGGCGCGATCATCCAGGTGTCCGTGACGCGCTGGGATGGGCCACCGCAAAGGAAATCGGCGGTGTGGGGCGCTGGCAGATGTTTGTTGGGGGGACCATGATATGGATCGGCCAGACCAATCAAACCTACGTCTTTGCCTCTGGCACTGGCGTGCGGGTGTTTGACATCCCGTTCTCCGAGTAGCTGCCTCCGGCGCCGAGCCACCAAGAGGTCAGGGAGGGCTGTGTGGCACAGCGGGCCCTCCGTCGGGAATCCAACCCCCCATCAAGCAGTGAGGTCGGCGAAAACGCCGGCCGTGAGCGTCGCGATGGACTCCCAGCCGAACTCCTGCGCCAGAGCGCTAGCTCCAGCCGCCAGCCTCTCTCGCAGTGCAGAATCCTCGCGCAGGGTTGCCACAGCCTCCCCGTACGCCACCGGTGCGGCTGGGGGGGCCAGGTACACGTTGCGCCGGTGACGCAACTGGTGCAGATCCACCGCCGGGGTGGTGGTGATGATGGGCAGCCCATGAGCCAGCGCAGCCATAAAGCTCCCCCTCCGGAAGGAAGCTCCGTCGCGGTAAGGCAATAGGCAGGCGTCGGCCGACAGTAGATTGGCCGACACCTCTTGGGCCGACGTGTAGCCAGTCCACAACACCAGGTCCTGGACGCCCAGCCGCGAGATCAGAGCGTCTATCCGGTCTGCGTACGCCTGATTGGTGGCATCGCTGCTGCCCGTCCGGCCGCCCACCATCAGCAGCTTGGCCGGGATCTCCTTGTTTCGCAGCCAGTGCAGCGTCTCTATCAGGTCTTCTCCCCCCTTGCTTTCGTTGAGGAAGCCAAAGTAGGCCAGCAGGGTCTCGTCGGGCCGAACTCCCCATCTCTCCCGCCAAGCCGCGCGGTCGTAGCCGGCCGGGGGCTGGGCGGCGATGTTGCTGCCAATGGGGATGAGTGCTAGCCTCCCGACAGACCGGCCTCTCTCCAGCGTCAACTGGTCCTCCCGGTTGGTGACAATGACCCCGGCGGCTCTCCGAGCCAGCGTCAGCACGGTCCACCAGCGGAGCGGGCCGGCTTTTGGAAAGAGATAAGGCACCTTCAGATCGTGAAAGGTCACCGCTAGCGGGGCGCCGGCCATACGGCCGGGAAGCAGGTTGACGGCCGGGTGCAGGCCAAAGGCGGCCGCCTGATACTGTAGATTGATCACTTCCAGATCGTGTGCCTTGACCCAGCGGCGTACCCGCCTGGCCAGGGACCAACCCCAGCGATCGATCACCGGGTCCAGGTAGCATTCCGGGGGAAGATCGTCCGCGCCGCACCCCACGCGAGTGAGGATGTAGACCTCGTGACCGAGGTCGGCCAGTGCCTTGCTCAGTTCCCGAGAAAAGTCGCCGACGCCCCCCTGCATGGGCGCGAACTCGCCGGTGATCAAGCCGACTCTCATCTGCTGCTACCTGCCTGCCGGGTGTGCCGGTGGTGACTGCTGGCCCGGCGCTCGGCCCGCTGCCCGGCTGGTGGCAGGCCGGTCCTGAGCACCTGCCAGTAGGAAGCCACCCGCTGCCAGCGCAGGGCCCTCTTGTGCCCTACCAGCCCCTTGGCTGCTTCCAGCCCGAGCTGCCAGGTATAATTGGCCAGCAGGGCGCCGCGCAGCACCGTGGCGGCGATCCGGCCGTGGTACTGGCGGAAGTAGCGCAGTTTGCTGCGCTGAAAGTAGACGTGCCGCCGGGCCACCACCTGCTCGCTGCTCTTGCCCTCGTGATGCACGACCCGGGCCGCCGGGTAATAGGCTATCTTCGAGCCGGCGTCCTTGATGCGGCGCTGCCACTCCATCTCCTCCGAGTACATAAAGTACCCTTCGTCCAGCAGGCCAGCCTCTTCGTAAGCCTCACGGCGTACCATCAGGCAGGCTCCTGTCACCCAGTCGACCTCGGAGACAGCGTCATCTGGAATGTCCCGCATGTAGTAGCGCCGCAACAGAGGGCCGGGCGCCACTGACTGCAGCCAGGTGCTTTCAAAGAACCCGGTAGCCAGGGTAGGGAAGCGGCGCCGGGATGATTGTATCCGGCCGTCCGGGTATATCAGCTGGGGGCCGAGTGCCCCGACGTCCTGGTGGGTATCCAGGTATTCCACCATAAGAGGCAGCGCATTGCTGATGACCTGCGTGTCGGGATTCAGGAGCAGGACGTGGCGGCCGGATGCCTGAGCAATGCCCAGGTTGCTGCCGCGCGCATAACCGACGTTCTCTGCTTTGCGCAGTAGGAGCGCCTCCGGGAACTCGGCCATCACCATCTCGGCGCTGCCGTCGGACGAGGCGCTGTCCACGACAATCACCTCCGCCTCCAGGTCGCCTCGGCCCGTGCTCACCGACGCCAAGCACTGGCGGAGCAGCTCGCGGACGTTCCAACTGACGATGACGATGGAGAGGTCGGGCATAGCGCGACGTGGCCCGGCGGGGGGGCTCTACCTCACCCCCAATGCGGGTCTGCTCGGTCCGGGCTGTGGCGTGAAACCCTCACGCGCTCGGAGCAGGGCCCGTGGATGCGGGTGCACGTCGCACCCCATGTGATGTAGGCTCTGTCTCCGCGGCCGCAGCATGCGGGCAGCAGTCACGACTGCCGATTCACGGCATAATCCGCCAGGTCGAGCAGCGCTTGGCGGCAGTCGCCCTCCGGCAGCCGGAGCAGTGCCTCCTCTGCCCGCGCTGCGTGCTGGCGCGCCTCGGCCTCGCTGAGCTCGATGGCCTCCGAGTTGCGTACTGCTTCCAGGGCAGCTTGAGTTGCTTCTCGGCCGCGACGGCCCCGGACCACGTTCAGGATTCGCTCGTCGTCGGGAGATGTCTCCAGGAAGTAGATCGCCGGCAGAGTAACCAATCCTTGTGCCAGGTCGCTGCCCAGGGGTTTACCCACTTGGGATTCACTCCCGACAAAGTCGAGCAGGTCGTCAACAATCTGAAAGGCGATGCCCAGCTCCCGACCGAAAACGCGCAGGGCTTCCAGCGTCTCGGAGTCGGCTTCGGCCAACACGCCCGAAGCCTCGGCCGCCAGGACGAATAGAGCGCCCGTCTTGGCATAGATGCGCTGCAGATAGCCGGCCCGGTCGAGCAGTTGGTGCCGCTCACGGAGCAGTTGGTGCAGCTCCCCGTTGCAGATGGTCATCAGCGCCCGCGAGAAGAGACGCATAACCACTACGCTACCTGTCAGAGTCGCCAGCTCGGCAGCACGGGCAAAGAGGTAATCTCCGGTGAGGATAGTGGCTCCCGGCGACCAACTGGCATTCAGCGTAGGGGCGCCGCGGCGCGTCAGGGCGCCGTCAATGATGTCGTCATGGACGAGCGTGGCGGTGTGAAGCATCTCCACGGCCGCCGCAAGAGAGATTCCCTGCTCGCACCTCTGGCAGCTGCCGCAGGTGCAGGGATCGGCCTGAAGTAGTCTGAATGCTAGGAGCGCAACAGTGGGGCGCAGGCGTTTCCCACCGCTGGCAAACAGGTGCGCTATGGCGCCATTGACCGCCTGGTGCCGGTCCGGGTCTGGCTCCAGGAGCTTTCTCTCCACTAGGGTCAACTCGTTGGCTATCAGGTGCAGGGATTTAGGCGGGTTCAAGAGGGTTTCCTGTCTCCTGGAAAGAGTCCAAAGGCGTTTTCTGTAGTCTGTTCGCCGATCTGCTGGATGGATACTCCGCACAGGTCCGCCACCGCTGCTGCCACGTACTGCACGTAGGCAGGCTCGTTGCGCCGGCCCCGGCAGGGCACGGGCGTCAAGAATGGCGCATCAGTCTCCACCAGCAGTCGCTCCAAGGGCGCGGCCTTGGCGACCTGATGGAGCGCCGCTGCCTTGGGAAAGGTGACCGGCCCGCTGATACCGATCAGGAAACCGTGCTCAATGGCTCTGCCGAGCCAGTCCGTTCCGGCGGAGTAAGAGTGCAGCACACCACAGGGTTCGCGCCGGCCGTCTCTGTCTGCGGGAGCGCGTCTCTCGGAAAGCCAGGTGTCTAGCATGTCAAACGTGTCGCGGCTTGCCTTTCGGTTATGGACGATCACTGGGAGGTTTAGCTCCTCCGCCAACTCCAGTTGGGCGGCGAATGCCTTCCTCTGAACGTCCGGCGGCGAGTATTTGCGATGGTAATCCAGGCCGATCTCGCCCACTGCCACAACCTTGGGGTGGCTAGCCAGGTCGCGAAGCGCGCTCAGAGTCTTGGCTGAGAAGGTCGTGGCATCGTGGGGGTGAATCCCGATGGCTGCGTACACGATCTCGTACTTCTCAGCTAGGCGCACAGCGGCGCGGCTGGACGCGAGGTCGGTGCCCGGATTGATGATGGCAACCACGCCAGCCCCCTGGGCTGCGGCTACGACCTGGTCCCGGTCACTATCGAACTTGTCAAAGTCTAGATGGCAGTGGGAATCGACCAGTTGCACCATTCAGGTCGCCGCCGGATGTCTGCGGCACCTCCGCACTCGGCACTCTCCCACTTCCGGAAAGCGCACGTCTAGTCCAGCCCGGCAATCCGCATGCCATCTTGCAGGATAGTATCTACTTTGTCCTCGCGAGTTGTTTCGCAGTAGACGCGGATGATCGGCTCCGTGCCCGAGAACCTGATGAGCAGCCAGCCGCCATCTTCCATCAGGAACTGGCGGCCGTCTATGGAGAGCACCTCGGTCACCGGAATGCCGGCGATGCTCTCTGGGTTGGCAGCTGCCACGCGTGCCATGATGGTGGCCTTCTTTTCCGCCGGGAAGTGAGAGTCGATCCGTCGATAGTAGTGGGGACCGACCTCGTCAAAGAGCATCTCCAGCAGCTCCGATGGCTTCTTCCCCGTGCGAACCATCATGTCCAGCACGTACAACCCCGCCAAGATGCCATCCCGTTCCGGAACGTGGCCTCTGAAGGCATAGCCTCCGCTCTCTTCTCCACCGAGCAGCGCGTTTGTCTCGGTGAACTTGGGGGCTATGTACTTGAACCCGACGCCCGTCTCCAATACCGGCACGTCGTACAGCTCGCCCAGTTTGTTCAGCATCTTGGTGGTGGAGACAGTCTTCACGATGGGGCCGCGTTCGCCGCGTACGTGCAAAAAGTAGTAGCCCAAGAGCCCATAAACCCGCAATTGGTCAATGAAGCGACCGTGCTCGTCACCGATGCCTACCCTATCGGCATCACCATCGTTCATGATCACCACGTCCGCTCCCACCTCGCGTGCCAGCTCCAGGGCAGGGTCAACGTTGGGTGGGATAGGCTCCGGGCGATTCATATCCGGGAAGAGCGGGTGCCGCTGATTGTGCGTTTCTATGACCTCGGTCTTGCCCCCTCCGAGGATGCGAGGGAACCAGCCGATGCCATTGCCCCACATGCAGTCTACGACGATCTTCAAGCCGGCGTCCCTGATGGGTTGAACGTCGATGAGACGGTCGATCTGGGCCAGATAATCGGGTGCCGGGTCAAACGATGTCACCAGCCTCTGCTCGATGGCGTCCTCTAGCTTGATTCGCCGGACGTCTTCCAGGCCTGGGATGCAGGCTTCGATCTTTTTCAGATCTGGGGGAGCAATGGCTCCTCCGGTTTGATCGCGCACTTTGAAGCCGTTGTCGGTGTTCGGGTTGTGGCTAGCGGTGAGGTTGATGGCTCCACACGCGCTCTTGGCCACCACTGAGTAGGAGATCACCGGGGTAGGAGTGGGTCCGTCTGTCAGCCAGACGCGAATGCCATTGGCGGCCATCACCTCAGCGGCCGCGGCCGCGAAATGCTCGGCGCGATAGCGCTGATCGTGGCCGATGATGATGCCCTTGTTGGCGACGCCCAACTCGAGCAGGTAGGTGGCAAACCCCTGGGTGCAGCGGCGCACGTTGTCGAAGGTATAGTCCTCGGCGACCCCTGCCCGCCAGCCGTCAGTTCCGAACTTGATGACCGTACTCATGGCTCTCGTACCTCTCGAATCTGAGAACCGGTCGGCGCGTTGTGGAGCACCATTGGCTCTGACCTCTCTCGCTCAACGTCTCAAAGTTGTCATCTCGGTCACGTCGGGCACCCGCTCGTCGGACCGCAGCAGTTCCAGGTCCGCATCCACCATCATGTGCATGAGTTCGGTGAAGGTTATCTGCGGCTCCCAGCCCAGGACTCGACCTGCCTTCGATGGGTCGCCGACTAGCAGGTCAACCTCGGCCGGGCGGAAGAATCGTTCGTCGCGGACCACGTAGTCCTGGTAGTCCAGCCCTGCGTGGGAAAAGGCGATGTCGCACATCTCGCGGACCGAGTGGGTCTCGCCGGTGGCAACCACATAGTCATCCGGCTCGTCTTGCTGCAGCATGAGCCACATTGCCCGGGCATAGTCGCCAGCAAATCCCATGTCGCGTCGGGCTTCCAGGTTGCCCAGCGGCAGCTTGTCGGCCAGACCCAGCTTGATGGATGCCACTCCCAGAGAGATCTTCCGCTCGACGAATTCCAGCCCCCTGCGTGGGGAGCCGTGATTGAAGAGGATGCCTGACGTGGCATGCAGCCCGTAGGATTCCCGATAGTTGACGGTCATCCAGTGTCCGTACACCTTGGCCGCCCCATAGGGACTGCGCGGATAAAAGGGAGTGGTCTCCTTCTGTGGTACCTCGCGAACCTTGCCGAACATCTCGCTGCTGGACGCCTGGTAGAAGCGAGCCGATGGGCGGACTGTGCGGATGGCTTCCAACATCCTCGTGACACCCAGAGCGGTCACTTCCCCTGTCAAGATAGGCTGGTGCCAGGAGGTGGGAACAAAGCTCTGAGCTGCAAGATTGTAAATCTCATCCGGCTCATACTCTTGAAGGATGCGCACGAGGCAGACCTGGTCTAGCAGATCACCTTGAGCGAGGATGACTCTGTCCTGAATCGCCTCCAGGCGGTCGAGCCTTACCACGCTGGCCCTCCGCACCATTCCAATGACCTGGTATCCGAGCCCGAGCATGAACTCGGCCAGGTAGGAGCCATCCTGTCCCGTGACTCCCGTGATCAATGCAGTGGGCATCCAGTCAGACTCCTTAGGAAACCATCAGCCGCCAGCCATTTTGGCGCGGGGGATTATAGCGTACATCAGGAGGGATAGCAACCGGCGAGGACCGCCGACCGGGCGTGTATGAGCAGATCGACATGCTCGGAGTGTTGCCCGAGGAGCGTCACGTCACGGCTGCCCGCGGCCCTGCCGTGCGCCCGTCTGGCTCGGCCGCAGGTCCAATGCTCTGGCTGCCAGCCTCGGCGGTCCTGACTTGCGTGCAGGCCCAGGATCAGAGGGTGGGCAGTTGATCACCTGACCAGCTGCCCACCCTCTCCTAATCCAGCCCCGCCGCCGCACGCAACGCAGGTGCGCGGTCAGTCCGCTCCCAGGGCGCGTCGATGTCATCCCGTCCAAAGTGGCCGTAAGCGGCTGTCGCCTTGTAGATGGGCCGGCGCAGGTCGAGGTCTCGAATGATTGCCGCTGGTCGCAGGTCAAAGTGTTCGTTGATCAGCTCTATGATCTGCTCGTCCGAGATGCGGCCGGTGCCAAAGGTCTCCACGGCGAGCGAGAGCGGTCGAGCCACGCCGATGGCATAGCTGACCTGCAGCTCAAAACGATCGGCAATGCCGGCCGCCACGATATTCTTGGCGATGTACCGCGCCATGTAGGTGGCCGAGCGGTCAACCTTCGTCGGGTCTTTGCCGCTAAAGGCGCCGCCACCGTGTCTGGCAATCCCACCGTAAGTATCCACAATGATCTTCCGGCCGGTCATCCCCGCGTCGCCCAGTGGCCCGCCGGTGACAAAGCGGCCGGTGGGATTGACGTATATCTTGGTGTCATCGTCCAACATGCCGTTGGGGATGCAGTACTTGATCACACGCTCGATGACGTCGGCGCGGATCTTGTGTTGGTCCACGTCCGGCGAATGTTGAGCAGAGATCACGACCGTGTCCACGCGCTTGGGCACCCCGCGCTCGTATTCAACCGTTACCTGGCTCTTGCCATCCGGCCGCAGGTAGGCCAGTATCTTCTCCTTGCGCACGCTGGCGAGCCGTTTGGTTAGTTTGTGAGCGAGTTCGATGGGAAGCGGCATCAGGTTCGGGGTCTCGGTACAGGCGAATCCAATCATCATCCCTTGGTCGCCGGCCCCGATGGCCTCGATCTCCTCGTCGTTCATCTCGCCCGCCTTGGCCTCCAGGGCCTTGTCTACGCCCAGGGCAATGTCAGCCGATTGCTCTTTGATGCTGACGATGACGCCGCAGGTATCGCAGTCAAAACCGAACTTGCCGCGCGTGTAGCCAATCTCGCGCACCGTGTCGCGCACCAGCCGGTTGATGTCCACGTAGGTGCTGGTGGTGATCTCGCCCATCACCACCACCAGGCCAGTGGTCACTCCGCACTCGCACGCCACCCGCGCGTCCGGGTCGTCGGCGATGATTGCATCCAGAACCGCGTCCGAGATCTGGTCGCACAGTTTGTCTGGATGTCCCTCAGTGACTGATTCCGAGGTAAAGAACCACTGAGGAGAGGTCAAAAAGGTGGGTTTTGCGTCACTCATGTGATGCTCCATGATTGTGGGTTGGTGTTGTTGCGTGGCTCCCGGTCCATCAAGAACTTACGTGCCCTCTTGCCAAGAGGCCAGGTATCTCTCCTGTTCCTCCGTGAGGACGTCGATTTCCACTCCCATCGCTTGGAGTTTGAGTCTTGCGATCTCGGCGTCGATCTCTGCAGGGACGGGGTAAACTCTGTTTTCCAGTGCGTCAGCATTGCGGATCATGTACTCAGCTCCCAGGGATTGATTGGCAAAGCTCATGTCCATCACGCTGGCAGGGTGCCCTTCGGCGGCCGCCAGATTGACCAGCCGTCCGTCGGCCAGTAAAAAGATGACGCGGCTGTCTGGTAGCGTGTACTCCTCCACGAACGGCCGGACGCGGCGTGGCTTGTCCACCGCCATATTGGCGAGACCGGCAACGTTGATCTCTACGTTAAAGTGACCCGAGTTGCTGATGATCGCCCCGTCCTTCATCACCTCGATATGGTGAGTGTCAATCACGTTTATGTCGCCGGTTGAGGTGACAAAGATGTCACCTTGCGGGGCCGCCTCTGCCATCGGCATCACTCGGAATCCATCCATCACCGCCTCCAGTGCCTTGAGCGGGTCTACCTCGGTGATGATGACGTTCGCGCCCAACCCTTTGGCCCGCATGGCGATTCCCCGGCTGCACCAGCCATAGCCTGCGACCACAATCGCCTTTCCGGCAATGAGCACGTTTGTGGAGCGGATGATCCCATCCAGCGTTGACTGCCCTGTTCCATACCGGTTGTCAAACAGGTGCTTGGTGAGTGCGTCGTTGACCGCTAGGACCGGGAAGCGCAGCTCACCTGCTCCCGCCATCGCCCGCAAGCGGATCACGCCCGTGGAGGTCTCCTCGGTCCCTCCCACGATGCCGTCGATGAGTTCGGTGCGGTCCTTGTGCAAGGTGCCTACCAGGTCGGCCCCGTCGTCCATGGTAAGGTGGGGCTTCTGGTCTAGGACCGAGTGAATGTGCTGATAGTAGGTCTCGTTGTCCTCCCCCTTGATGGCAAAGACCGGAATCTCGTAATAGTGAACCAGGGCAGCGGCCGTGTCGTCCTGGGTCGAAAGAGGGTTGCTGGCGCATAGCATCAGGTCTGCTCCGCCCAGCTGCAGGGTGTGGGCCAGGTTGGCGGTTTCTGTCGTGATGTGCAGACATCCGCTGACGCGCACCCCCTTGAGCGGCTGTTCGGTTCTGAACCGCTCCTGAATCAACCTCAGCACGGGCATTTCCCGCGCAGCCCATTCGATTCTGCGCCGGCCGCCAGGGGCCAGGTCCAGATCCTTGACGTGAAAAGTGGGCATGTATCTGCTCCTTGAGTTGATGTCGAAAACGGGCGAATCTAGATTAGCTTCTCATGAGAGCAAGGCGTCCAGCGAGCCGTCGTCGTCGAAATGCTGGCGGTACCGGGCTACAAACTCTGCTCGAGTGTACTGATGGCTCTGACTACCGAGCTGCTCCAGAACGTAGGCGGCTGCCACGCTTCCCATCCGGCCGGCCACCTCCCAGGGCAGTCCTAGCGAGTAGCCGCGCAGCAGTCCGCCCCGGAAGGCATCTCCGACGCCGGTGGGGTCGGCAATGCGGTCGGGCGGGACGGTCGGGATGTGATGTTCGGCCTCTCCAATGAGCAGGCGGGAGCCAGCTTCCCCCAGAGTGATGATCAGGCCGCCGGCGTGGGTCACTACCTCGTCCTCTGTCCAGCCGGTGTTTTCCTGGACCATACCGAACTCGTATTCGTTGACGATGAGGAGCAAGCAGTCCCGGATACCGGCCGCCAACTGCTCTGCGCTCAAGCGGATTATCTGTTGGCTTGGATCGTAGATGTATGGAATGCCCAGGGCGCTGCACTCCTCTGCTCGTTTCACCATCGCGCGGGGGTCGTCGGGCGAGATCACGACCAGGTCGGCGCTCCCGCCGGCGTGCTCCGCAATGGAGAGCGTGTGGGCAAAGGCCATTGCTCCGGTGTAGAAGGAAGCGATCTGGTTGTTGTCCAGATCGGTGTTGACAAAGAAGGAGGCGGTGAATAGATCCGGGATCTCCACCACGGCCGAGGTATCCACACCGTGGTCTTCCAGCCAGTCACGATACTCGCCAAAGTCGTGCCCCGCCGTCGCCATCACTAATGGCCGCTCGCCCAGCAGCGCCAGTGTATAGGCTATGTTGGGCGCTATACCGCCCCGCCGTTTGCTCAGCGTGTCCACCAAGAAACTCACGCTCAGCCGATCGATCTGGTCGGGGAGAATGTGCTCTTGGAAACGCCCGGGGAAGGACATCAAGTAGTCGTATGCAATCGACCCCGAGATGATTATCTTCATCGTGTCTGTTCTCTGTTGGCCGACCCTGTCGGTCGTGCAAAAAAAAGCCCTTCCCAGAAGAAAGGAGAAGGGGGTGTTCCCGGTTCTCTCATCTTCCAGAGCATCTCTGCCGGAATTGGCACCATGGTCCAGATGCTAAACTCAGACCTGGTTGCCGAGGCTTCACAGGGCCGTTCCCTCCGCCTCTCTGGATAAGAGCAAAGCCTATTCAGTTGACGGAGCGGATGGTAGCATAGAAGGAGGTGCCTGTCAACCGGGCGGCGCCTGCCTTGTGAGAGGGGCGCGACCACACTGCAGGAAGGTGGCATTCGCTCGTCATCGAGGTCACTGCTGCTCAGGACACTGCGAGCACGCCGGATGCGACCACTCTCCCGCGATCCGCATTGCTGCCCAGGCTGTGGGTGTCCCGGTCGAGTGTCCGGGACCGGGGGGTGGCGAGGCGGCAGCAATGCCTTGGACGGCTATCATGTTGTGAGTCGGCGGACGCAGGTCCGGAAATGGCAGTGGCCGCGTCTGGCTCCTGGCCTACGGCTCGGCCGGCGAGCGTGGTGCCGAGGGGGCCGCAACTGGCCGGTTCCTCTTGAACCGCTCGCGCACTATCACCCACAGGGACTCGATGCCGTCCCGGATCCTGATCTTCTTGCCTTCCTCGTACGTGCGCGGGCTGTAATAGACAGGCACCTCGTGGATGGTGTATCCTGCACGAAGTAGCTTCACGGGCAGTTCAAAGTCGAGGTCAAAGCCCGTCCCGCTCAGTCCCAGCGAATTCAAGACGGAGGTGCGCACCATCTTGGTGGCTACCCCTACATCGGTCAAGCGGGAGCCACAGAGCACGTTGGTGACGAGGGTCAGCATCCGGATTCCCAGGTAGGCATGAGCGTACTCGTAGCTGCGCTGCCCGCCCAGTACGCGGCTGCCAAATACCGCGTCCGCGTCCAGTTCAATCGCCCTCTGTAGCAGCTTGGCTAGGTCGGCCGGGTCATACTCTAGATCGGCATCGTGAATGACAGCATAGTCCCCGGTGGCGTGAGCGATCCCAGTGCGAATCGAGGTTCCCTTGCCGAGGTTCCGCGGGTGAAAGACCGTCGTTGTGCTGGGGGCGCTCAACGATTGCAGCAGCTCTCGAGTGCCGTCGGTGGAAAAGTTGTCCACGATGATGACCTCTTTCTCCCATCCGGCTGCGAGTTCAACCTGCAGGATCTTGTCCAGCACTTGCTTGATGGTGTCGCGCTCGTTGTAGGCGCAGATGATTATCGATAGCTTCACACGATGCTCCTATTGGTCCGTTGCACCTGGCACGCCGCATAGGGGCGAGAGACACAGCGGCACAGCAGGAGGACCACGGCCTCCAGGGACTTGTGAGAACGGCGCCGCGGCCTGCTCCGCGCCGGTTCGATCGCGGTGGTCGGGGCACAAGGCCGCACGGCGGCCGGAAGCACCACCGCTCTAGGCGTACCGGCGAAGAAACTCGTCGAGCTGCTCCACCACATAGTCCAGCCGTGTTCTGTCTAACCCCGGATAGACGCCAACGAAGAAGCTCCCCTTCATGACCTGATCGGCGTTGGCCAAGTTCCCCACCACACGAGCGTTGACCTCGCTGTAACCCGGCTGGTTTAGAATGTTTCCTGCAAACAGCACGCGCGTCTCGACCTGCCGAGATTCCAGAAAGGCCGTGATCTCACGCCGCGTGAACGGACCATCGGCCGGCACGGTGATAGGGAAGGCAAACCACGACGGGTCCGCCCTGGGGGACCAGCTGGGCAGGATGAGCAGTGGCTGGTGGGGTTGTAGCGCTTGATGCAGGTATTGAAAGTTGCGCTTGCGAGCAGCCACGAAACCCGGCAGTTTCTCCAGTTGCGCGACGCCCACCGCTGCCTGGACATCGGTGAGCTTGAGGTTGTATCCGATCTCGGCGAACAGATATCGATGGTCGTACCATCCTAGCCCCGGTACCTCGCGAAAGCGGCGGCCGCACCTCCCGTTGGGCGGGTTCTGGTATCCGCAGAAGCAGTCTCGGCCCCAGTCGCGGATGGTGCGGGCCAGACGAGCAAGCCGGCCGCTGTTCGTATAGACCGCCCCGCCTTCACCGGTAGTGATGTGATGGGCCGGGTAGAAGCTCAGAGTCGCCAGCTGGCCAAAGGTCCCCACCATCTGCCCGTCGTAGCGTGACCCCAGCGCGTCGCAGCAGTCCTCAATCAGCAGCAAGTCGTGTTCCTGGCAAAAGGCCACCACGCGGTCCATCTCGGCCGGGTTGCCCAGCGTGTGGGCGACGAATATGGCGCGAGTTCGCGAGGAGAAGGCTGCCTCCAGTTGGTCTGCGTCCAGGTTATAGTCCCCCAGCTGGCAGTCCACGAACACGGGCACCAGCTGGTTCTGGATCAGAGGGGCGACGGTAGTGGGAAAGGCAGCAGCTGAGGTGATCACCTCGTCGCCCGGCCGGAGTCCACGCCTCAACTGGGGCGAGCAGAGGGTCGAGACCGCAACCAGATTGGCCGACGAGCCAGAGTTGACTGGTATCACTTGTTTGACGCCCAGGAACTCGCCCAGCTTGGTCTCAAACTCCAGGGTGTAGCGGCCGGCGGTCAGCCAGAATTCCAGCACGGCGTCCACCATGTTGAGCAGCTCCCGCTCGTCATAGACCCGGCCTGCATAGTTCACCCGGCTCTCGCCGGGGGTGAACGGCCGATCGCGGTGCACCCTCTGATAGTATTCAGCTACGTCGCGGAATATCCGCTCTCTCAGACTCTCTGGATCCATCATGGTGGTGTCTGGCAGCCTGGGGTCCCACTGCTGCATATTGCGGCACTAATGGCCTTTATCCGTAGATTCCCGCTGCACCGAACGTCGCTACGGTGGCGGGAATTATACCACAGTCAATTGGCAGTCAGGGTCCGCACTCCTGTCTCTGCACGATGCAATGCCCGCAAGCTCGGGGGCACATAGCAGTTCGTGGACCTGCCGGAGCGCTTTGCTCCTCGGCCGCTCCAGACGCCGGGTGTTCGTCGCGCTGCCACATGGTGCTGGCGGAAGACAGGCCGGCAGACTCCCTGGGCGACACTGAGGATAGAGCGTGACGCGGTGCTTGTCGACCCGACTGGCAGAGTCGCATTCCCGCGCACCCGGCGTCTACCGAACAGGGTTTCGAATCGATGTTGGATCAGGAGGCTAGAACCGCTGTTGCGCGGCAGTCCCGCCCGCAGACCTAGGTCTCGCTCCAATGCACTCTGGGATACGAAGATCGGCGCGATTTACCCAGCTGTCAAAAGGGGTTGGTAGCGCGCTTTCCTCGGCAGCTTCGGCGACCGTGGTCAGCCCGGCCACCGCCAGTGCCGTCGCCACTCTCAGAACGACTGGTGTTCGGTCCGGGCGATTATCTCGTCCTGCAGGGTTTCGCCCAGGTCGCAGAAATAGTCGCTATAGCCGGCGACGCGCACTATAAGATCACGGTGCTTGTCGGGCTCTTTCTGCGCGGCCCGCAGCGTCACCGCATCCACCACGTTGAACTGGATGTGGTGGCCATCCAATCTAAAGTACGAGCGCACCAGCTGGGCCAGCTTGGAGATGCCAGTCTCGTCCGCCAGCAACTGGGGCGTGAATTTCTGGTTGAGGAGGGTGCCGCCAGTGCGGACATGGTCCATCTTGGCGACCGACTTGATCACGGCCGTTGGCCCCAGTCGGTCAGCGCCCTGAACCGGCGAGACCCCCTCCGAGACCGGTTCGCCGGACCGCCGGCCGTCGGGTGTAGCGCCCAGGACCGAGCCAAAGTAGATGTGTACGGTCGTGGGCAGGAGATTGATCTGGTAGGTGCCACCCTTGGTGTTTGGGCGGCCGTGGACCAGGCCGAAATAGGTGTCAAAGATGGATTGCATGATCGAGTCAGCATAGTCGTCGTCGTTGCCGTATTTGGGAGTCTTGTGCAGGAGTCTCTGGCGCAGCTCCTCGTGCCCCTCATAGTTGTCCCGCAGGGCCTCCAGCATCTGAGCCATGGTCAGGCTGCCCTGGTCAAAGACGTGGTACTTGATGGCTGTCAGCGCATCGGTGGCAGTGCCCAGCCCGACTCCCTGGATGTAGCTGGTGTTGTAGCGAGCGCCGCCATTGTGGTAGTCCAGACCGGTCGCAATGCAGTCGTCAATCAGCAGCGACAGGAAGGGCACCGGCAAGTAGGTGGCGTACAGCCGTTCGATCACATTGTTGCCGCGCACCTTGATGTCTATAAAGTACCTCATCTCCTTGGCAAAGGCTTCCCAGAGAGCTTCGAATGAACTGAATCCGGCCGGGTCGCCGGTCTGCAATCCTACCGTGCGGCCGGTCCGCGGGTCCACTCCGTTGTGCAGCGTGATCTCCAGGACTTTGACCATGCTCAAGTAGCCGGTCAGGTTATAGTTCTCCTTGCCGAAAGCGCCAGTCTCCACACACCCGCTGGTTCCCCCATTGCGCGCCTCCTGGACCGTTTTCCCCTGCCGGACCAGCTCTTGCACCACGACGTCAGCATTGAACATCGAAGGCTGGCCAAAGCCGGTGCGCACTATGCGACAGGCT
>JAUVHW010000315.1 GCA_030593075.1 Ardenticatenales bacterium
GCGGGCCGTTATCGAATCGAGCAACGATTTCCCAGCCTCCGCCGGAATAGCTTCCTCGTCTTCCGCCTTTGCTGCGCTGACGCTGTCAGCCACCAGGGCGGCCGGGCTGGACCTGGATCAGAAGCAGCTCTCGATTCTGGCGCGCAAAGGGTCCGGCTCCGCCTGCAGGTCTATCCACGGAGGGTTAGTCGAGTGGACAGCGGGCACCAGCGACGAGACCTCGTATGCCCGGCAGATAGCTCCGCCGGAGCACTGGGACATCCGGGTCACCACCGTGGTGTTAGAACCCAGGCCCAAGGCTGTGTCCTCCTCGGCCGGACACCGCGCCGCCTGGACCAGCCCCCTGTTCCGGGCCCGCCTCGATGCTGTTCCCGAGGCACTGGCTACGGTCAGGAGCGCGCTGAGGTCCAGGGATATATCCTCTCTAGGACAGGCCGTCGAACGGGAGGCGGTCTCCATGCACGCGGTCGCCATGACGAGTCAGCTGGAGGGTTCGGGCTGGCTCAGCGGGCTCTACTACTGGGCGCCCGAGACGCTTCGCGTGATCCACGCCGTCCAGAGCTGGCGAAAGCGGGGGCTGGAGACCTACTTAACGATTGACGCAGGGCCCAACCCCCACTTGCTATACGAAGGGGCCTACCAGAACGAACTGGATCGCGAACTGGCGCCGCTGCTCAGGGAGCTGGGAGCCAGCAGCTTTGTGAGCCGGCCTGGTCGGGGGGCGTGGATCACAGGCTGAGCTGGGCCCCGCCTTTACACAAGAAGGCCTTCTGCTAGACTTCTCCAAATGGAAAAGGCCGTCAAGACCCTAGAGTTCGAAAAGGTACTGGAGCGCCTCGCCTGGCACGCCTCTTTCTCGGCTAGCGCGGCGCTGGTGCGCTCGCTGCGGCCGGCCGGGGACCTGGACGCAGCCCGGCAGAGGGTGGCGGAGACCGCAGAAGCGCGAGCCTTGCTGGAGATCAAGCCGGACGCTGGCGTCGGCGGGGCGCGCGATGTGCGCCAGCAAGTCGACCGCGCTCTCCACGGGGCCACCCTATTACCGGGCGATCTGCTCGACGTCCGCCACACGCTGGCGGCCGCCGGCCGCCTGAAGAAAGCCATCCTGCGGGGCGACCATGAATACCCGCTCCTGGCCCAGATGGCGGCGCCAATTGCCGAAAGCCGCCGCGTGGTGGAGGCTGTAGACCGGACTCTGGACGGCCAAGGCGCGGTGCTCGATTCGGCCAGTCCCAAGCTGGCCCGCCTCAGGCGCGAGCTTCGGGTGGTGCATGACCGGATACAGGAGAAGCTCCGGCGCATCATCGGCTCCCAGGCCGCCCGATATCTGCAGGAGCCGATAATCAGCCAGCGGGGCGGCCGCTGGGTGGTCCCGCTGCAGTCCAATTTCAAGGGAAGGATCCGCGGCATCGTCCACGATCAGTCGGCCAGCGGTGCGACACTGTGGATAGAGCCGCTGAACACCGTGGACATGAACAACGAGTACCGCGAGGTCGCCCTGCGCGAGGAAGAGGAGGTGCAGCGCATCCTGTCGGAGCTCTCTGCGTTGGTCGCCGAGGAGGCCGACGCCATTCGATGGACGGTGGAAGCGCTGGCCGAGCTGGACCTCGCCTTTGCCAAGGCCAAGTACGCGGAGGCAACGGACGCAGTAGCGCCAGAGCTGCTTTCCCTCCGGCCGCGAACCGCTGCCCACCCGGGGTCCACCTTGAGGCTGTGCGGCGCTCGCCACCCCCTGCTCGACCCGGCGACGGTGGTACCCATCGACGTGGAGCTAGACGACGAGACATACATTGTCATCATCACCGGTCCCAACACCGGCGGCAAGACCGTCTCTCTGAAAACGGTAGGGTTGTTGACCCTGATGGCCCAATCCGGCCTGCACCTCCCCTGTAAGGAGGCTACCCTCTCCTACTTTGATACCGTCTTTGCCGACATAGGCGACGAGCAATCCATCGAGCAGAGCCTCTCCACCTTCTCGGGCCACATGGTCAATGTGGTGGAGGTTCTGGGCCAGGCGGATGATCGCAGCCTGGCGGTGCTGGACGAGCTGGGCGCCGGCACCGACCCCGCTGAGGGGTCGGCGCTGGCTCGGGCCATACTCACCACCCTGCGCGACAGGGGAGTGACCACACTCGTTGCCACCCATTACCCGGAACTCAAGCTCTACGGCCACAACACGCCGGGCGTCACCAACGCCAGTGTAGAGTTTGATCTGGAGACGCTGGCGCCCACCTTCCGCCTGCGAATCGGGCTAGCCGGCCGCTCCAACGCTTTCGCCATCGCCTCCCGCCTGGGGCTGGAGCCTGAGGTAGTCAGTGAGGCCCGGGCGCTAATGCCCGACACGCAGCTCAAAGCCGAGGATCTGCTGGACTCGATTCACCGGGCGCGGGACGAGGCGGAGGCGGATAGGGCAGCCACCCAACAGGAGCGCGCTCAGGCCGGTGAGTTGCGGGGCTCGCTCCAGCAGCGGTTGCACAACATCGACCTGGAACGGCTCCGAATTCTGCAGGATACCCGAATTGAGGCCCAGGCTGAGCTGAACGAGTTCAGGGAGGAGATGCGCCGCCTGCGTCGCCAGCTGAGCGCGGCCGGCAAGCCTCTGGCTGAAATCCGGCGGCTGCAGCAAGAGGTAGAGGCGGTCGCCGAGAGCACCGTCCCCGAACCGGAGCCACTCCCGCCTGACGAGGGGCTGAAAGACTCAGTGGCCCAGCGGCCGGTCAAGGTCGGCGACACTGTGTGGGTGACCACTGTCAGTGCCAACGGAGAGGTACTGTCCCTGGATGAGACCCGCGCCGAGGTGCAGATCGGCCGGCTACGAATCCGCGCCGGTCTGGAGGAGCTGGAGTGGCGGGAAGGCCAGGACTCGGGCAAGCCAGAGCGCGAACTCCCCAGTTCTATGACCCGCAGCGCAGCCTCGCCCGGAGTGGAGTTGGACCTGCGCGGCGAACGGGTGGAAGACGCGCTCCGCCGTCTGGACAGCTTCCTGGACGCCAGCCTGCTCTCCAACGCGCCCTGGGTGCGCATAATCCATGGAAAAGGCACCGGCCGATTGCGGTCGGCCGTGCGCCAGGCGCTGAAGGCTCATACGCAGGTGCAGCGCTTCGAAGAGGGGAAGGACGGTGAAGGCGGCTGGGGGGTGACAGTAGCGCATTTTGAGACGGGGTAGCTGCCGGTCTAGAGGACTTGAATCAGCTCGCCGCCGATCGGCTGCGGCTCACCGATCGCTGCCTGAATCCTTGCGGCACTGACCCACTGCCGGACCTCAGCATGCAGCGCCGCGAAAGACGACTCGTCGCTCTAGGCCCCCAGCAGCCGGTGAGCAATCAGGCTAGTCGCCCCCCAAAGCGGCAGGCTCAGGATGGGGATGCGCAGGATCTGCTCCACGAAGATGATCCCAAAAAGGATGCGGCCGCTGTATGGCTCAATCCGATCAAGGAAACGGACCGCGTCGTAGGTCCACCCCGCCCGGCTGCCGAGCAAGAGCCCGCGCAGAATCCCGTTGCCGTCCAGGGGACCCAAGGGAATCAGGTTGAACAGGGCCAGGCCGGTGTTGATGTATACGGCAGCCACTAACAGCGCCTCAGCGGCAGCCACAAAACCAAAGAGCAGCACACCCGCCATTCCAAGGCGGACCGCCTGCTTCAGATTGTCGTCATCCTGCCACCATGGCGTGGGAGAGGCATCCACCACCCGCCAGGAGAAATCACCGTACGGGCTCGGCTGGAGCGACGCTCGGCCGCGGTACCACCGG
>JAUVHW010000224.1 GCA_030593075.1 Ardenticatenales bacterium
CCCTTTTTCATCGTCACCGGCTCGTTCCAGGTCAAGTTCTTGCGTTACCTGCTTCCTCTGACGCCTTTTCTGGCCATCTACGGCGCGGGGATGCTGACCAGCGCAGTGCGGAAGCAGAGGCGCGGGTCGGGCGCCGTGCCCCCACCGACCGCCCGCAGCTTGGGACAGGCAGTTGCCACTGTGCCGGGGTCGGCGCTCGCAGTCACTCTCCTGTTCAGCGGGTTGTGGGCAGCGGCCTTTGTCCGGCTCTACCACGCCGGCGAGCACCCGTGGATCGCTGCCTCGCGCTGGCTCTATGAGAACGCGCCAGCCACCAGCGCTCTGGCCAATGAGCACTGGGACCATAGACTGCCGCTCAAGGTGCGGGGCGAGGACGGCGAGCCGCTGCCCAGCGACTTGACCAGTAGCGCGCTCGAGTGGTTCGATGTGGAGGATCGCCTCGTCATCTACGAGGACCGCGTCAAGCTGGCGGCCGCGCTGGGCCAGGTCGCCGGCAGCGACTATGTGATTCTGGCTAGCAACCGGCTGTACGGCGTCATCCCGCAACTGCCGAGGCGCTACCCGGAGGGGGCTGCCTACTATCGGCTGCTCTTTGGCGGCGAGCTAGGCTTTGAGCTGGTCCACTGGGAGGGTCGCAATCCCGGCCTGGGCCCGGTGGCGCTGGTGGAGGACAGCTTCTCCCGTCCCGGTCTGCCGGCGCCGGAGCCGCTGCTGGACTGGCGGCCGGCCCCCGTCACGCTCAACCTGGGCCCGGCCGACGAGAGTTTCACCGTGTACGATCACCCGTTGGTGCTGATCTTTGAGAACCGCGGCCGGCTGACGGCGGCCGAGCTAGAGGCGCTGGTGCGGGAGGAAGCGGGATAGATGGGCGCTCCCGGGGCCCGGTGCATAATCTGCCCAAAGAGGTGACCTGTCTGTTGCACGGCTGACCGGGCTAGTGGCCGACTCAGCACGCGAGGAGACCATCATGTTCAGGCAGTTCAAAACCATTGTAGAGAAGAACCCCGATGGTTACGTAGCCTATCCCCTGGGGATCAAGGGCGTCGTTGTAGGCCAGGGTGACACGTACGAGGAAGCGCTTGCCGACGTGAGATCTGCGATCGAGTTCCACATCGAGACATTCGGGCCTGAGGAACTGGAGGTCGATTCGCCCGTTCTGGAGGCATTCGTGACGGAGGCCAGAGTCGCCATTTGATGGGCCGGTTCCGGAAGGAGGGGTGAGCGAGAACCGGCCGGAGGGCGAGCTGTTGGCACTTGCTGATCCAGCCGCAGTGGAGATCTCCATCCTGTCTCGCTCAACCGCCCCTCTCGTTGCGGTGCCGGCTCCAAGTTGACCGTTACCCAATCCATGTTTAGACGTGCTGAGTTCTGGCTCGGAGTACTCATCAGCCTGATGTGCCTGACGGCCGTGCTCTGGGTGGTGGATTTGGAGCAGGTGTTGGAGTCCCTGAGGACGGCCGACTGGCGGGCGGCGCTGGTCATCGCGGCCGGACAGACGGCCTTTCTGCTGCTGCGGGGCTGGCGCTGGAAGCTGATGCTGGGCGGCGGCGCTCGCTACGGCCCACTGTTTCACGCCCAGAACATCGGTTACCTCATCACCAACCTGGTGCCCTTCCGGCTGGGGGACGTGGCCCGCTCCTACCTGGCAGGCCAGGAACCGGAGGTGAGTGGGGTGCAGGCGCTGTCGAGTGTGGTGCTGGAGCGAGTTCTGGATATGCTGATCATCGCGCTCTTCTTCGGCGTGGCGGCGCCCCTGGCGCCCGCGCTGCCCGAGGTCATGGGGGTGACCGGGGCCCTGATCAGCGCCGCGGCCGTAGCCGGTTTCCTGCTGATGCTGCTGGCGGCCGCCAAGCGGCAGCGCGCACTGCAGCTGGCCCGTTCGTCGCTCGGAAGGGTGGGCTTCCTGCGGGCCAATGCCGATGCCTGGCTGTCCCGCATCAGCTCGGTGTTGGACGGGTTCAAGGTGCTCACCCAGTGGGGATTACTACTTCGCGTAGTGATGCTTTCGCTGGCTCTCTGGCTGTGCATATTAGCCGGCTACTATGGGGGGCTGCGTGGCTTCTGGCCCGAGGCAACCTGGGCGGCCGCCCTGTTCACTCTCTGCGCGGCCGCGTTCGGCGTCGCCGCCCCGTCTACGCCCGGCTTTGTGGGAGTGTTTCACGGAGCGGTGATGATCGGGCTTTCGGTTTTCCCGGCGACGGAGGAGCAGGCGCTCAGTTTTGCGGCCGTGTATCACGCGGTGATGTTCCTGGTGATTCTGGTCCTGGGGCTGCTGGGGCTTTGGCAGACCGGCCGGAGCCTGGGATCGATACTGGCGGCCGTGCGAGGGGAGACCTCCGCGGCCGGCTGAGTGCTGTTGGGTTGGCAATGAAGATACTGGTCGTCCTCACCTACTACCGGCCGCACGTGAGCGGCCTTACCATCTATGCTGAGCGTCTGGCTGGCGCCCTGGTCGAACGGGGTCACCAGGTGACGGTGCTCACCTCCCAGTACGACCGCAGGCTGCCGCGCGACGAGACGACGGCCGGTGGAGTGCGAGTGGTGCGCGCTCCGGTCGCTATGCGGGTCAGCAAGGGGGTCATCATGCCCACCTTTGGCCCGCTGGCTACCCGGCTGACCCGCCAGCAAGACGTAATTCATCTCCATCTCCCCCAGTTTGACGCGCCTGGACTGGCGTTGCGCGGCCGGCTGATGCGAAAACCGGTGGTCCTCACCTATCACTGCGACCTGCAGCTGCCGCCTGGCCCGTTCAACAGGCTGGTGAACGGTGTGGTGCTGGTCAACAACTGGATTGCCGGCCGGCTGGCGAACGTCGTGGTGGCTTACACCCAGGATTACGCGATCCATTCCCATTTCCTGGCGCCGCTGAGAGGCAAAGTGCAGGTTATCCCGCCGCCCGTCACCCTGGCGCCGGCCCGGCCGGGAGCCGTGGAGGCGTTCGCCGAGAAATGGGGGTTGGACGGCGCGGCCGGGCCTGTCATCGGCCTGGCTGCCCGGTTGGCGGCCGAAAAAGGCGTAGAAGTGCTGCTGGGCGCGCTTCCGCGCATCCTGGCCGAGTTTCCCAACGCTCGGGTACTCTTTGCCCAGCCTCCCGCGCTGGGCGAAAAAGAGTACGAACGGCGGCTGCAGCCCCTGTTCCAAGAGTACGCAGATCACTGGACCTCATTGGGGTCCGTGGACCAGGACGAGATGGCACCATTCTACCGCAACTGTGACGTGACCGTTCTGCCCAGTCTCAACAGCACGGAATCCTTTGGCCTGGTGCAGATCGAGGGGATGATGTGCGGCGCTCCTTGCGTGGCCAGCAACTTGCCGGGGGTGCGGCAGCCGGTGCTGATGACGGGAATGGGTGAGATCGCGCCCGTTGGGGACGCCGGAGGCCTCGCGGAGGCCATCCTGAAAGTGCTGCGCAACAAACCACGGTACCTGCGGCCGCCCCAAGTGATCGCCGAGGCCTTTTCCCCCGCCGAGACGGCCCGGCGCTACGAGGGCCTGTTCAGCCGGCTGACCGGCGGCCCCGCGGCCGCCCCGGACGGCGCCGACCCCTACCTCCGGCTGCGCCAGCAGTGCGGGCAGAATAGTGATAGGGGCAGCAGATGCTGACTGACGATCTTCTCTGGCGACACCTCAAGCGGGTGCCCGCCTTTCGCGCACTGCTGCGGGCGACCGAGTCGCTCTTTTACCAGGAGCTGGAGCTGCCCCGGCCGATCCTGGATCTGGGCTGCGGGGACGGGGATTTCGCCCGCACCACCTTTGAGAATCCGCCCGAGGTGGGCATAGACCCCTGGCTAAAACCACTGAGAGAGGCCCGGGACCGCCAGGTATACCGGCTGCCGATCCAGGCGGCCGGGTACCGGCTTCCTTTCGCGGATGGCCAGTTCGGCACCGTCATCTGCAACAGCGTGCTGGAGCACATCCAGGACGTACAGCCGGTGATCTATGAGGTGGCTCGGGTGTTGCAGAGACCGACCGCCGCGTCGGAGAGGGTCGAGCTGGCCGGCCCAGATCAGGAAAGCACCGAGCCGGCCGGGGAGCGACCGGCCGGCGTCTTTGTCATGACGGTGCCCAGTGAGCATTTCACCGAACTGCTCTCCATCTCCACGGCCCTAAGGGGGGTGGGGTTGGAGCCGCTGGCTGTCCGCTACGAAGGCTGGTTCAACCAGTTCTCGCGCCACCGCCACTGCGACCCGCCGGCCGTGTGGCACGAGCGGCTGGGAGCAGCGGGACTGAGCACAGTTCGTTGGCAGTACTACTTCTCGCGTAGCGCCCATGCCCGGCTCGAATGGGGCAACTATCTCGGCCTCCCCGCGCTGGTTAGCAAGCTGCTACTGGGACACTGGGTCATCGCCCCCTGGCGCTCGAGCCTGGCGTGGACCGAGCGCCTGCTGCGTCCCTGGTTTCGGGAGCCGCCGCCCAAACGGGGCGCCTACCTGGTGTTCGTCGCCTGGCGGCTCTGTGGCAATGGGGAGATCGCCGAGCTGCCGTGGCCTGCGCCCCGCGACTACTCGCTCGCCGAGCCTGAAGCGGCTCCGCGGCTGCCAGCCGCTTCGGCGTCTGAGCAGGACGCAGCGGACGAAAGCCTGCAGCCACCGGCCGCCGCTCCCGCACCGGAGCCTCTCTCGGCGGAGGGCATGCGGCCGGCAGCCGCTCCGCTACCAAAACCCCTGTCGGCTGAGGATGAGGGCGCTTCGGCCCAAAGCGTGCGGCCGCCGGCTGCCGCGGCATCCAACGCCGTCAACCTCAGTTCCATCGTCTGGCTGGTTCTGGCGTTGCTCTGCGCCACTGCGGGCCAGACTAGCTGGAACTGGCAACAGCGGCCGCTCCAGCCAGGGGACGGGTTCACCTGGTACGGGCTGGCGCTGCTCTGGCTGGGTGTCTTTGTCTGGCAAACCTCTGCCCGGCGGCGGGAGGTGACGGCCGCTCTGGAGGCGCCCTTCCAGAGACTGCGCGGGCAAACCGCGACAGCGTCGGTCTTCTGCGGGGGCCTCTTTCTCTCCTGGCTAGCCTGGCGGCAGGTGGGGGATGCAGCCCGGCCGGCGGGACGCCCGGCACTGGCGCTGCTCCTGTGGCTGGCGGGCATCGGTTTGGCTGCCGTGGCGCTCTGGCCCGGCGCGGTTGAGGGACTCCGGGCGCGGCTGTCGCGCCGCTCTGAGCCGCCCGGGGCCGGGGAGCGAGTGCCGCTGCTGCATCGCGTCTCGGGGGCCCTGGGAGAGCGGGGGGAGGTCCTGGTGGTGGTCGGGCTGTTCCTGGTCGCCTTGTTGCTGCGCTTCTGGAAGCTGGACGAGATCCCTTACGTGCTGGCAGGGGACGAGGCCAGCATGGGGCGAGAGGCGGTGCGGGTGGCGTCCGGCGACCTGGCGAACCCCTTTGTCACCGGCTGGTTCTCGCATCCCACCCTTTACTATTTCCTTCTGGCTCTGCCGATCCGGCTGTTCGGACAGACCGCTCTAGCGGTGCGCTTCCTTTCGCCTTTTGCCGGAGCGCTGACAGTGGCTGTGACCTACGTTTTTGCCCGCCGCGCCTGGGGAAGAGTGGTGGCGCTGCTGGCGGCCGCACTGCTGGCAGGCTACCATTTCCACATTCACTACAGCCGGCTGGG
>JAUVHW010000039.1 GCA_030593075.1 Ardenticatenales bacterium
CAGGTAATCGCGCCATGCGCTGCCCAACGGCCGCCAGTCTCCGCACAAAGGGCTCCTGGGGGCTTTATCGCTGCTCTATGCACGTCTGGCCACTTCATCTGTTGTGCTCAGCTTAGCTATGCGGCCGAGCTTGCATTATTCGCAGGTTTGTGATATGATATGTGCGGATGGGGCATCCATTCGCGTTTGTCCAGCGGTGAACCTGCGAACAGGTGGGAAACATGGTCAAATCGAGTGTCAGAATCGCCAGCCGCCAGCCCAGTCTCGCAACCCAGGAGGAGCAAACCGACGTCTCGGGCCGTCTGCCTCGCTACCTGGAGCCCGACGCCATCGATTACCATCGCTACGGCCTGCTCCAGCCGCCCTTCTCCTTCACCACCGATCCCTCATTCATGTACCTCTCCGACGCTCACAAGATGGGGCTGAGCAAGGTCTCCTACATGATTCAGAAGCGGCAGGGGCTGAGCGTGATCCTGGGAACCATTGGGGCGGGAAAGACAATGTCGGGCGCCTGGCTCTACCGCCGCTACCAGCAGCTGGGTAACCACAAGGTCGCGTTCCTGGAAGAGGCTCAGCTTCCCCTCACCGACCGGCGCAGCTCGCTGCCTTTCCTACGGCGGGTGGCGGCCGAGTTCGACCTCAAGCGGCCGCGCAGCATCAGCGACCAGATGACTGTGCTGCGCACCTTTATGGTCAGCAGCTTCCGCGAGCGCACCAACGTCGTGCTGATCATCGACGAAGCGCAGCGGCTCTATTCCACCCACCTCGAGCTTATTCGCCAGATGCTGAACTTTGAGAGCCGGGGCGCCGGCAAACTGCTTCAGGTCGTGCTCATCGGCACGCCCGAGCTGCGCACTCTGCTCGCCAAAGAGCCTACGCTGGAGAGCCGGGTAGCGGTCTACGCCCACCTGGACGCGTTGACCCGCGACGACACCGGCAACCTGATCAGCTTTCGCCTTATGGTCGCCGGCCGGCGCGACTCCTTGCTCACTCCGGCGGCCGTGGACGACATCTATCTCATCAGCAGCGGCGTCCCGCGCCAGATCTGCGGCCTGGCCCAGCTGGCCCTCATCGAGGCCTACACCCAGGACGCGGATCTCATCGACCGGCGGCTGGTGCGCCAGGTGATGGAGGCCTACTACCCACATCTGACAGACCGGCTGAGGAGCGACCTCCTATGATCATCCTTTCACCGGCATGGTCGCCACCCAACGCCGCTGCAAACCCGAGGCGGGCGCGCCGGTTGCCACGAGGCGCATCGTGACGACCCAGCAGCGGCGAGCGCCGCGTCGAAGGATCATCGGGGCCAACTGGGAGGCGCAGCAGCCGCGCCGCGGCCGGCCGCCCGCCACCAAGCCGCGCAAGGCCACCCGCGTCTACCTCAGCCAACGCCAGCGCAAGCATTGGCTGGCCCTGGCGGAGGGGCTCTCCTCCCTGGGCGAGACTCGAGTAGAAGTAGCCGACCTGGTGATCCGCCACCTGGAACACGAGCTGGATCGGATGCAGAGCGGTCTCACCGGCGAGGGCCAGCTTCTACCCGTGGGGGTAGTAGACTTGAAATCGGTCTACTTTCTCCTGGACCTGCACCCGCCCGCCAAGGAGACCTCCCAGTTCAACATCACAATGTTCACCGACACGCGCGAAAAGATGGCGGTCATGACAATCCGATTCCAGGGCGTGTTCCGCGCTACCTGGAGTCAGGTCTTTGGACTGGCCGTCGAACTGCTGCACCACCGCCTGGCGGACACCCGCGGCCGAATGGGGATCGTCGAGCAATTCGACAACACCCAGGACCTCGCTGACTATTTGTTCCGGCCGCGCCAGCTCCGGTTTGACAACTGGTGAGTCGTATTAATCAGACCTATAGGACAGGTAATTACAAACCAACATCCCACAGGATGAGTTATCGTGGTTTTGTGGACTATAGGACAACCTAATCGTCGGCGGTCGTTCGCATAGTCGAATGAGTGAGGTCCTGGCCCCAACCGACGAAAGACGCGCGCCGTCAATGTCCCCCGACGAGCTGTGGCAGCAGGTGCTGGCCGAACTGCGGCTGGCGATGACCCACGCAACCTTTGAGACCCTCTTCGCTTACACCACGGGGGAAATGGAAGAGGACGGGGCGTTGACAGTTGGCGTGCCCACCAGCGAGGCCAAGGCCTGGATTGAGACCCGCTTCTCCCCTCTGGTCCAGCGAACGCTGCAGGGCCTAGGCTACACCGGGTCGGTGGTCTTTCAGCTCCACTCGCCCCTCCCCAGGTCCGGTCCGCTGCGGCGCCTCCCTACCCCCGGACCGGATCACCTCAAGCCCGGCGACGTCGCGCTCACGTTCCTCAACTTTGATCTCTATGCCCGCGGCTGGCTCCGCACGCCCAGCTACTATGAGCTGTTCTGGCAGCCCGTGCTGGGCTACGTGGCCTACGCCTACTGGCGGCTGACCCAAGCCCTCTATTGGAGGAATCCAGAGGCCGATTTCACTCGGCGGGTCCGTCTCGATATCCAGGACTCGGCCGCCAACCTGGGCGTCAGCCGCGATCTGATCAGAGGCAAGCCGGCTCGAGGCCTGGGAGGCGCGCTCGAGACCCTGCGGGACCACGGACTGGCGGAGGTCGAGCGCCACGCGGCCGGCCGGGCGACTGTCTATATTGGCCGCTTCCGCCGCCACCTGCCGCTCCTGGCCCCTTCCCAGGTCGCCCAGCTCACCCAATCCCAACAGCAGCAGCATCTCGACTGGCTGCTGGCGGCCGGCTGCGATCCCACGACCTGGGAAGCGTTGGGGCGCGACTACCAGAGTTTCGCCGTCGCGGACCCAGTATTGGCCGCGGACGTTTCACAGTCCGCGGACGTTTCACAGTCCGACGCAACCCCCTTTGTCACACCGGCCTGGGAATCGGACCAGCTCTCCCAGACCGGTTTTCTGCGGACGCCCGTCTACTATGACCTGTTTCTCCAGCCGCTGATCGGCCCGGTCTCCTATGCGGTCTGGCGGGTCTGCAAATGCCTCAACTGGTCCCAGCAGGGCGAGGCCTACACCCGAGAGACCGTCACCTCGGTTTATTCGCTGGCTGCCACGCTCAGCTGCCATCGGCAGAAGATTACCGGTGTTAAGCGCCGGGGCCAGGACGGCCGCGCCTGCTGGCAGGAGGGTGCCTTTGACAGGCTGCGACGCGAGCGGCTGGCGCTGGTCCGCGAAGAGGGAGAGGGCAGTGCCCTCGCATACCGGCTGCTGGTGGTCAACGAGCCGCCTCTGCTATGTCCAGCTCAGGTGGAGCGGTTCCGGGCCAAGCTGCAGCAGGCGCACGCGGCCTGGCTAAAGAGCGCGCAGCTCCAGCTGGCCGAGTGGCAGCAGCTGCCGATGGAATCCCTGCTCACACTGCTGGAATAGCATGACCGTACTCAACCAACTAGATTCACCGCGGAGCACCCAGAGAACTCACAGAGATCAAGGGCGCAGGCACAGTATGCTGACACACTCTCACACGGAACCGGTGGAATCTCCGCGCACGCTCATGACTCGGCGGTCTCCGCGGTGAGTTGAGTCCCTTGCCGGCGGCATCATGATGTGCTGTTCAATGCAAATGTCGTGCAGGGCGACACCGACGGGATTCGCCCGCCATCTCGGGCAGGGAGCCGGCCGTGTGCGGCCCAGCGGCCGCCTCGTGCAGAGCAACACGCAGAGTCTGCAGGGCGGCCCAGGGCTGTGCGTGGCGACACAACCACTGTGCGGTGCGACGCTATATAATGATCTATGGATAGTATCATAGAAATGATGGGAAAGGGTGTTCTCTATCTTCTTCAGTGCACGTTGGGCTCATGGAGGTTCCAGGGCCCGGGACTGCTTGTGCACTGCCAGGAGCAGTACGACGATTGCCCGGTGGCCTTGGCTGGTTTCGGCGGCAGAGGTGTGCGAGGCGACATAGGCCGGGTTCGGAATGGCTAGGACGATAGCGGTTTTCAACGAGAAGGGGGGCGTTGGCAAGACCACCACCATTCTGACGCTGGCGGCCGGGCTGGATCTAATGGGCCGAAGGCAGGGGCGGGACTGGCGCATCCTGGTCGTAGACGCCGACCAGCAGGTCAACACGACGCAGATGCTGACCGGGCGCAGCGATTTTGGGCCTCGCTCCTCGCTGACTTGTCTTTACAGCGATAACCTCTACAATGCTGACCAGTTGCGGTCTGCTATCGTTCCCTCGGTGTGGGGCGAGAACATCCACGTGGTGCCGGGAGACCGAAGCTTGCGGAGCGTCCCGCGCCGGCAGGTTACGCTGCCGCGGGGCGACTATCGCCTAGCGGACGTGATCGGCGAGATCAACTCGGGGTATGACTTTGTTCTGTTTGATACCAACCCCAAGTGGGATTCGCTCTCGGTGGCGGTTTTTCTGGCGGTGCAGGCAGCCGTGGTGCCCGTAGATCTGCGGCAGTTCGCCATTCAGGGGCTCTCGCACATGCTGGGTACGTTGATCGAAAAGAAGCGCGAATACCGCCACCCTGATTTCAACATCATGGGCGTGCTGATCACCCGGTTCAGCGGGCAACTGGCGGGGATGAGGGCGGACCTGGAGGCGCTACGTCGGCATAAGGCGTTCAGCTCTCTCCTGTTCGACGTGCTGGTGCCCGAGAGCATCGTGGTGGACTATGCCCAGCGTGAAGGAGTGAGCCTTTTCGAGTACGCGCCCCGATCCAAGGTATCGGTCGCCTACGCCCGTTTCATTGGTGAGGTTCTGGGTAGAGAGGCCCGCACATGAGTAAGCGAGGTAGACGAAGCGCTTCGTCGCTGGACGCTCTGTTTGACGTGGCCGAGGAGGCCATGGAGGTGACCCGCGCCGCCGAGCAGCCGGCCGCGGGTGTGCAGATGCTTCCCATCAAAGAGATACGGCCGGATCCATTCCAGGCGCGGCGCATATTACCGCCGGCCGTGCGGGCCGGTTTCGTGGTCCGCCAGCTGGACCCGCCAGGAGCGCTGGGTGCCTGGCGCGCGTTGGCGGAGGACGACCTGACCGAGGCCGAGTTGCTCCAGGAGCAGATCATCGGCCTGGCAAACAGCATCCGCGCGCAGGAGATGGTCAACCCGGTCACCGTGTGCGACGACGGTGCCGGGGGCTACCTGTTGGAGACCGGCGAGCGGCGCTGGTGGGCTCACTGGTGGCTGGTGAGCGTGGAGGGCGAGCGGGCGTTCGCGCGGATTCGAGCCGAGATCGTCCGGGCGAGCAGGCCGGAGCGCCAGGCGGCCGAGAACCTGCAGGACAGCCCGCTCACGGCCGTGCAGGAGGCCGGCCAGATTGCTCGCCTGCTGCTGCATATGACAGGGCGGGATAGCGACCACGTGGTCGCTATCCTGGCGGGCGAGGACGACGAGAGTGCCCAGGCGCTGGTCGGGTATGATGTCTACCGGGAGGCGCTAGAGCTGGATCGGGGTGCCGTGTACGGCAAGTGGCCGGCCATTTCGGAGATCATGGGCCGCGGGGAGCGCCATCTCTTGCGGCAGCTGGCAGTTCTCAAACTGTCCGACGAGGCCCTCGACTTGGCGGACCGCGCCCGGCTCAGCGAGGGGCAGCTGCGGCCGCTAGTCTCGGTTGCGGCCGAGACCCAGGCTGATAGACAGCTGGGCATCGTGTCGCTGGCGGCCCGCTACGATCTGCCCGGCGCCGAGGTGGCCCGGCTAGCCAAGTCTGCGGACCTGGAGGCGGCCGAGGCCCGCATCCGCCGCGAGAAGGGACTGGACCCCGGGCCGCCGGCCGCTATTCGCCGGCCATCGTCTATCATGGTTGAGCGGCTCCGCGGGGTTCGCCGGCTGGCCGCCCGCCAGCAGAAGGGCGGGCTTCAGATCTACGACCTTCTGCAGGAAATAGTCGCCAGCGGCGAGGCGGATACGATCTACGAAGAGCTCAGCGAGCTCACCGAGATGCTGGTGCAGCTGCGGGAGGGGCTGGCTGCTAGCCTTGGCCGCTGAGTGGCTTCACTCAGCCCCAGTAGAGCGTGTGCTGTCAGCTGCCGGCCGGATGCGGACACCCTCCAATGGAGACACCTGCCGTGAGTGAAACCCCTCAGGCCGAGCGCCCTTTCCGGGTCCTGCTTGCCGTCGCTCATCCCGATACGGCTCCTCGGCTGGCGGCCGTGGCGGCCGCGACAGCGGCCGCTCGAGAAGGCGAGGTGCTGGTTCTGCACGTGATGCGCGAGGGCGTTCAGCGAGAGTCCAGCACGCGTGCTGACTTTGCTGCGTTGGACCGGGCGGTGGAGACGGTGGAGGCGGCCGGCGTGGCCGTTGACTATCTCTTGCGTCAGGGCACGGATGTGGGCCCCGTCATCCGCCGGGTGGCGCTGGAATCGCACGCCGATCTGCTGCTGCTGGGTTGGCATGGGCCGCCCGAGCGGGCGACCCAGCCGGGCGGGGTGCTGGACGCCGTCCTGACCAGTCCGCCCTGCGAGGTGCTGGTGTTGGGCGGTGAGGAGCTGGAGGAGCTCAAACAGTTCCTGGTGCCGGTGGGAGGGGGCCCGAATTCCAGCCGGGCGCTGGAGATGGCGCTCGACATCGCCCGGGGATCAGGTGGACAGGTGACGGCCTGCTACGTCAGCCGGAACGCGGGCGGCTCGGAGCAGGCCCTGGAGGAAGCGGAGCAGCGGCTGCAGTGGCTGTTGGGAGAGCGAGCTACCGATCCAGTCCTGCAAACAAAGGTAGTGCCCGCGTCCTCGCCGCCGGAGGGAATTGTGCAGGAGGCGGCCGAGGGCGCGTATGACCTGGTCTGGATGGGCGCCTCCCAGGAGGCGGTGATTGATGCGGACCCATTTGGCGTGATCGCCCGGCGAGTGGCTGTCGAGAGCAAGGTGCCGGTGGTGGTCGTCAAGCGCCGGATGCCGGTGGCCGCCCGGGCGTTGCGCTGGGCATGGTGGCGAGTGTTTAACCTGCTGCCCACGCTGACGGTAGAGGAGCGACGCGACGTTCAAAAGGAGATCTATCGGGGGGCGCGGCCGAGGGTCGATTTCTCGCTCATGATCGGCCTCTCCGCCGCGATTGCCGCCTTGGGGCTGCTGCTCGATAGCCCAGCCGTCATCATCGGCGCCATGCTGGTCGCGCCGCTCATGTCGGCCATCGTCGGCGTCGGCCTGGGCGTGGTGTTGGGCGGGGCGGAGCTGTTGCGGAAGGCCCTGTGGACCGGCCTGCAGGGCACGCTGATTGCCATCGCGGTGGGCGCTGTCGTTGGGTTGCTGGTGCCGGATGCGCCGCCGGGGCACCAAATCCTGAGCCGGATGCGGCCGGGACTGCTGGACCTCGGTGTGGCGCTGGCCTCGGGTGCGGCCGGTGCGTACGCGCTCTGCCGGAAGGGTGTCTCGGCGTCGCTGGCGGGGGTGGCCATCGCGGCCGCCCTGGTTCCGCCGCTGGCCGTCTCGGGAATTGGGCTGTCCATGGGGCGCTGGGATATCATGTCTGGGGCGTTCCTGCTCTTTCTCACCAACTTTGTGGCCATCGCGTCGGCCGGAGGGCTGATCTTCCTGCTGCTGGGTTTCTCGCCTCCTTCCGGGCAGAGGGCCCGCTGGGCCATTCTCCGCCGGGGCGTGATGGGCGAGGCAGCGCTCCTGGCGCTCCTCGCACTTATCCTCTCGGTGCTGTCACTGCAGGCCCGGGCCGAGCACCGGGAAGCGGCCGCCGAAGAGGGCGAGCGGCAGGCCATCTATGCCATTGTCGAAGAGCAGGTGGAGCGGCTGCCGAACACCGAGTTGGAAGAGGTTGTCATTGGGGATGACAGCGGCGAGGCGCTGGAGCTTTCCATCGCCGTTCGTTCGCCGCGCCAGCTCGCCCACCAGACTGTGTTGGACCTGCAGGAGAGCATCGCCACCCAGCTGCAGCGGACCGTTGCCCTCAAGCTGATAGTCATTCCCACCACGGAACTCGATCCGCTGATCCCGCCTACTCTGACCCCGTCGATGACTCCGACGGCGACCCGGGCTCATGGGGAGGAGCCGCCGCCAACCGAGACGGCCGCCCCTAGCCGCACTCCCACGCCGACGGTCACCCACACTCCCACTGCTACCGCTACGCCTACGGCGACGGAGACCCCCGAGCCGACCGCTACCCCGACGCCTACCCCGGTGCCGATGGTGGTGTCAGGCGTAGGTTCGTCGCGGCTGAACCTGCGCGCAACGCCGGGCGGCGAGGTGATTGGCAGGCTCCAGGAGGGCGCGCCACTCGATGTGTTCAAGCAGCGCGAGGTGTACGAGACCATGGTCTGGGCGCTGGTCCGCGACGAAGAGGGGCAGATGGGGTGGGTGGTGACCAGCTTCCTGGCGGCGCCCTAGCAGCGGGGCACCAGCTGCATAGGAAGCCGCGCTGGATTGCGCCTGGATGTGCGCTCGCGTCAGTCGGGCTAGGTTGCCCAGCCCGGTGGATGGGGGCAAGGCTCCCGCGTGCGACCCAAGCTGGGTGACAGTGCCCGAGCATGCTGTACGGGTTGTGCTGCGCCAGGAGGGGGTATGCGGGGCGACACGCTGGTTGGCCCACGACGGGCAGGCTTGCGCAGCCAATAGAGGGGCGTGGCGTGGCAGGGGGACGCCAATTGTGGTTTGTGCGCGCCAGACGACTATGTCAGGATGACAGTGCTCCCTCTCCGGTCGCTGGGTTCGTCATCCGGACAGCACGCCATCCGGCAGCCCGCGCCATCGTCAGCCGAGCTTGAAGCGCGAGGGGCGTAACTTGGCCTAGAGCTAGCCCCTGCCTGCGATGGCAACATCAGCCCCTGCGTCGGCTTCAGCCCCTCTCTGAGTTCGCGATCCGGTGTCCCCGGACCGGAGCTTGATGGTCCGGGGAATGAGCCGGTTGCGGTGCATCCAGCCCACTTTGCCGCTTTCGGTTCTGACCTGCATCCAGGCCCTCTTCTTGCCGAGCACCGTGACTGCATAGCCGCGCCTCAGCTCCTCGACATGGCGCCCCCAGAATTGTGGGTTCCGCATCACCCGCGCCCGCAGAGAGAGGACGGAGAGCTGGCCGGTCTTGAGGTAATGGGCGCAGATCTTGATGACCGGGGCGCTGCCCCTTTTGCGCGCGCGCCAGTATGCACTTGATCATGTCTTCCAGGACCAGCTTTGGTTTGGATGGCGTGCTGGTGGCCTTTCCCCGCTGGATGGTAGACGTTGCCGCCGCCGCGGCAACCGCCGGCGGTTTGCCCCGAAAGGTGAGCGGTTAGGGCGGTCCGCCCTCGGCGACGAGTTCTTCAACCGCCTGGTTGCCGACTGACCTCTGGAGCACCAATACATCCCCGGTGCTGAGGGTGTCCGGTGCGCGCCTGGCTCTCTGGACAACGGCTTCGGGCTGTGCGTCAGGGATCAGCACGTCAGATGGTTCGACCGATGGGTGCGAGGGTCGCGGCCGGGAATCGGCCTTGTCGTCACGATGTCTCTGGTGTCTGGCGGCCATGGCAGCCTCCTCATGAAAGAGATGTGGGCAACACGACTGCACTACAGCACGGGACGGTGGGGGGGCGACTAGGTCGAGGGGACGACGTGACCCGAACGTGGGTGCCCCGCCACGAGTGGCCATTCACCACGCCTTGAGGGCTGAGCTATGTGCCAGGAGAAGCGGGCGACGGCGCCTCTGCGCCACCAGAATCCTCGCTACCTGGGGACCGAGCGGGAGGGTATGCGGGGCGACACGACTGGGTGCCGGCGGAGAGGGCCGACCTTGGCGGTCAGTGCTCCGGGCGTGGGCAGCCGGCGCACACGGTTTGCTCGCCATACGGCCGGGCGAGGCCGCAAAACAGTGGGTCAGCTAGAGCAGCGCCTCCGCCTGGGCAGCCACGTTCTCGGCCGTAAAGCCGAACTTTCCCATGTTCACCTGGTAGGGCGCCGAGGCGCCAAAGCGGTCGATACTGACCACCTGGCCCGAATCTCCCGCGTATTGGTGCCAACCCATTCCCACCCCGGCCTCGACGGTCAGCCGCGGCACGGCCGGCAAGAGGACCGAATCCCGGTATTCCGGCGACTGGGCGGCGAACAGCTCCCAGCTGGGCATGGAGACCACCCGCGCCTCGATCCCCTTCTCCTTCAGCAGGTCACGAGCGCCCAGGGCGACGTGCACCTCTGAGCCGCTAGCGACCAGGATCACGGCCGGGTCGGGGGCGTCCGCCAGCACGTAGGCGCCGCGCTGGACCTGGGCCGGGCCCTCGAGCACCGGCAGCTTTTGCCGGGTGAGCGCGAGTGCGGTGGGGCCCTTTACGTTGTGCAGGGCGACACGCCAGGCGGCCGCCGTCTCGTTGGCGTCGGCCGGCCGGATGACCACCAACCCTGGTATCGCCCGCAGCGAAGCCAGCTGCTCCACCGGCTGGTGGGTCGGGCCGTCCTCGCCGACCGCGATGCTGTCGTGGGTGAACACGTAGACTATGGGCAGCTCCATCATGGCTGCCAGCCGGATGCTGGGCCGCATATAGTCGGCAAACACCAGGAAGGTGGATCCGTAGGGCCGCCAGCCTCCGTGGAGCGCCATCCCGTTGAGAATCCCTGCCATTCCGTGCTCGCGGATGCCAAAATGAAGGTTGCGGCCGGAGAAGTCGTCGCGCCGCACGGCCGGGTAGGCCTTGAGATAGGTCTTGGTGGAGGGGTGCAGGTCGGCCGAACCGCCGGCCAGCGTGGGCAGCCGTGGGGCGATGGCCTCCATCACGGCCCCCGAGGCAGCGCGGGTGGCTACGGGGCCATCGTCTGCTGTGAACTCGGGCAGCGCCTCCTCCCAGCCGGCCGGGAGTTCGCCGCCCGTCATCTGCACCCACTGGGCAGCCAGGTTGGGATATTCGGCCGCGTAGCGATCGAGCAAGGCCCCCCACTCGGCCTCGGCCGCCCGGCCGGTATCCAGTGCGTCTCGAAAGAGCGCCAGCGCTTCGTCGGGAATGAGGAACGGGGGCTCGACGGGCCAGCCCATCCCTTCCTTGGTCAGGCGGACCTCGTCCGCTCCTAGAGGGCTGCCGTGCACGCCGGCCGTGTCCTGCTTGTTGGGGCTGCCAAAGCCGATGTGAGTGCGGGCGATGATCAGCGAGGGGCGGCCGGCCTCGGCTTGCGCTTGCCGGATGGCGGCCGCCACCGAACCACGGTCGTGCCCGTCCGCCTGGGCAACGTGCCAACCGTAGGCCGCAAAGCGGGCCGAGACGTCCTCGCTGAAGGTCAGATCGGTGCTGCCCTCGATGGTGATGCGGTTGTCGTCGTAGAGGTAGATCAGCTTGCCCAGACCCAGGTGACCCGCCAGGGAAGCCGCTTCGTGAGAGATTCCCTCCATCAGGTCCCCGTCGCTGACGATGCAGTAGGTATGGTGGTCCACAATCGAGAAGCCCGGCCGGTTGAAGCGGGCCGCCAGCATGCGCTCCGCCAGAGCCATCCCTACCCCGTTGGCGAACCCCTGCCCCAGCGGTCCGGTGGTGGTCTCTACACCGGGGGCGGCGCCATGCTCGGGATGGCCGGGGGTGATGCTTCCCCACTGGCGGAACTGCTCGAGCTGGTCCAGCGGCAGGTCATAGCCGGTGAGATGGAGCAGGCTGTAGAGCAGCATGGAGCCGTGACCGGCCGAGAGGACGAACCGATCCCGGTCAGGCCAGCTGGGATTGGCGGGGTTGTGTTTGAGAAAACGGGTCCAGAGAACAAAGGCCATGTCGGCCGTGCCCATGGGCATTCCGGGATGGCCCGAATTGGCTTTCTGCACCCCGTCGATTGCGAGCATCCGAATAGTGTTGACGCACAGCTGTTCCAGCTTGGTGTCCATCGTCCTTCCTTTCTTGTCAGATGAGTAAGACAGTCGGTGTCGGCCGCCGGTTGCCAACGGCGCCGCCAGGGTGAGAGATTGTACCGAAAAAGAGAGCGCCCCGCAAAGCCAGTGTGCGGCCCGAAACAGCCGCACACGCGGCTGGGGCGGTGTCGCGTTGCACACACAGAAGTTGACATTCCGGGCGAATGGACATAGAATTGCCCTCGGTGCCGAGTTCGTGATGGTGACCTGAGTGGAAGAAGGACCTGCATCGAGTACCAAGGGACGCCCGTCCCGCTCCTTGCCTGCCAATCGAATAGCATAGCCCTCCGGAGGGCAGGCTAACCCTCAATTGCGCCTCCGGGGGAGCGAACCGGGAGGTGTCCAATGGACCTCGCAATCCTAGATCAGGTGCTGGCGCAGCTGCGTGGTGTGCTGGAGCACGACGACCTGAAAGAGGCAATCGCTGCCATTGAGGCTCTGCGGCCGCCGGACCAGGCCTACCTGGTGGCCGAGCTGAACGACGAGGACCAGGTGGCAGTGCTCTCGCAGCTTGACCCGGCCGACTCGGCCGATGTCCTGGAAGAGATGGAGGACGAGGACGCAGCGGCGGTGGCGGAGCTGCTGCCCCCGGCCGACCTGGCTGACATCCTCGACGAGATGGAGGTGGACGAGGCGGCCGACGTGCTGGGGGATCTGTCGCCAGAGGCGGCCGAGAAAGCCCTGCGCGAGATGGAGGTGCGGGAAGAGGTGCTTCCCCTGCTCCAGTACGAGGACGACACGGCCGGGGGGCTGATGACGCCGGCCGTCGTCACCCTGCGCCGCGATTGGATTGCCGCCCGTGCGCTGCGGGAGCTGCGCCGGAGAGAGCCGGACGCCGACAGCGCCTACTATATGTACGTCACCGACGGCGAGGGCCTGCTGCAGGGCGTGGTTGGGTTGCGGGACGTGGTGGTCGCCCAGCCGGAGACGGTGGTGGAAGCGCTTATGGATCCTGCGGTTGTCTCGGTGCCGGTGACGGCTGACCAGGAGGTCTGTGCCCGCACCCTCTCCCGTTACGGTTTCCTGGCGCTGCCGGTGGTGGACCTGGACGGCCGGCTGGCGGGCGTGATCACGGCCGATGACCTCATCGAGGTGGTGGAAGACGAGGCCACCGAGGACATGTACCGGATGGTGGGTATCAGCGGCGAGGCGCGAGTGTTCGGGCCCTTGGGCCCCTCGGTGCTCCGTCGGCTGCCCTGGCTGGCGGTGAACATGGTCACCCTCTTTGTAGCCATCACGGTGGTAGATGCCTTTGAGAAGGTGATCGCCGGCATGGTGGCCCTGGCCACGTTTCTGCCGCTGGTCTCCGGCGAGGCAGGGAACGCCGGCAGCCAGACTACTACGGTCATCGTGCGCGGGCTGGCGCTGGGCGAGGTGGACATGCACAACGGTCTGCGAGCATTGCTCAGGGAGCTGGCGGCCGCTCTCATCAACGGCGCTCTGGTGGGCGCCGGCACGGGGCTGGCGATTTACCTCTGGAAGGGGGAGATGGTCATTGCGCTGGCGGCCGCTCTGGCCATGGTGCTCAACTTCCTGGTGGCGGCGCTGGCCGGAGTGCTGGTACCGCTGGGCCTGATGGCGATCAAGGTCGACCCGGCTCTGGCTTCGGCTGCCTTTGTCACCGGCGTGACCGACACGCTGGGGTTCCTCTTCTTCCTGGGCATCGCTACCCTGCTAATGGCGCCGGGGGCCTGGTAGGCGCTGCACTAGAGGCGGGCCCGGGTCTCGCGATTCGCCCAGTAGTACTACTCTGCTGATACCAGAAGTGGGTCTGCCACGCTCGGTCTTGCGCTAATCCTAGTTCTATAGTATACTAGTAATAGGATAATCAGTTGGTAACGTGTAGATGATGGAGGCTGGGCGATGAAGAAGATGGATCTCAAGAAGGAGCTGAAGCATCTCTACCGGCCGTCGGCCAAAGAGCCTTCGGTTGTAGACGTGCCCCCCATGAGCTTCCTTATGGTCGATGGGGCGGGTGACCCTAACAGCTCACAGGAGTACCAGGAGGCGGTTTCGGCGCTCTACTCGGTGGCCTACTCGCTCAAGTTCATGGTCAAGAAGGGGGAAGCGGCCGTGGACTATGGGGTGATGCCCCTGGAGGCGGTGTGGTGGGCGGACGACGCGCGCTTTGACCTGGAAGACAAGGACACCTGGCTGTGGACCGCGATGATCATGCAGCCCGAGTACGTCACACAGGCGCTCTTCGAGGAGGCGCTGGTGCAGGTGGAGAAGAAGAAGGACCCGCCGGCGCTCTCGAGGGTCCGGTTCGAGAGCTTCCACGAGGGATTGTCGGCCCAGATCATGCACATCGGCCCCTATGCCGAGGAAGAGCCGACGGTCGAGAGGTTGCACAACTTCATTGCGCAGGGCGGCTATCAACTCAGGGGCAGGCACCACGAGATCTATCTGAGCGACCCGAACCGAACCGCACCCCACCGGCTCAAGACGGTTATCCGGCAGCCAATCGCCGGGTAGGGCGAGACCTGCGTGGACCCCGCATTCATCGTCAGCGGCGTAGCCGCTCGGCTGTGGTGCTGATGGAATCGTGTGGGAGAGCGAAAGGGTGACAGACGCTGAACTGGCTATCCTCGGCCTGGTCTACGAGGAGGAGCGGCACGGCTACCAGATCGAGCAGGTGATTCAGGAACGGGGGATGCGCGAATGGACGGCCGTCGGTTTCTCCTCCATCTACTATCTCCTCAACAAGCTGGAGACGCGGGGTCTGATTAGCTATCGGCTAGAGTGGGCCGGCCGCGGCGCACCGCGCAAGGTCTACCGGATCACGGCCGAAGGGGAGACCGCTTTTCACTCTCAGGTGATGGAGCGGCTGACGGTGTCGCAGCCCTCTCTCTCGCCGTTCTTGCTCGGGTTGGCCAACGCCGGCCGGCTGCCGCGAGACGAGCTGATTGCGGCACTGAGGGCCTACCGGCAGCACATCGCTGACCGGGTGGGGCGGGTCAAGGCCAAGTGGGCCGCGCAGAGCGAGGCCGGGCTCCCGCTGCTGGCGGACGCGCTCTTTGATTATGGCCTTGCCATGGGGCGGGCGCAGGACGAGTGGATCGAGGGACTGATCATGAAGCTGGAAGAGGAGGGCTAACGTGGCACTGCAACCACTGAAGGGGTTTCGACAGTTCAAGAGCTGGCACTGCATCACCGGGTCAATGCGCCACATCTATGATTTCTACGGGCATCCCGTGAGTGAGGACCTACTGCTGGGGTTGGGGGCAGCGGTGGGGTTCATCTACTGGCACCAGAAGGGGACCTATCCCTTCATAGGCGGCCGGAGCAGCAGAGACCCGGAGCGGATGGCCGGGGAGCGCACCGGGGTGGTGGTCAAGATGCACACCAGCGGCAGCGCCCGCCGTGCGGAGCAGACACTGATTGCTGAGTTGGAGGCCGGCCGGCCGGTGATGCTGCAGCTGGATATGGGCTTTCTGCCCTACTTCGACTTTGGCGGCCATGACTATCACTTTGGGGGCCACGTGGTAGTGGCCTGCGGCTATGACGGCGAGACCCGCCAGGTGCTGCTCGCTGACCGCGACGAGGAGCTGCACCCGGTCTCGCTGGAGGACCTGGAAAAGGCCCGCGGCTCCACACACAAGCCATTCCCTCCCAAGCGCACGCGGTACAGCTTTGACCATAGCCAGAAACGGGTGCCCACAGCGGCCGAAACGCGTGCTGCGATCCGCGAGATGTGCCAGGGCATGCTGGAACCGCCGATTTCCAACCTTGGTGCGAAGGGAATCCGCACGGCCGCCAAGCGCATACTCGAGTGGCCATCCGTACTGGACGGCGACGAGCTCAAGGGGACGTTGTTCAACGCTTTCATCTTCATCAACGAAAGGGGCGGCACCGGGGGTGGAATCTTTCGCTTCATGCTGAGTCGTTTTCTACGCGAGGCGGCCGGCATCACGGGCGATGACTGCCTGCTCCCCATCGCCGACGAGTTCCACGGCATCGCGCAGGAGTGGGACGAGCTGGGTTACTGGTTCCGGGATATCTCTCAGGTCGAGGACCCGGCAGCTCGTCTGGGAGAGAGCACGGCGCCGCTGCTACAGCTGGCAGACCGGGAGCAGGCCGCCTGGGGCCGGCTCAGCGAGTGGGTATGAGCAGAGGTCCAAGACATCGAATGTATTCCGGCGAATTCATTCGCCGGAATTCATTCGGGGGCCGTGCTATCGGCCATTTGGCCTGCTCATCCAGGCTATGGCGGGTGAACCGGCTCTAGGTGGACAAAGGCCTGGTCCACTTCCTCCAGCTGCTCTACCGCGACCCGCACCGCGTCGCTGATGTCGTGCGCCACGTGGAATGGAATCTCCGCCTCAACGTCCACATCCATATCCACCCGCAGCTGGGGTCCAACGTGATCGGCGACTATTCGGTGAACGTTGTCCACTCCTGGCACTCCGCTGGCGGTGGCGCGTATCTGTTCCAGTAGCTCGGGCGCCGGGGCCCGGCCGGTGAGGTAGCCCACGTTCTCCACCAGGATGCTGATCGCGTTGCGAAAGATCCACAGGCAAACGACGATACCGGCGATGGGGTCAGCCAGAGGATGAATCCAGCTGGCGGCCAGCACTCCGGCTAGCGCCACGGTCGAGGAGAGAACGTCTGTCAGGTTGTCCATAGCGGCGGCGCGGATGGCGGGACTGCGGGCGGTCTCCCCGATGCGGCGCACCAGCCGGTACATCACTACCTTGACCAGCGCGCTGCCGGCCAATACGGTGGCCGGCCACAGTCTGGCCGCTGGCCACGCCCACTCAAAGCTTGCCGGCTCGCCCAGGAGCAGGCTGACCGCGCGCTTTATCACCTCCAGCCCGGCCGTCCCCATAGCCAGCCCGATGGCGACGCTGACCACCGGCTCTATGCGGCCGTGGCCTTGAGGATGGCTTTCGTCGGCCGGCTGCTGGCTGAGCCAGAGGCCCCAGGCCAGGAAGGCGGTGTAGATGGCGTCGGTGAGGGAATCGACGGCCGTGGCCAGAACCGCGGTGCTGCCGGACATTAGAGCGGCCGTTCCCTTGGCCAGGACCAGCAGGCCGTTCCCGACGATCGCTATCCAGATGGCGCGCTGGTAGAGGGAGTAGCGCGCCCGATCTAGCTGCTGATCGCGTACCCGCTGGAGACTTGACATAACACTAGAAGGAGGAGCCGGTGGGGGACTGGAGCGGGGGTTGCGCCGCTACCCGTCCGCCGCGCCGATATGTCCAACCGTCGGCCGCGCCGATATGTCCAACCGTCGGCCGCGCCGATGTCTAGCCATCGGCGGCACAGCGGAAGCCGTGGTCGGTCGAGTAGCCCATGGCGCCCCCGTAGTGGCGGTGCGCAGTACGCATGACCCAGCGGTTGTTGTTGAATCCCCCGCCGCGCAGCACCTTGTCCGGACTGGAGGGTGGGCCGGGCGGGTCGGTATCGGGCGAACTGGAATAGTAGGCGGCGTCGTGCCAGTCCGCCACCCATTCCCATACCCCCCCCGCCATTCCCAGCACGCCGTGGGGGCTGGCCCCCTGGGCATAGAGATCTACCGGGGCGGTATCGCCGTGGGGCACCATGCCGTCGTCCCATGCGCTTCCCCAGGGCCAGGTGCGGGCGTCCTCGCCGCGGGCCGCCTTTTCCCACTCGGCTTCGGTCGGCAGCCGCCTTCCAGCCCACTGGCAGTAGGCGTTGGCGTCATCCCACGAGATCCAGCGGACCGGGTGGTCCTGCCGGTCAGGCCAGTCAAAGGCCCGCCAGGTGTACTGCACGGCGTCGCCTTTTTGCTCGGCCGTGGTCGGGTAGCCGGTCGCGTCTACGAACTCTTTGAACTGGGCCACGGTGACCTCGGTGCGGTCGATGTAGTAACCCTTCAAGGTGATGGTCCGCTGCGGCCCCTCGTCATTGAACTCGCCGCCCCGACAGGCGGAGCCGCACAGGCCGGGCAGAGCAGCGATCTCATGGTCGGTGCTGCCGCGCACAAAGGGTCCGGCCGGGATGTAGACCATCCCCACTGTGTTTCCTTTCTCCGGAACCAGGGTCGAGAGCATGCGCTCAAAGGTCTCGGTGTAGGCGGGCACTTGCAGGCCCACCGCCAGCGCGTGGTAGACGGTCTCCTCCCACTGGCGCCGGAAGGGAAAGAGGGCCGTAGGGTCTGAGAGCTCGAACGCGCCGCCGGCTTGCGGGATCCTCCAGGTCACTACGTACCCGACGGCCTCCTGGGCACCTGTGCCGGTTGCCTCCCCCGTCGCGTACAGCGGCGTCATCTCCCACATCTCGCCATAGCCGTCAATCTGGTCGGCCGGCGCCGTCGCCACCCAGTCTTCGAAGGATTGTCCCGCGGCCGGCCCCTCAGCGACCGGCCAAGGCCCGATGGTGACAGCCGTGGCCTCCTCGGGAGGCCGAAAGGCTGCGCCCAAGGGCGAGGGCTGCAGTTGCCACTCGGCCGGGAACTGGATGCGATACCCCAGACCGTCGTGGTGGTAAACGTTCATGTCGCCGGGCACACCGAGCGATTGGGGCAGGGTGAGCGTTGAGACCATCTCCCGTAAGATAGACTGATAGCCCGGAGTGAGCACCGAGACCTCCAGCGCGTAGAAATCGGCCTGGGGGTATCCAAAGAGGGCTGTGGGGCCAGAGGTCTCCAACCCACCGTCAGCGCGGCGGAGCTGCCAGGCCAGCACGTACCCCGCCTGCCCGCTGGTGGCCCAGATAGGCTCCATGGTCGTGATGCCTTCGAAACCCTCTACCGTCTCGGCCAGAGTGGATTCTATCCAGCGGCTAAAAGACTGGCCCTGGGCCGGGGCATCCGGCACCTGCCAGCTCCCCACCGTAATCGCCACCGGTTCGCCCTGCGGCTGAAAGTGGGCTTTGCCTTCCAACGTAAAGGTTATCCAACCCTGTGGGTAGCGTATGGCATACCCGGTCTCTTCATCGACAAAGGTGAGCGATAGAGCGCTCCCTTCCTTCCCCGGCCCGGTCTCGGCATAGGCGATCGCCTTCTGGCCGACTGGGATGAACAGCACGCGGAGCAGGGTGGGGGTTTCTCCGCTCAGGTCGAAGAAGAGGATGCCATCCGTGTCTCGCGAGGCGCCCCATCCGGTAGAGTAGACGGGGATCTGGCTGGGCGGCAGCTCCAGGCTGGGCATCAGCCCCAGCACGTTGGAGTTCAGGTCCACCTGCAGGTCGGCCGGACCCAGCCAGATATCTCGCAGCTGGGCCACAAAGGTGCTGGCGCTCAGTGCCTCCTCCGCCTCGGGGTAGGTGCTGATGTACACCGTGGCGGGGAGCAAGCTCGCCAGCGTGCCGTATTCTTGACTCTCCAGCGCGTCGATGGTGGCTACGATGCCCGATTTGCTCGGAGCGTCGCCGGGACGCAGGTCGTCGCTCAGGCAGCGGACCCGCAGCCCGTCTATGGAGGTGTGCACCTCGTACTCGCGCTCGCCGTCGCTGAGAATCACTGTGTAGCCGGCGGTAGCCTCGGCCTCCACCGTCTCGCCCGGCCGCGGGCAGTCCAGCGCCGTATCCGGGAACACGGTCTCGTAGGCGGAGACCAGAATCAGGGCGCTGGGGTCGGCATCCAGGTAGAGGGCCAGACCATAGCTGGCAGCCTGGACCGCGTTGCTCGAGTCGTCCGGGGAGGAAGTAGAGATGGGGGTGGGGAACTCGGGTCCGCTGGTGCCGTCGTCGATTACGGCGCCGGAACCGGCCGGGGTTGGTGTAGCCTGGCCCCCAAAGCCGCAGGCCAGCGCACTGGCTGCCAGCGCCAGCAGACCGATGGCCATCGAGAGTATCGTGCGCTTGTTCATGGCGATCCCTTGGCCTGCGGACGACTGGTGAACAGTGTTAAGCTCGGCCGCACCGGTCTATCGGTATCCATCCAAAGTCCCCTGGTCGTAGAGGCGAAGGAATTCCTCGGCCGTCTGCACCAGCTCCTGGTTGCCGATCAGGAACTGGGTGCGCTGGTGCAGGGCGGCCGGCTTGATGTCGAGGATCGGCCGGACCCCGTCGCTGGCGGCGCCACCCGCCTGCTCGGCCAGGAAGGCCAGTGGGCCGGCCTCGAAAGTGAGGAACATCTTGCCCTCTGGAAAGACGGTATCGGCCGGATAGCAGAAGATGCCGCCTGCCAGCAGGTTGCGGTGAAAGTCGGCTACCAGCGAGCCGCTGTAGCGCATGGAAAGCCCGCCCGGAAACGAGCTGTCCTTGCCCTGGAGATATCGAGCATAGCGGCGCACGCCGGGCGTCCAGAAATCGTCGTGGGAGTGATTCAGGCTGTAGTAGCGGGGCGGGGAGGGAATCCGAATGTCCGCGTGGGAGAGCAGGAACTCCCCCAGGCCCGGATCGAGTGTAAAGCCGTTGACCCCCCGGCCGCTGCTGTAGACCATCACCGTGCTGGAGCCGTAGAGGATATAGCCGGCCGCTACCAGGTTCCGGCCGGGTTGCAGGCAAGCTTCATCCTTGGCGGTAGATTCGCGGGGACAGCGAAGGATGCCAAAGATGGTTCCGACGCTCACCGTATAGTCGGTGGGCGAGGCCCCGTCCAGCGGGTCCAGCAGCAGGAGGTACTTGCCCTCGGCCGCGGCCGGCACCGGGATGACCTGCTCGTGGTGTTCGGTGGCGATGGCGCTGACCCGGCCGGCGCGCTGGCAGAGCTGCACCAGGGTGCTGTCGGCGAACCGGGCCAGCCGGATAGCCCGCGGCTCGGGCCCCGGTTCCGGTCCCTCCAGCTCGAGGATGCTCTGCCGGGTGGCCTCCCGAGCGATGAGCTTGGCCGCCAGCGCCAGGTCATAGAGCAGCGCGGTGAGGGTGCCGGTGGCATCGGGAAAGTCCCGCTGGGCGGTCATGATGTGGCGTTCGAGCGTCAT
>JAUVHW010000215.1 GCA_030593075.1 Ardenticatenales bacterium
GAACCTGACCCCCCACCAGCGGTGGAACCCTTCCCATTCATGCATTCGTCCCTGTTCGCCCGGCCCACAACTCGCCCATCCTGCTCATTCTAGACCACATCGAGCCGCCAGTCAACACGCGGCCGTTCGCATGTTGCCGGGTCCCCGGACCAGCCTGCGCCTCAGTGGCGCGGATGACGCCAGCACGGCGCCGCGTCTGGTGGTCCGAGAGGATGGGGTGACCGAAGCCGTGCTGGCAGCAATGGCACTAAAGAGTGATGGCGCTGATGTCGATATTGGATATACTATCCTGGTTCTGTCTGTTCTGAGCCAATGCTGTGCGGCCGGATGTCTCGCCGCCCGCGGAGGAAGCATGAGTCTGAAGATCATCCCCAAAGATGCGATGGCGGCGTTTGTGGGCAGCCTGCTGGGAGCCTACCGCGTCATCGGACCACTCCAGAAAGAGGCAAAGTTCGTCTTTGGCCCTCTGGAGAGCCCAGACGAACTGCGCCTGGACTATGACACGTCGATTCTCCCCCCGAAAAAGTACGTGCTCCCCCAGCACGAGACGCTGTTCGAGTTCGACGCTAGCAGCTTTGAGACCAAGGCTGTCATCGACGACCAGCCGACAGTCATCCTGGGTGTCCACACTTGTGATCTGCATGCCATGCAGCTGCTGGACGCAGTCTTCCAGAAGACCCACCTGGATCAGCACTACATGGCGCGCCGAGAGAACACTATCCTGGTGGGCATCGAGTGCCTGGACCCCTGTGACGACCACTCGTTCTGCAAGAGCATGGGGACTCTCACACCGCCGACGGGCGGCTATGACCTGCATCTGACCGACATGGGCGATTCCTTCGCAGTCGATGTAGAGACGGAAAAGGGCGCGTGGCTGATTGTCCATCACGCTCAGGCACGCGATGCAGGCGACGACGACTATGCGAGAATCAACGCGGTTATGAGCGAAAAGTGGCCGCGTTTCCCTTACAAGTTGGACTTTGACATTGGCGAACTGCCAGCCTTGATGAGCGTCAGCCAGAAGAGCCCCTTGTGGCAGCAGTTGGGTGACATCTGCCTGGCCTGTGGCTCCTGCACCAATGTCTGCCCCACCTGCTACTGCTTTGACGTGTCTGACAAGGTGGACTTGAGCTTGACCAAGGGACACCGGGAACGACATTGGGATTCCTGCCAACTCGACGAGTTCGCGCTGGTGGCTGGAGGGCACAACTTCCGGCCCAGCCGGGCAGCGCGCCAGCGTCACCGCTTTTTCCGCAAAGGCAAGTACCAGACGGATGCCTACGGTCTGCTGGGCTGCGTAGGGTGCGGCCGTTGCGCCCGAGCCTGCCTGGTAGACATCACCCCGGTGAAGACCTTCAACGAACTCTACCGGCAACGGACCGGCGGACCACGCAACTAGGTGGGAAAGCATGAACACGATCTATCTCCCAGAACCGGCTCGCATCCTGTCGATTGAGCCAATGACGGCTCTGGAGAAGCTCTTTACTTTGGAGCTGGCAAAAGGACAGTCATTGGGCCACCAGCCGGGGCAGTTTGTGGAGGTGTCAGTGCTGGGGGTGGGGGAGGCTCCCATCTCGATTAGTTCCTCGCCCAGCCGCAGCAACGGAACCTTTGAACTCTGCGTCCGCAGGGCCGGCGATCTGACCGGTGTGATCCATCAGAAGGAGGTCGGCGACCAGCTAGGCATACGTGGCCCGTACGGCCGGGGCTTTCCCCTGGAAAAGTTCCGCGGCAAGGACATCCTATTCGCGCCGGGAGGGCTGGGCCTGGCCCCAGCGCGGTCGGTCATCAACCAGGTGCTGGATGACCGCGGCCGGTATGGCCGGGTGACTATCCTCTACGGAGCACGCAACCCCTCCGAGTTGCTGTTCAAGGACGAGCTGAAGGAATGGGAGGAAAGGGACGACGTGGAACTGCGCGTCACCGTGGACCGGCCGGATGACGAGTGGACGGGCAACGTAGGCGTAATCACCACTCTCTTCTCTAAGGCTTCTGTCTACCCGCGCAATACGGTCGCCATCACCATCGGACCTCCCATCATGTACCGCTTTGTGCTGATGGAACTGCTCGGAAAGGGCATTCCCGAAGCCAGCATTTGGCTCTCGCTGGAGCGGAGGATGAAGTGCGGAGTCGGCAAGTGCGGCCACTGCCAGATCAATGACCTGTATGCCTGTCAGTCTGGCCCCGTGTTCTCATACGCCGAGATCAAGGCTGTGGAGGGCGCGCTATGAGCAAGCCAAAGGTGGCGTTCTTTGACTTTACTTGCTGCGAGGGGTGCCAGCTTACGGTCATCGACTCGCTGCAAACGTGCCCAGAGCTGCTGGACGCCGTCGAGATAGTGCAGTTCCGCGAGGCGATGAGTGAGAAGGGTGAGGACTATCAGATAGCGTTCGTAGAAGGATCGTTGGCCCGGCCCGCCGACGAGGAGCGGCTCCGGGGCATCCGGGAGCGGGCCCAGGTTCTGATCGCGCTGGGCGCCTGTGCTCATCTTGGCGGCATTAATGCCATCCGCAACCGGCGGCCGCTGCAGAAAGTGCGAGAGTACGTCTACGGCGACAAAGCAGAGTGGTTCGACGCGTACGAGGCCCGGCCCATCGGGGCGGCAACCAAGGTAGATTACTTCATCCCGGGTTGCCCCATCGACCGCGACGAATTCCTCAGCGTGGTCACCGCACTGCTCCAAGGGAGAGAACCCAAGATCCCCGACTATCCGGTCTGCGTCGAGTGCAAGCTGAAAGAGAACGTCTGCCTGTACGACAAGGGGCTGACCTGCCTGGGCCCCGTCGCTCGCGCCGGATGCGGGGCCATCTGCCCTAGCTATGGGAACAGCTGCGAAGCTTGCCGAGGGCTGATCAGCAATCCAAACATCGACGCGGCCGAGGACGTGCTCAAGGAGCATGGGCTGACCGCAGAACAGGTCATGGCTGGCATGGACCTATTCGGGACCTACCAGATGATGGAGATGGAAGGGGTGAGCTATGACTAACGTCAGCGTGAACGTGCATCACCTCACCCGAGTCGAGGGTCACGGCAACATAGTCGTCGACGTGAGAAATGGCGAGCTCAAGGAGTGCCGGCTGGACATCGTCGAAGCGCCGCGCTTCTTCGAGGCGATGCTACTGGGCAAGCCATACCAGCAGGCCAGTCACATCACCTCCCGCATCTGCGGGATCTGCGCCGTGGGGCACGCTACCGCGAGTCTGCGAGCGGCCGAGCGGGCGCTGGAGGTAGAGCTTTCAGAGCAGACCGTCCTGCTGCGCAAGTTGAACTTTCATGGGGAGATCATTGACAGCCACGTTCTGCACACCTACATGCTGGTGGCGCCCGATTTTCTGGGCGTGGGCAGCGTCATCCCCCTGGCCAAGACGCACGCCCAAGTAGTGCTCCGCGCCCTGCGCATAAAAAAGCTGGCGGGAGACCTCTGCGCAATGATAGGCGGCCGCCACACCCACCCCATAGCCATGTGCGTGGGCGGATTCACTCATGCGCCCTCTGAGGCGGAGCTGCGCGCCATGCGGGAAAGGCTGGTCGCCGCTCGGAGTGACATGGATGAGACGGTGGCTCTTTTCAAGACGCTCGACTGGCCCCAGTTCGAGCGGGAGACAGAGTACGTCTCCCTGACCAAGCCGGATGAATACGCCTTTATTGACGGGCAGATCAAGACCTCCGACGGATTCCTCTACGACCTGGATGACTACCGCAAGGTGACCAACGAAAAGGTCGTCCCCCACGGCACGGCCAAGCAGACCAGCCACAACCGGGAGTCCTACATGGTGGGCGCGCTAGCCAGGTTCAACAACAACTCTGACCAGCTGCACCCCCGAGCCAAGGATGCGGCCGCCCAACTGGGGTTGGAGCCGGTCTGCACCAACAGCTTCCTGAACTCCGCGGCTCAAGTGGTGGAGATGGTTCACTGCGTGGAGGACGCCATCATCATCACCGACGAACTGCTGGTGCGCGGCTGCAAACCCGAGGAGCCTGCTGCGGTAGAGGTCAAGGCGGGCGAGGGGGTAGGCTGCTGCGACGTGCCGCGAGGCATCCTCTTCCACGATTATGAAATCGGCGAAGATGGGTTGATCTCCGGCGCCAACTGCATCATCCCCACCGGGCAGAACTATGCCAACATGGAGGCCGACATGCGGGCGCTGGTGCCGCAGATACTGGACCGGCCGGAGCCCGAGATCACGCTGATGATGGAGATGCTGATCCGGGCCTACGATCCGTGCATATCCTGCTCGACCCATTTCCTGAACGTCGAGTTCGTCAGGTGAGAGGAGTCTCGGGTGTAGTGGCCCAACCTTCCTGCGGGCCGGGTGTCTGGCGTCTCTAGTCGATGGATCCCCGCACGCTCGTACTTGGCCTGGGCAGCCCGCTGATGGCGGACGACGCTGCCGGCATCGAGGTGATCGAGTTGTTGCGCCAGAAGGCAGTGCCGCCGGAGGTGACAGTACGGGATGGCGGCACCGGCGGGTGGGGACTGGTGGCCGAGATGGAGGATTATCAGCGCGTAATCCTGGTGGACTCGGCAAGGATGGGCGCCCGGCCTGGCGACTGGCGGCGCTTCACCCTGGAAGAGGCCAGCCTGTTGAGCGAGGACCAGCCGAGCCTCTCCTTGCACGGCGCCGGGTTGGATGGCGCACTCCAACTGGCCGAGGCGCTGGGGGTCATGCCCTCGGAGCTAGTGATCTATGGGATAGAGCCGGCCGAGGTGAGGTGGGATCGGCCGATGAGCGGAGAAGTGAGGACTGCGCTGCCAGCCGTCGCGGAGGCGGTGCTGGCAGAGGTAACGGGAAAGGCGACCTACAGCGGGTGACAGCGCGCCGCAACAGCAAGCGCCTGGCCCATCCGCTGGAGAGTGGAGCGCACGACACCAAGAGAGGTACGAATGGCAAAGATACTCATCATTGACGACGACCCAGACATGGTCCTGGCAGCCCGGATGACGCTGGAAGCGGCCGGCCACGAGATCTTTGCTGCCAGCAGCGGGAGTGAGGGTCTGCAAGAGATCAAAAGGATCAGACCCGACCTGATCATCTTGGACGTGATGATGGACACCACTACCGAGGGGTTCCAGATTTCGCTCCAGCTGCGCAGCCCGGACGAGGGTTCGGAGTACAAGGACTTTCGAGACATCCCGATCCTGATGCTCACCGCCATCCACACCACCACTCCGTTGCGCTTTGGACCAGAGGAGGACTATCTGCCGGTGGATGTCTTTCTGGACAAGCCGCTGGATCCGGACGTGCTGTCGGCCAAGGTCGAGGAGTTGCTGGCGAAATAGCCTCGGGTCCTGCGCCCAAGGCGAGGATCCGCTCACCACAGCGAGCCGGCCTTTTCGTGGCCGGCTCGTTTTGCGTCTGGGAGAACTCTGGTATATTTCCGGTCCAGTGCGCCACCCTTGGAGCCGACACTATGCCAAGCAATCCGGCCGAATCGTTTCCCTGGTACAGCGGTTCCGGTGACGACGGAACGACCGGCCTCTTGGGTGACGAGCACGTGCCCAAGTATCATCCCCAGCCGGATGCCTGCGGCACGGTGGATAAAGCCAGCGCGGCGCTAGACCTGGCCCAGATGGAGTATGCCGCCGGCGGCAGCGGGCCCGCACCGGCAAAGAAGGGCGAGTAGGGCTTGGCGCTGGTTGAGGCGTCGCGGTTGCATCCAAGCGGACCCGGGGCAGGAGACGGACGATGATCGGACTGGGGACCATCCTCAACGTCGTCACAGTGCTGATAGGGGGCGTGTTGGGGACCCTGCTGGGCGGCCGGCTGCCGGTCCGGCTGCGAGAGACCGTCATGCACAGCCTGGGGCTCTTTACCATCGTCATGGGCGTGCACCT
>JAUVHW010000225.1 GCA_030593075.1 Ardenticatenales bacterium
CTCCACCGACTCGACCGGGGTCGGCGTCTCGGCGGGGTCTAGCGGTTGAAGGTCGCCCTGGGTCTCTGAGGTTTCTTCCGGTGGAAGGACCCCCATGCAGCGTCCATTAATCTCGGCCGTTTTGCTGTTCAAGTCAACCACGCAGGCTGGATTGCAGTTGGGCATGTCCATCTCCAGGTCGAGCCACCAGGTGCCGGTGTCCTCGTTGCAGAAACGGGTCTCTTTGAGTTGGCCTTCTATCAGGCACTCGCTGGTTTGGGCGACCTCGACGGCCTCCTGGTAGCTCAGTTTAGCGCCCGTGTTCTTGTCTGAGCAGTACTCCAGTTCAGCTTCCCCTGACGTCGCGATGGTATCATCAGTGGTTGGGGCACAGGCGCCCACGATCAGCAACAGGGCCATAGTTCCCCATAGGCTCAAAAGCCTGCGTTTCATTTGTCGTCTCCTTACCTCGTTCTTGAACTCACTTAAATTGGCTACAGCGTCTCTCTTCACGTTCTGCCTCCTAGTCCTTTCTATTGCTTGGTTTCCCAACGTTCTGGACGTACTGAGGTACGAATAAGTTCCATTATTGGCCAGTAGAGCTGCGCCATCTCACCTCATGCCTCCTGTGGGCCAGTTCCTTCGACCCGGCGCGCTCGCCGACCGTGTTGGTGCCGCACGGCGCGGCCTTGCCGCCACGCTTCAGCGGGACTCCGGCCTTGCCAGAGTCCTTCATAGCGGCGCTTGCCCCCTGGGCGGGTGCTAGCGCCCAGCGGGGCTGTTGGCCTCGCCCGGGCTGGGCGGCCAGTCATCGTGCCATACTCCGTCCCTTCCCAAGCTGTAGCTGGCGTCGGGCCGTAGGCGGCCGAACACCACCGCGTCTATGGCCTCGCCGTCCGGTGCGATCAGCCAGACCTCACCGCCGTCGTCGTCCATCACGATGCCGGTCTCCCGGCGGTAGAAGAGCATGAACGCGCCGGGCTCAAGCACCGTTTCAGGCGGAATCAGGTACAGCTCGCTGCTGTTGCCGTCCACAGCCAGGAACCAGCCCCCAAGGTCAATCGCAGTGGATCCTGCATTGGCGAGTTCGATCCACTCGTCCCGGTCATCAGCGGTGCCGTCGCCATCCCAGTCCACGGCCGCCGGCGCCGACAGTATCTCGCTTAGGTGTACGCCGGCCGGGATGGGCGCTGGCGATGCAACAAAGATTGTGACGGTGGCGGTGTCGCTGCCGCCGTTGCCGTCACTGACGGTATATCCAAAGGTGTCGGAGCCGCGAAAGCCGGGGGGCGGGGTATAGGTGCAGACGCCCACGCTCGTGCAGCTGACAGCGCCGGCCTGCGTGCTGGAGGTGTCGTAGTGGCTGAGGGTTAGTTGATCACCATCGGGATCGGTGTCGTTCTCCAGCACCTCAATCTCGGCGGGGGAGTTCTCGTTGGTAGTGACAGAGTCATCCACGGCCGTCGGTGGCTCATTCACCGGGATGACGGTCACGGTCACGATGGCGGCGTCAGTGCCGCCGTTTCCGTCGCTGATGGTGTAAGTGAAGGTGTCGGTGCCACAAAAGCCGGCCGGGCCCCGGTAGGTGCACGCTCCAACGTTCGTGCAACTCACCCTACCACCCTCGGTGCCGGCGCTGTCATAGTCGGTGACTGTCAAAGGGTCACCGTCGGGGTCCGAGTCGTTGGCCAGTACGTCTATGTCCACCGAGGTATTCTTCTTGGTAGTGGCCGAGTCATCGACAGCCGTCGGCGGGTTGTTCTCCAGAATGACGGCCACGACAACGGTGGCCGTGTCGGTCCCGCCGTTCCCGTCGCTGGCGGTGTAGGTGAAGGCATCGCTCCCGGTCAAGTCGGTGGGCGGGCTGTACGTGCACACCCCGGCGCTCGTGCAGTTCACCGTTCCACCTTGGTTGCCAGAGGCTGAGTAATCACTGACAGAAAGGGCGTCGCCGTCGGGATCAGAGTCGTTGGCCAGCACATCTACCTCTACAGGAGTGTTCTTGCTGGTGGTGACCGCGTCATCGGCGGCCGCTGGCGGATCATTCAGCGGGTTGACGACCAACGTCACGGTGGCGGTGTCAGTGCCGCCGTTACCGTCAGAGGCGGTGTAGGCAAAGGTGTCTATGCCCCAAAAGTCGGCCGGTGGACTGTAGGTGCACACCCCGGCGCTGGTGCAGCTCACCGCAGCGCCCTTGTTGCTGGAGGCGTCATATTGGCCAAGGGTGAGCAGGTCGCCGTCCGGGTCGTGGTCGTTGGCCAGAACATTGACGCTTACCGGAGTGTCCTCGTCGGTCGTGGCAACATCGTCCACGGCCGTTGGTGGCTCGTTCATCGGGATGACAGTGACGGTGACAGCCGCGGTATCGGTGCCGCCGCGGCCGTCACTGGCAGTGTAGACGAAGGTGTCGGTGCCGTAAAAGCCAGCAGGGGCTCTGTAGGTACACACGCCGACGGCCGTGCAGGTCACTCTGCCGCCCATGTTGCTGGACGCCGTATAGCCGCTGACAGTGAGAGGGTCACCGTCAGGATCGGTGTCGTTGGCCAGCACGTCTATGTTCACCGGAGTGTTCTTGGTAGTGGTGGCAGAATCATCCACGGCCGTCGGTGGCTGGTTAGGTGCCGGCCAATCGCCCACCCGCTTCCACCAGAACTCGGCCAGGGCTTGCCCGCCGTGTTCGTAGTATTTCACCACCAGGTCATGCGGCCCGGTCAGGGTGGCTTCCACCGTGTACACTCTATCCGCGCGGCCGTCGTGCCATTCGTTCAGCAGCCGCTCGCCGTCCAGGTAGAAGCGAATTCCATCGTCAGCCCGAGCGTGAAAGCGATAGCGCCCGGCCTCAAAGGTCACTCGCCGACTCCAGCGGGCCGAAAAGCTGTCTACCGGCAGACCGACGGCGGCCGGACCCGTGCCCCACTGGAATTCGATCTCCCGGTCATTGCGGACCAGCACCGGGTAGCCGCTCAGATCGCGATTGGACCAGTACTCTCCCTTCCAGTCAGCAAAGGAGGAGGTGTTTTCCCACCAGAGGCGAATCCGCGCGCCGCCGTTGCGTTCGTAGAACTCCAATCGCAGGCTGTGGGCGCCCCCCGCGAGCGTATGGTCTGCCTTTAACTCACGAGTGCCGCCGTCATGCCAGTCGTCGATCACCAGCACGTCGTCCACATAGAGGCGGGCCCCATCGTCTACTATGACGTGGAACCGGTAAAGCCCTTCACCATACGCCAGGACGCGGGTCCAACGGATAGAGAATCCGTCCGCGGGAAGCTCGGAGGCCGGAGCGCCGTGTCCCCAGTTAAAGTCGATGAAGGGATCGTTGCGCTCCAGTACCGGCGCGCCCGCCAGGCTGGCATTGGCATAGTAGGCCCCACGCCACTGGGGAAAGTCTCCCGGCCGCTCCAGCCAGAACCAGATCTTGGCCGTGCCCCAGTTCTCATAGTACTCGACCCGCAGCAGGTGGGTGGCTGAGTGCAGCGTCCGGTCCGCACAGTAGGCGACGTTGCCTGTGTCGTGCCATTGGTTGATGATTAGTTCCTCGTCCAGCCACACCCGCACTCCATCGTCGCTCCGGGCGCAGAAACGGTAGGCGCCGGCCTGTAGAAAGACCTGTCGCGTCCAGCGCACGGAAAAGCCATCGGGCGGTAGGCCAGTCACCGGCGACGCAGTTCCCCAGTCAAACTCAACCCCCGCATCGTCGCGGACCACCAATGGATCGCCAGCCAGGTCACGGTTGGCATAGTACTCGCCGCGCCAGCCGGAGACACTGGGTGCCGGCGTTGTCGTAGGCGTTGGCTGCGGGGTGGGGCCGACGACGATCTTGACCCAGAAAGCCTGGTCGGTGCCGTCCAGGCCGAAAAGTAGACCCTCCGCGTTCCGCAGCTGCCAGTCCCCGCGGTAGGAGCCGGGAGCGGTCGGCGCCATCAGGTCGACCGACAGGTCCACCGTGCTGCCCGGCGGGACGTCGCCGGTAAGCGGGACAACGATCGGCCCACCCATCCTGTCGCCGGCCGCAAAGACCAGGGCATAGTCTTGGTCCCAGGTGCAGGTGCCGCTGTTGAGCAGGCGCCAGGTCTTGACGTAGGGCTGGCCCGCCGAGAGTCCGGCGCCGTCAGGGATGGTCACATCGCGGACAAATGAAGCCTTGTCGGTGCATCCTCCTACGGGCGACGGCTCAGGCTGCGTCGGTCCCGCGGATGGCTGAGGAGTGGCAGCACCAGGTTCTGGCAGGAACTCGTAATCCCAACCAAAGTCCGTTTCGAAGGTTTCGCCCTCGAGTGCCTTGACCGTCTGGATGGCAACGTTCCTGCCGGCCGCCAGCGCCGGGCGAGTCCAGTCACCAGGCTGCAAGTGCGCGTTCGCTACGCTCATGGAATCTACGGACACACAGTAGGTTCCGGCGTTCAGCCCGCTAAAGAGGTAGGAACCATCCGCGGCCGTGGTGGCTGTCGCCAGGCCGGTGGAGGGACAGGTTCCGTCACCGAGACTGACGAGTGCCCCAGCGATGCCGGGTTCGCCAGCCTCCAGCACGCCGTTGGCCCGATAGCTGCCGTCACTGGTCTGGATGCAGCCGGCCGAGGGTATGCCCCCCTCACCACCCGCAACGGCGCACAGGTCATGCCACACCCGGCCGCGGACGGAAGCAAACCGACCGAGCGTGGAGGTGGCGGACGGCGTGAATGTGGCAGCGGGTTCCACCGTTGGAGTCTGCCGCTGCGGCAGGGCGCAAGCGCCCAGCGCTGCGGTCAGCGCCAGCAGGAACAACATCAATGATTTGTGGTTTCTCATCGTTATATCACCAGCACCTTTTCGTGTGGCCCTTGCATGGTGGGACATACGTCAACCTCCTGGACATCTCTAGCACGAATTCCGGAACCGCCGGTCAGCTTCTCACGTCGTGGTTTCCTTCTCGGACTCCTGCTTAGATGATCTGCTCCGGCAAATACACACTGCCGCCATCAGCCGCTCTGGTGGGTCCGTCTTGCTGACAAAGGCGTCTACGCCGGCAGACAGCGCTGCGCGCCGCGCCTCGGGTCGTCCGCTGAGAGCGATCAAGCGTAGATTGGGGCAAGCCTCACGTAAGGCGCGCAGAAGATCGCCGGCCGGCATGCCCGGCAGGCTCCAGTCGACCAGAACCAGCTCGGGAGAAGTAGCCTGCGCCACTGTCAGCAATTGGTTGGAGTCGCCAGCTTCGCCCACCACGGTCAACTCTGGTTCTTGCTCCAGCAGCAGCCGCAGCGCCGGGCGCACTTGAGCCTGGTCATCAGCCAGCAATAGGCGCATCCGTCTTTGTCAGCATACTGTCTGCTTTGCATAAGTATACATAAGTATACAGCAGAAACTCCCCAGATGACCGGCGCATCTGGGGAGTTTTGGAACTGACCGGGTGGGGGGTTTTAGACCTGGTCAGGTGACCAGGTTGAGTCGCGGACTCGAGGCCACTGGTCATGTGCTGCTGCTGGCTCCAGACCTGGCGGCGGGGGCCCGATTGGCCGGCGTCTTCGAGGCATCCATCGCAACCTCCTCTCCCCTGCCCATGCTACCCGCCCCGGGCGAGCGTTCAAGCCGCTTCGCGAAGCAACCGCCGAGCCTACTGGGACCT
>JAUVHW010000406.1 GCA_030593075.1 Ardenticatenales bacterium
CTCGACGCCAGGGGCGACCTCCCAGTCCAGCAACGACAACCCATCTCCAGCGCGGGCTATGGGCGTCTCAACCAGCACCGGCCGGGCCAGCTGGAAAACGGCAAAGGCGGTGGTGCCACTGTCAGCCAGCTGTCAGTGGAGGACGGCACCATCAGCCAGCAGCTCGTCCAGCCAAGAGGGCCAGCTGACAGCCGTGGTGACAATGACCAGATCCCCTCCGGCCGGCCACACCATCGCCCCGGCCGGGTCAAACCAGCGCGCGTTCACCGCCCGCCGCAGATCTAGCCGCAGTGCAACATCGTCGATGCCCTGCTGCGTGACGAGACTGGTGATCGCGACCTCGGACACCTCCGGGTGCGCGTTTAGCCAATCGGCCACGTCGTGAACATCAGCATGGTAAAGAAAGCGCACCCAGCGGTCCTGGTTCCACTCGCCGAAATACGCGTGCAGGGTGAGCCCCGCGTTCAACATAATGAGCAGGGCGAACCCAGGTAGCAGCAGAGTCCTGCGGCGCCTCATCAGCGCCACTGCCCCCACAGCTGCCAACATAAAGACCACGGGCTGAGCAACGATGCTATGGCCGAAACTGGCGGCCGGCAAGCTGGCAAGAGCCGGCGCCAGCCCGCCCAACAGCCAGATTAGCGAAAAGCCGTACGGCGTCTGGCGCCAGCGCCGCAGCGCGCTGGCTACGCCGACGTAGAACAGCCCGCCGGTGAGCCAATCAAAGACCGGCCGGCCCGCCAGATTGTACAGCCATTCGGGGTCGCCGGAGAAGGTGAACATCCCCAACGTGGCTATGGTCGTCTCGACCGCCAGCCGCGGTTCGCCCTCCAGGAGCTGGGCCAGCGGCGCACCCACCACCTGCAGTCGATCCTCCCCTCCCGGCAGCCGGGCAATGGCAAGAAACATGGGCGCTGCAATCACGCCCCCCACTAGCAGCACAAGCCCCAGGCCTGCCGCCCTCCTGCGTTGCTGACGGAACACGAGTAGGTAGACCGCGAAAGCCAGGATCACCGCCGGCATCACGCGGGCGGCGTAATAGGTCAGGAGGCCCAGACCCATCGCGACCCCGGAGACAATATACCAGACGGTCCGTCTCCTGGTGCGGCCGTCCATCCCTCGGAACAACCCGTACCAGCAGACCATCACGGCGGGCACCAGCAGGATGTGGCGCAGGCCAAAGCGGGCATACATGATGGGCCAGAAACCCACCGCCAACAGCGCAGCGCCGCCCATTCCCACCGGCCGGCCGAACAGGCGCCGGCCGAGCGGGATTGCCAGCGCTACCGACAGCAACCCGCTCACTACTCCCAGCCACCGGTGGCTGATGAGGTTGGTCCCCATCAGCCGGTACAACACGGGAACCAGATAGTGCTGCAGCGGTTCGTGTCCTTCCTGCTCGGCAAAGTAGAGCGGGCGAAAGCCAGCACCCACCCGGCTGTTCATCATCACGTCCAGCAGTTCATCATCCCGCCAGCCGGGCGGCGCGTCGGTGATGGCTGCCAGACGAAGGGCGGCCGCCAGTAACAGGATGGCTACCGAGAAGAGCCAGTCTCGCGACTGCCGCTGGAGAGTCATGGCTGCACCACCGCCACGCGCCCCAGTTCCCATTGGTCGCCCCCACCCGCAACAGGCAGCCGAATCACCTCCGGGAGGGTGTATACACCGACCATCAGGCTATAGTCGCCGGGGCCAAGCTCGGCCGGCAAGGCAACCTCGTGCAGCTGGGCAAACGAGTCACCGGCCTGCCAGTTCCAGGCTGGCGCGTCCAGCCGGTCCTGCTGCGCCAGCAGCTCCCCTGCACTGTCGACCAAGTGCACAAAGACGGCGGCCGAGCGCCCATACTCCCCGGTCGGGACAGGGCCCAGCCGGGCCGGGTCCAGTATGTGCCATACAGTCAGCACCTGCAGAGTCTCTCCAGGCGAGGCCAAAGCCGGCACGTCGTGCGCCTCTAGCCGGAGAGCGCCGCCAAAGCTAATGGCTGCCTGGCCCGCCAGCGACGCAACCAGTTCCTGCTTACTCGCCAGTGGATCCCACCGGTAGACATCGAATCCGTCGCCCGACTGCAACTGCTCCAGCGAGCTGGGGACCAGAGCGCCCGCTAGTGGAGCGTCCGCCAGCACCACCAGCTGGGCAGTCCCGGCGCCTCCGGCCGGCTCTGGGTAGACCAGCGCCCGCCGGCCGTCCGACCAACGGATCTCCAGGTCAACTCTGTGGACGGTTAGGTTGGCGATAAAGGGATCGTGAGTGAGACCCGGAAAGGGTGAGGAGAGCGTCACCACTCCTGCCGGGGCCGTCTGGTTCAGATAGTCCGTGGCCTCTGCCAGGTTGTGGAAATAGGCATCTTTC
>JAUVHW010000297.1 GCA_030593075.1 Ardenticatenales bacterium
TGGTGGCCTGGCGAAAGTGGCTCCTTACCAGCGAGACGCCCAGTTGGCTGGCCCTCTCCCCCGCCTGATGGCCTCCGATTCCATCGGCTGCCAAGCCCAGGTAGAGGACCGTGTCCTTCTTGCCCGGGAGCTTGAAGGCAAAGAACCCGTATGAGTCCTCGTTGTTCTTCCCGGTCTCCCCTTCGTGGGTATCGGCTCCAACGATGAGGGCTTTTAGACCTGTGGTCGAGATCTCCTTCATGAAGGCACTCTCCAGTTCTCGTCTACCTGAGCCTGCTGGCCATCAGGGCAGCAGCTGCTCTGCATCCTCGTCTACTGCGTGTCCGTCTTTGGAATCGGCGTGGGAGTGGCTGGCCTTGGGGTCATGGGCGGCGCGGTTGGGATGGGGGTAGGACAAGGTATTGGCGCTGGGGAAGCGACCAGTGGTTCTGTGGCCTCTGGCGCCTCGACATCCGTACTGACTGCCGTCGGGGCGATGGGGGGAGTCGGAGTAGGGGTGGCAGGCCCCCGGAAGGTGTTGTAGGCTAGCACGCCGATTAGCGCGGCCGTGCTGGCCGCACACAGCAGCCAGGGAAGCAGGCTGCTTGCTCTGCGCTGCGGAGGTTGCGGAGTGACTGCTGGAGCTGCCCAGGGTGGCGGGACGGTCTGTTCCATCCAGGCGACCATCTCCTCGGCCGTGGGGCGGCGCGAGGGGTCCTTTCTCAACATCCGCAGAACCACCTCCTCAAGCGGGGGTGGGATTTCTGAGTTGTACCTCCGGGGCAGTGTCGGCGCTCTCTCGAGTATCGCGTTAGCGAGGCGGTCGCCGTCGTACTCCTCAAACAGGGGATGGCCGGTCAGCATCTGGTACACCATGCCGCCCAGTGCGTACACGTCCCCTGCTGCCTCATCGGCTACCTGATCCGGGTCCAGTTCGCCTCGCACCACCTGCAACCGCTCGGGAGACATGTAGCGGATAGAGCCGGCGGGCAGCCCTATGCGCCTGAGCTTGGCTGCAATGCCAAAGTCGACCAGCACCGGCTCCACATGGCCCTCGGCGCCAGCGTCTGCGCGGAATAGGATGTTGTCTGGCTTGACATCCCGGTGGGCAATGCCCTTGGCGCGGACGTAATCCAGTGCGGTGGCAATCTGCCCGGCAATCTGTACCGTCTCCTCCACCGGCAGCCGCTTGCGCCGTCTAAGGATGCCGCTGAGGGAACCGCCGCCCAGGTACTCCATGACAAAGTACCAGGGCTCGCCTGGTAGATCGTGGTCTCGGGCGATGAATGGGGTGGCACGTTGTCCCCCCAGCGGAATTGGATAGATGCGAACCACGTTGGGGTGTCTCAGTCGCCTGAGGATCTCCACTTCGTTGTGGAGTGCTGCGGAGAAGAACTCTTCCTCCTGCGAGTCCGCCACGTCGGTGCGCATGACTTTCAGCGCGACGTCATAGGTGACGCCGCTGCGCGACTCTCCCCTGGCTCTGTATACTCGAGCCATTCCGCCCTGTCCCTGGGGGAATACACTGGTGATGGTGTACGGCCCGACAAGGCTGCTAACAGTGATGCGGCTCATGGGCTGTCGTCCTCAGTCAGCGCAACCAGGCCTAGAGCTCCTGGAGGAATCAAGCTGAGTGCCCGGGCAGTCTGCCTACTCGTCCCCGAAATCCATGGGGACGTATGGCTCCGTGCTAATCCCGTCTTCATCCTCCGGCTCGGGTGGTGGTGGTGGGGCGGCCGGCTGGATTGGAGCCTGGGCCGCAAAGGGCTGAGTTTCATCCAGACCTGGCTCCGGCTGCGGTGGCTGGATCGGTTCGTAGGGCGCGGTGGCGAACTCGTCCTCCCCTCGCTTGGCAATCATGGTGTCGGCCACAGTGCCTGGATGGATGGGCGCCATGGCGATGGTGGCATCATGAGCTGGGGCCTTGGCTTTGATCTTGATCTGGCATCTGACCTGGCCAAAGTTGATGATGTCGTCGTCCTGCAGCTGTTGGCCGTTGATGCCCACTTGGTCAAAGTTGACGTACGTGCCGCTGGTGCTGCCCTCGTCATATAGCATGAACCGCTCCTCCCCGCTCTGGTCCTGCTCCACAGTGATGCGGGCATGGAGGCGCGACACCGACCGGTTCGCCAGGGTCACCTGGGCCAACTCCTCGTCGCGGCCCACGCGAGTATTGTCACTGGTTAGCTCTATGGGCACTATGTGCTGGTCATCGCCTTCCAGGACAATCAGGGTCGCCCTTACTTCGCGCGGTGCGCTCACCTTTGCTCGCCCCGGGAAGAAGGGCTGCGTGGCGTCTTTGACCTTGCTCACCACAGCACTGACCATCTGCGGCCGGCGGCGCAGCACGACCACCGCGAGCACCAGTGCCAGGAAAGCGACTCCAATGGCAACGTACCCAAAGACCTGCGGGCTGCAGCGCGAGATCCGGGTCACGCCGCTGTACATCTCCTCGCAAGTCGGCGTTGGAGTAGGCGTGGGTTCAGGAGTAGGCGTCGGTACGATGATCATGATTGTGAGAGGGACCTCGTCGCTTTCCGCCTGCATACCTTGCTGGTCACGTACCCGGACGCGGATCGAGTGTGACCCCGCCGGCAGCGCTGCGATGTTCCAGGTAATCTGCTCACATGGTGGGGCGCAGGTGTCCATCGCTGCTACTCCGTCCACCAACAGGTCCACCGTCTCGATCCCCCTGGGAAACCCGTCGGGCCAGGCGATCTCAAACACGATCGGATGGGTACGTGGTTCGATATCCTCAGCGGAAACCCGGGGGTCGTCTGTGCTGCGGGTGATGTCAGAGCCGGCCGCTGGCTCTACAATAGTCACCTCAGGCGGCCTGATGTCCAGGCTGATCCCTGTCTTGGTGGACTTGCCACCCGCTGCCAGAGCCAGCTCGTGGCTGCCCGGCGTAAAGATGGCCGAATCCCAGGTCAAGCGATACTGGCTCCTCTGACTGACCAGGTTATCGTACAGAGGCGCCACCGCGTCACGAATCACCTCGGCTACCGGATCGGGCTTGCGCCCTTCGGCCGACAACCGGAAATGCTCGCCGTGCGTGTCCAGCGACAACCGTTTCATGTTGGATTCCGCTCGGCCACCCCAGTTGTTGGTGGGGCCATAGATGACCGTGTAAATCGGTACGTGGAGCTGGTTGGCGGTGTTCACCGAGTCGGCGACCTCTCGGTCGCTTATCACGTCAACGCCGTCAGAGATGACCACCACCGCCTTGTGCAAGCTGCTCTCGGCGCCCTCCAGCATCCCCAGTGCCGTTGATACCAGGTCGTTCAGGGGCGTGGTGCCGACGCCCTGAGGCAGCTCGTAGAGGTAGGTGCCATCGCGCACCGTGTTCTTGAAACTCGTAAAATCCGCCGGCTCATCAGGCAGTGGAGCAGCCCTCTGTGGTGTGCCTTCCGGTCCGGGGGCCAGAACCGCGATCTGATCCAGCCCTTCCGCCATCTGTCCTTCGGCAAAGCTGTAGATCAGCTGTTTCCCTTCCTCCAGCCGAGCGTAGCCGCTGGACCCGGCGTTGCGCGAACTCGCGCTGGCATCGAGGACAAACACAACCTGGATGCCGGCCTCCACTTCGCTCAGCGTGAACGGCATCTCCCGGCCGTCCTCACGCAGCGCAAAGTCGGCCTCTGTCAGCCCTGCTACCCGGCTGCGTGTATCGTCCGAGACGATGGCATTGACCGAAATGGTGGGGAAACCGGTATAGTCAACGCCACCCTCCGGGATGGTGACTTCGCTGACCCTTCCCTGCGCGTGGAGTAGGCTGGCCGCCGGAATCATCAGTAGCGCACTGGCGATCCCAAGGATACGAATGACGATGGTCCTGGAGTTGCTTTTCATGGCATTATCCTTTGCTACTATCTGTCGGCTGCACAAGAGTTGCTGCCTCGTTTGACTGCCGACCGGTTCGCTCAGAAGGTCCCAAGTGACGGAACGTTCCGAGCCTGCAAACCTGCCGGCAAATCGAGGCAAGGGAACTGCTAGCGGCGACGTATTCGGCGGGCTCGGGCACGCGGCTCACCGTACCACCTTGAGGCTCGCGTCATCCCAGTAGGTGTCCTGGTTGAGCCGCGGCTGGTTCGGCGAGGACCAGGCAAAGACGGTCACATAGTCGCTCTCGGTGGTGGCCTCGACGGTGAAGAGTACCCAGCCA
>JAUVHW010000120.1 GCA_030593075.1 Ardenticatenales bacterium
CATTGAGGCCAACTATGTCCACCCGTGCTGGAGAGAGGGAGCCCCAAAACCGCACAAACTGCTCAGCGCCTCCCTGCTTGCCGAGATGCGCCGCCTCGGTCTCGGTGTAATCCTCTGGCACGAGGAGCGGCCGGCCGAGCTGCGGGAGCTGGCCAAGCTCGACGTCGATGGCATCTGCACCGGCACGCCGGATGTCTTGGCTCAGGTCCTTTGCGAAGGGAAGGGAACCGTATGACGGTGTCATCTGCTGTCGACATTATGCTGATTGGACACTTTGCCAAGGACCAGCTGGTGGTAGATGGTCGGCGCGAGATAGCCAGTGGAGGAGCTGTTTACTATGGCAGCGTGGCCTTGAGTCGGCTGGGTGTGCGCGTGGCCGTTGTCACCCGGCTGCACCCCGACGACTTTGGGCTGTTGGAGGAGCTGGAGCGGCAGGGGGTGCAGGTGTATGCCGTCCCTGGTCCAGAGACTTCCGGCATTGAGAATGTCTACAACTCGGCCGACATGGAGCGGCGCACCTGCAGATCCCTGGGGTTTGCAGGGGCTTTCAGTCAGGAAGACATCCCGGAGGTGAAGGCTCGCATCTACGTGGCGGCCTCTATCATAGCCGGAGAGATTGGCCTGCCTCTGCTCGAGTCGCTGGCCGAGAGAGGACCGGTGGCGCTGGACGTGCAGGGATTCGTACGTGTTCGCGACGACGGGGACCTGGTCTTTCGCCAGTGGCCCGACATGACCGACGGGTTGTCCTGTGTAACCTACCTCAAGGTAGACCGGGCTGAGGCCGAGCTGCTTACCGGGCAGACCGACCTGCGGGCGGCCGCCCGCGAACTGGCCGGCTACGGTCCCCGCGAGGTGGTCGTCACCCAGGCGGCCGGTGTGACTGTGTTTGCCAGTGGTGAACTCTACGAGGCCCCCTTTACGCCCCGCTCCCTCAAGGGCCGCACCGGCCGGGGGGATACCTGCTTTGCCAGCTACCTGGGAAAGCGGCTGAGCGTGTCGCCGCAGGAGGCGGCCCGGTTCGCGGCCGCCGTCACCACCCTCAAGCAGGAACGACCCGGCCCCTGGGACGGCGACCTGGCGGCGGTTCAGAGGCTGCTGGCCCAGGCGTGGCCCTCGTCAGGCGGCCAGCAGTAAGTGAGTGACGAATCCGGGAGGCGGAGCGTCCGGGGACCGTACGCATGGGCGGCAACAAGATGAAGATAGGAATGATGTGTCTCTGGAATGCCGCGAACGGCCCCTCCATCCACGCGGAACTGGTGGGGAGGGCTTGGGTGAAACTGGGTCACCAACTCAGGGTATTCTCCGCCATCAAACATCCTGACGCCAGACCGACCTCGCAAGAGGACGAGGATTTCGTCATCAGGCACTTTGGCGTTGACAAAGTTGTACCCGTCACCCGGGCCACCTCCTTCGATCCTTCCCCTTTGCTAGACAAAGAGTACGATGTCTTTGTGGCTCAGAATGTGGAGAGGATGCCGGCCGGAAGACTGCTGGAGGTGTTTCCCGAGATCAAGGAGAGAGCGGTCACCGTTCAGGTGGTTCACGAGGGCAAAGCCCCGGAAGATCCTCTTTACTACGAGTTTGACTGGGATGCCATCGTCTGTTTTGATCAGCGATACAAAGACTACCTGGTGCAACACTTTCCTGCCGAAAGGATTCGGATGATTCCCTATCCTTGCCATCCGCTCAAGCTTGGTGACAAGCGTGAAGCAAGACAGAAGTTGGGCCTTCCCCTGGACGACAAGGTTGTATTCTCCTTTGGCTTCCGGCCAGCAGACATCATGGCTGTCTTGCCTGCCCTGGAAGACGTGGCTGAGGAATACCCTCTCAGATACGTGATCGTTGCCAACCCGGGAAGCGACGTTAGCGAATTGCGGGAAGCCAAAGAGAAGCACGGCTTCATAGACCTTGAGGTGAGGCCCCTTCCTCTGGACGAGCTATATACTTACCTCCACGCCTCGGATGCGTTGCTGATCCACAGGGAATCCTCGCAAAAGTACAAGGCAGTCGTGTCAAGTTCGGTGTGCCAGGTTCTGGGCGCCGGATGTCCTGTCCTGTTTCACGAGTCGAACTTTGTGGAGCTGCACGGAGACGAAATCGTCAAGTATGGGGATTCTGACGACATGAAGGCCAGGCTCATAGATCTGTTCCAGGGCAAGTTCGACCTCAGCAGAGTGGAGGCCTTCTTGGGGGACCATAACGCCGAAAGGGTCGCCGAGAGTTTCGTTCATCTGTTTGAGGAGTTGATGGGTGCCCGGCAACGGCCGGCTCGGCAACGGCCGGCCCGGCAACGGCCGGAGGGCTGATGTCTGTGCTGGATCGTACTGTTCGAAGACTAGGAGATGGGGGGACTGTCATCCTTGAGTCTGGGGCGACTGTTTTCAAGCTGGATTCCTATCGCGGCAATCCCGTTGTGAAGCCCCAAGACATTGGGCTCACCTGGCGAGACAGAGATGGGCCGAAGATCGGAGCTGTCTTCAACGCCGGGGCCGAAGTCTTTCGGGACCAAGTTGTACTGACGCCCAGATGTCATCAGGGATATCGGAAGGGAACGTTCTTCGATGACAGGCTCGGTGTGGAGCGTACCTGTTTAGAGAACTACATCTCTGAGGTCTGGCCGTTGACCAGCGAGGACGGCGTCCATTTCACCAGATTACAGGGCGTGGCAATCCGGGCCGACGGCACTGACCATCAGGACTTTGCGTACGGGATAGAGGATGTTCGAATTATCAAACACGGCCGTAGGTACCTGCTGATCGGGTGCGGCAAGATCAAACCTCCGTTCAAAGGCTCAAATGCGGACCGGATTGCCATCTACTCGACTGGCGATTTTGCGGATTTCACCTATCACGGCATGATCGAGTCCTTCGACTCGCGCAACGCGGTCCCCTTCCCGGAACCCGTGCGCGGCAAGCATTACATACTGCTGCGTCTTCATCCTGACATCCACCTGGGCCTTATGGAAGCTGGCATGGATCAATTGCTCAAACCTGCGCAGCACGCAGAACTCTGGGCGGAAATCTATGAGCGACGGAGCCAGTGTCTGCTCTTGGAGGCCGAGCGGTACCCGCACGAGAAGGAGAAAATCGGCCCAGGCCCTCAGCTGGTCAGGACCGACAAGGGTTGGCTGCTGATCTATCATGCTGTTGGTGAGATAGGGGCCAGCATCTGCAGAGCGTACGGACTGACAGAGAAGATTCAGCGGGGGTATTCCATATGCGGTGCCCTCTTGGCTCCAGACGATCCAAGGAAGGTGCTTTGCCGAACCAAGGACCCAATCTACATTCCATCAGCGCCCTATGAGTTGCATGGCGATGATCGGTACCCAGTGGACGTGCCCGCCGTCGTTTTTCCGGTAGGGGCTTTCGTTCGAGAAGGCAAACTGATCGTCTATGCCGGGGCTGGCGACAAGTACACCATCCTCTTGAGCTGCAAACTTGACAACCTGGTCAGTTATCTGTGGGAGCACTGTCAATACGGGCGCACTGCTGAGGACAGCAGGCGCGCCGGCCCATAAGAACTGGGCCTGAATTGGGGCGCGATCCGGCAGAGCCTTCTCGCGATGGTGCGGTTTGCGGCAGCCTCCACCGCTGACGCGCAGCCCCAGCGTAGACCGAGACCGCTGCGGCCTGTGCATCAATGCCCGGCCCGGTGCCGGCCGCGAGAAGAGTGAGGTTTTGCCGAGCGCCAAACTGGCGGACAGGCAAATCAGCAAGCCGGCAGCTAGGCCGATGCATCGCTCAGCTTCCCCATCCCCCACTTGGCTAGTCCGCCATTACCTGTTTCCACTCTGGCGGCCGTTGGCGGTGACTGCTCGTACATTGCCAGAACCTGAGGACAGTTGGGTTGCCCCTTGCCGGCCGGTGTCCCACCAGAAACCGGCGCGCCACTGCCCGTGGGTCTATCATCGAGGGACAGCAGCGGCCGATGGCCACGTTCCGCTGAGCGACTATTGCGGCGACGGACATTGGCAGAACGAGTCGGCGGCCGACGTTCTGGCGCAGCTCCGCCATTCGGTCCGCGATGTGGAAACACGCTGGTTCCTGTTTTGCTTGCTCTTCGACCCCAGAGATTACGCGGAGGGCCCCTGCGAGAAGTGGGAGCTGCCGGCACCAGCCAGGCGGAACGGCCCAGTTGTGGTCAAGGCGCCGAGTCCGTGAAGCGATACTTGGGCCCTGCCTGGGTGTTGGTACCGCTGGGGTTGGCTATCTGCCTCTCCCTGTTCGGCGATCAGACCCTCTACGCGGTGCTGGTCACCCAGCTCGATGAGGTTGGGCTGAGCCTAGCCGGTGTGGGGATCATGTTGGGCGCGAACCGGCTGATTCGCATTCCCGGCAACCCCCTCGCCGGTGTGTTGGTCGACCGCTGGGGGCGGAGGCGGCTGATCATCCTCGGCATGCTCCTGGGCGCCCTGTCAACCGCCAGCTACGGGCTGGTGCGGGGTTTCTGGCCTTTCCTGGCCGGCCGGCTGATGTGGGGTGTGGCCTGGACCTTGATCAATGTAGGCGGTATGGCGATAGTGCTGGACGTGAGCGTCCACTCTAACCGGGGGCGGCTGACCGGGCTCTACAACAGCTGGTTGCTGGCGGGGCTAGCCATTGGCCCATTGGCAGGTGGGCTCATGGTGGATCACATCGGTTTTCGGCCGACGATGCTCGCCTGTGCCGGCCTGACAGCTGCCGGGCTGGTTGTGGCCGCCGTGGCGGTGCCGGAGACGGCCCCTTTCGTGGTCGGTGGTCCATTGAGTGAGCCGCGAGGGGCCTCGGACTTGGGTCGCAACCCGAGTGAAACGTGGCGGCGAGCCAGGACATTGCTGCGCGCCAATCGTGCCTTGCTGGCGGCCTCGGGGCTGGCTCTGGTTGTCCAGTTTGCGAGCAGAGGAGTGCTCCTCTCGACTATCAGCTTGCTGCTGCAGCAGCGATTTGGCGAGCGAGTTGTCATCGGCAGCCTGATGCTGGGAGTAGCGTCGGCCGGCGGCGCCCTACTGGGTCTCCGTTCGCTGCTGGCTAGTGCTGCTGGCCCGCTGGCCGGTCTCGTGTCCGACGTCTACATAGGGCGCCGGCCGGTGATCGGCGCAAGTCTGTTAGGTGGAGCTGCGGGTTTCAGCCTGCTTTCACTTGCGACCTCCGTTGAGCTGGTTGTGCTGGGCGTCGCTCTGGGGGCCATCAGCACAGGGGCCGCGATGGCAGCGCTGGCGGCCTGGGTGGGTGACATGGCGCCGAGCGGCCGGCAGGGGGTGGTGATGGGCGCCTATGCTACGGCCGGGGACGTGGGCAGCATGGCGGGGCCATTCCTGGTGTTTCCCCTGCTGTCGGTTGTGGACATTAGATGGGTCTATCTGTTCTGTGCGCTGATCCTCGTGTGCGCCCTGGGGCTGGTCTGGCGCAGGAGAGACGACGACAAATGAACTCGTTGTCAACTGGACGGCCAGGTTTCTTGGCAGCTCTGGGTCTGGCTGGCGTCACGGCCCTGATGTTGAGTTGCTCCGCCTCGCCGGCCCCAACCACGATGCCGCCTGGTCCACCTGCCTCCCACCAGGAATTAGCCCGACACTACGCACCGGTGGTGCATCAGGGGGCGGCCACGGACCAGGACTATATCACGGCGATTGACTTTGACGGTGACTGGATCGGCAACAACAACTGGCAGAATCAACTAGCGGGAGACCTCTCGGCTCACGTCTACTATTCGGTCATCGAAACAAAGACGCACTGGTTTCTCTTTTACTCGCTTTTCCACGCCTGGGACTATACGGATGATCTCTGTGAAGAGAGCGATGGCTGTCACGAGAACGATCTGGAGTCGGTCCAGGTGGTTGTTGCCAGAGATGGCACCCCCTTTGGCCGGCCGGTGGCGCTGGAAACGCTGGCGCATGGTCACATCTACCTCTATACCTTTGACAGCGCGGTGAAGCGGGGTGCGCTGCGCATCCGAGGGCGGGTCACGGTCGAGGAGGGACACCCGGTGGTCTGGGTCGAGACGTACGGGCATGGAATTTACGGGCAGAGACTCCGGTTGAGGCCGTCCCAGGTTGTCTACCGCCCGGGTGATACGGCTGAGGTGCCCGAAGGTATAGACGATAGGGATGTCTCATATCGGCTGATGCCCATCTACGACACGCTCTGGGAACATCGGTCTGAGGTCGGGCCCGGGAAGGCCTTCGACCGGCTGTTTGACTACCGGGGGCGAATCCTGCCGGCCGCCTTCGATGGCGACGACTATGGCGCCGACAAGGCCAACACCCCCTGGGGCTACAATCAGGAGACTGGCGACGGGGTAGGGCGGGGTGACTTTTTCCTGGACCCGGCACGGGCGCTGGTGTATCATGCGACCTTTGACGGCGATTTCTGTTTGGAATACGTTCACAATCCCTACCTGGCGGATTTGGGGCTGCTGAGGTTAAGTGGAGACCAACAAACGGCTTGACCCTGCCAGCGCCAAACCGGGATTGCCGACCGGCAAACTGGTTCGCTGGTGGCCGTGCGCGAGCAGTATGGGCGGAGTGTTCGCCCCAGCGCCAGATTGGCCGAAAGGTGCGTGGAGGAGTCCATGAAAGAGGGACCGCTGGTCGTCCTCCTATGGCTCGACAACCTGGGCGTCTTCTATCCCCTAGTTAGCGAGCTGGGGTTGGCGAACATTGCCGCCGCCTTTGCTGGCGGCACTGCGGTTCGGCACCTGATCGGCGCTGTCCCCTCGGTCACCGAGTCGGCCGAGGTGGTGATCAAGGCGGGCTGCGGCCTTGACCGGCTGCCGGTGCTGGGGGAGGTGACGTTCGATCGGGACACGCGGCAATACCTGAGCCTGAAACAGGCCGATTTCGACAGGGAAACCAGGTCGGTCACCCCGATCGAGGGAGCACCAAGATTGGCCGACTTCGTAAAGCCGGCGCTGGCCAAGCGGCTGATCCCCAACCTGGGCTTCGCCTGGTGCCAGATTGGCTGCAAGCTGGGGCAAGTAGGCGCTCGCCGGGTGATCTCGTTGGAGAGCGAGGAGGCCATACGGCTCGAGCAGACAGCCTCGCTTGACATCATCCCCGTGAGAATCCAGGCTCTATTGCAGGCCGTGCAGAACTACCAGGCAGATCTGTACCTCCTGAATATCTCCGGCGACAGTGTCGTGCACGACCAAGGTGCGACCGGGCAGACGGCGTTCCTGAAGAAGCTGGATGACGAGTTCCCAACTCTGGTTGATGGACTGGCTGCGCGGGGGAATCGCTTCACGCTCATCATGTTCTCCGACCACGGCTCCCGGCCCATCCAGGGTCACATTGAGCCCCAGGAGTTTCTTGCCGGCATCCGGGGACTGGTTTTTGCCGGGAGGAATAGGAACGCGGCCCTCGTCTCCAATGGCCGGGGCTCGTTGTATCTGTACCTTGGTAGCCCCGACGACAGGTGCGGCTGGCACGCGACTACCTATCGGCAGTTGAGGGACTACCACGGGCAGGATATTCTGGCGGCCATCGCTGATGTACCTGAGACGGTTTTTGTCGTCTGCAATCGAGAGGAGGGTGGGATTGCTATCTTGTCGGCGGACGGTGAGGCGACCCTCTCTGCAGTGGATGGAGGGTTCCTGTACCGGCTGGTGGCGGGCAAGGACCCTTTGGGACTGGACGACCTGGAGGGTCGCGCGGTCTCAGCTCAGGAGATGCTGGAGAGAACGCATGACAAGCCTTTCCCCTACCCGTTGCAGTGGCTGGAGCTCATGCAGGCTCCCTGCTGTGGGGACGTCATGATCGTAGTTGACAAGTATGGCTTCTTCTGGGATAAGCCATGGGTTGTCTGCACACACGGCGGCCCTTCTTGCGATGAAGTCGGCACCAGCCTGATGGCCGTCGGCCCTGAGAAACGCAAGGCAGGCATCATCTATGGTCGGCAACTCGCCTGCGGCTCGATCGGTCATTTGTATGGCAGCCTATGCCGCGTTCTCAGCGGCCGGCCACTTGACCCTCCTTGGTCTCAGGCCGACCTCTTGTTCGGAACGGTATCGGAGGGTGGCTAGGAGGTAGTCCGTTGAAGGTCCAGTTCTTGGGTACAGGAGCGGCAGAAGGCATTCCCAGCATGGGCTGCGCCTGCCAGCGGTGCCGGACAGCCAGAGATGAGGGAGGCGCCAACGCTCGGAGAAGAGCGTCGGTGCTGATTGAGGCAGCCGGGCACCGGATCTTGCTCGACACGCCCCCAGAGATCAGCACGCTGCTGAACCGGGCCGAGATCTTTGACCTTTCCGCGGTTTTCCTGAGCCACGAGCACTTTGACCACATTGGCGGGCTGACCGAGTTTGAGTACTGGAACCAGGTGCTGCCCATCTTTGCCGGGTACGACGTGCTGGCCAGCCTGCGGCTTACCCCCCGCCTGGAGGAACGGGCTCTCCTGGCCGGCTGCTTCCCCCACGTCCGGGTTTACTTCGGCGATTTGACGGTAATGCCTTTCAAGGTCGTTCACCACGTCCCCTGCTACGGCCTTGCCTTTGAGGCCGGGGGAGTGCGCATCGTTCATTTCAGCGACTCTGGCTTCGAGCTGGCCGGCCTCCACCGCTACCTGGCACAGGAAGCGGACCTGGTGATTTTCCACACTCCCACTCTTGACACCCATCCCCATCACCTCAGCGTTCTCGATGTCATTTCCCTGGTACAGGATTGGTCTGTCCAACGGGCGGTCATTACCCACATTAACCACGACAATCTCCTGCACGCGGAGCTGGTGGAGCAAGTTGCTCCTTACGGAATCACCGTGGCCTACGACGGCCTGGCGATGGAGGTGTAGCCATGCGGATCAAGTTTCTGGGTAGCGGCGCGGCCGAGGGCATCCCGGCTATCAATTGTGATTGCCACCATTGTACCCGTGCTCGTGAGGAAGGCGGGAGACTGTTGCGCGAACGAAGCGCCCTCTTGTTCTCCTTGCCCGGCTACGAGTTGCTGGTGGACTGTCCCCCGGATATCCGCAGCCTGATCAACAGATACGGGATCGACCGGGTGGACGGGATTCTGGCCACCCGCGCGCGGTATGACCATGTGGGAGGCCTCAAGGAGTTCGAGTTCTGGGCCGGGGGAGTGGACTTTCTGGCCGAAGAGGCTCTCTTTGAAATCATCAAGCGGGAACACTGGACCGAGTTGCTCGATACTGTGATGTTCCACATTCCCTACTATCCGGCCGCTTCGCTCTACGTCGGCGGCTTCTCGATCGTTCCCTTCGCCGCTCGCCGCCACCGGCCCATTTTCGGCATTTCGGTGAAAGAGAACGACACCCGCGTCGTCTACACCTCTGACACCCCAGCCCGCCTGACCAACTACGCCCGGCGAGTCATGTGGGAGTGCGACCTGCTGATTGTCAACGTCCCCACCTTTGAGCCAGTCTCTGCAAACCACATCAGTGTCCCTCAGGCGATTGAACTCAAGGAAGAGGTGAAGGCCAGACAGTTGATCCTGACATACATCAACCACGAGAACAAGCCCCACGACGAGTTGGCTGCGTACGCCCGTCAATTCGATGGGGTCTCTGTCGCCTACGACGGCATGGACGTAGAGGTACCCGCGTGAGGATCAAGTTCCTGGGTTCCGGTTCGGCCGAGGGCATCCCGGCCATCAACTGTCACTGCGCCCATTGCAGTCGCGCCAGGGCCGAGCGTGGGAGGCTGATGCGGGGCCGAAACGCCATCCTCTTCTCTCTGCCCGGCTACCGGTTACTGATTGACACTCCTCCAGACATCAGATGGCTGCTCACGCGACACAATGTGCGCCGGATTGACGGCATCTTCTTGACCCATCAACATCACGACCATAGCGGGGGGATTGAGGAGTTCCTTTACTGGAGAGCAGCCCTGGACCTTTTTGCCGAGGCCAAGATGCATGAGAGCCTGCGGCGCGAAGCATGGGGCGACAAGTTGCCGGAAGTCGCCTTCCACTGCGCTATCCACCCTGGCATGGCTGTCCGTTTCGACGGCTTTTTCTTCACCCCCTTTGCCGTTTCCCACCCTGTTCCCTGCTATGGCCTGACGATCCATAACCAGGGGCGCAAGATTGTGTACACCTCGGATTCTAGCAGCCGGTTCAGTAACTATGCCCTCAGCTTGTTGCACAAGGCCGATCTGCTTGTCGTCAATACCCCTCGTTTTTCGCCACCGCACGAAGACCACATCACCTGCGTTGAGGCAGTCGAGCTGAAGGAGCAAGTGGGAGCAGAGCGTCTGGTCATG
>JAUVHW010000012.1 GCA_030593075.1 Ardenticatenales bacterium
TCCAGCACCGTGTTCCTGCGCAGCTTGAAGACAAAGCGAACCTGCCGGACACTCATCGGCTCGACACCAGGGTTGCTACCGTCGGAGACCTGCCGGCTGCCCGATCTCGCCGGTCCTCAGCGGTCCTCGCGACACAAGACCTGCAATGGACGCCGCTGGGAGACAGCACTGCCATATCTGCCCGTGCGGCGGCCGCAGCAGGAGCGCCAGGTCACGAGGAGGGAACCACCTGGAACCACTCCATCGCGTTCTCAATGATCTGTGCCTGGTTCGCCTCGGGCAGCATGTAGAGAGGGAGCCCAACGAGCAGGTACTTTATGCCCGTGGAATCGCCGGCATCCACGCCGGCCGCGATCACGTCTCCGGCCTCGTCGCTCGCCGGTCCCCGCAAGAAGACAGCGACGGTCTCCTCATCTTCTTCGTAACCAATGACCACGGCATCTATCTCGCCCGAAAGCTCGATTATCTCGCCGGCCGCGAAACCATCGGTCAGGACCGACGTGCTGCCGCTCACCTCCAGGTCCCTCAGCGCGGCCGTCTCTTCACCCTCTGATATGGCGGGGTACGCGCCGCTGAGCAGCAAGCGGCCGCCCCCCAAGAGGTACGCCCAGAGCGGCAGGTTCTCGCCCTCCTGAAAGTCGCCGGAGGTCCAGATGACCAGCTGATACCCCTGCATCTCCTCAAACTCAATCTCTCCGTCGTCGGCCACGCTCCAGAGCGTCACATCATAGTTGGGCGAAAGGACCTCCATATAGACGTCGGCGCTGGTCCGGCCGTCCTGCGACGCAGTGCCAGTGTCAGCCGACACCACCAACACGCCCTGGCCGCCCAGGATCGGTCCGCCTTCTCCCTCTTCAAGGGTCAGCGAATAGGATACCTCCTCGCCAAAGTACTCAGAGATCAGTATCCGGTAGCTGCCGGCGGCCGGCAGGCGCCCCTCTATCCGCTCCTCCTCGCCGCTGTAGCCAGAATCGGAGACTTCCAGGGTCCGGCCGTCGGCGTCCTGCAGTTCAAGGGCCACATCGCCGTTCTCGTCCGGCTCCAAGATGATGACAACCGCCTGGTCGGCCGCAGCGGAAAAGGCCCACTCCGCCTGCTCGTCGGGCCCCAGGGTTCCCTCCACCGCCTCGCCAAGCTCTATGGTGTCGCCGGCCGTCTCGCCACCGGCCTGACCCGCAGCCAACTCAAACGACAGAGTGTAACTTCCCCCCAGACCCGCGTACTCGCTCACTCGAATGATATAGTCCCCGGTCGCCGTCAGCTCCAGGTCGCTGATCTCCTCAGCCTCCCCACTCACGCCCTCATCAGCCAAAGCCAGGAGCTCGCCCTCGGGGTCCTCCAGCTCCAGCACCAGGTCCGCGTCGGGCGAGTCCATTTCGGCCCACACAGTCACCACATCCCCGGCCTCGGCAAAGAACATCCAGAGGTGCTCCTCATTCTCGCCCAGATCTCCGATGACCGTGTCACCGTCGGCCAGTTCTCCCTGGACGCCTTCTGGCAGCTCCCCGGTCTCCCCTTCCTCCTCCTCTTCTTCTGGTTCCTCAGCCTCAGCCGGCTCCCAACTGGCCTGCAGCTCTTCAGAGGGAATCCAGGTCGGGCACAGCGTGACCATGTCAGCCAGGACACAGTCGTCCAGATCGCCCTCTGACAGCCGGCCGAGAGCACTGGCTAGCCCCTCCTGGCTGGCAGCCAGCACTGCCAGCAGCTGGCGTTTCCCTGCTGAACGGTGGGCGATCAGGGCGGTGCCGGACATGTCATAGCTGCCCAGGCCGTCAACCGCTACCAAGCCCTCCGGAGTCTCCGGACCCTCTTCTGCGGTCTCCTCGCCCTCACCAGTCGCTTCAGGGTCCGCAGGCGCTTCCTCGTCTTCCGCTTCTTCCATCTCCAATGCTGGCGTGTAGACCAGAGTGACCCCAAACCCAGCCAAGGTATCGGTTATGGGGTCAGCTTGGCTGTAGAGTCCAGCGAATATGGTATCCGAACCCGGGTCGGCTGTGTCCGCCAGAACCAGAGTGCGATCGCTCTCGTCCAGCCTCTCCTGAAGCTGATCGACCAGTTGAAGCTGGCCGGGTCCCAACTCGGGGTCGTTGGTAAACACGAGAACCACCCGGTCAGCGAGAAAGTGGGGGAAGTCAACCAGCGTGTAGCTGCGCTCAGCACCGGCCAGGAAATCGGCCACGTGGGCAATCAGCTGGCTGTTGTTGCGCACCGTATGGTAGGGCTCGGTCATGAAGGTCAGATCGCCCAGAGCCAGCACCCGGCCGCCGGCCGCCTGCGCGGCTACCACCAAGTTTCCTGCCCGGTCGGTAGCGGAGGACCAGGTGTCATCATCGGCCCGGATGATGGCCGCCTCGTCGGCCACGGCCAACGAATGGGAAGCAAAGAACACCACGCTCTTCAGCCCGGTGGTCAACTCGCTATCGCTCCAGTCGCTCAACTTGATGTTGCGGAAACTACCCTCATTGTCGCTCACGTTGTAGAGATAGTCGTCCACAAACGTGATCCCAAACGAGGCGCCGAGTTCGTTGAGGTAGCTAGCATCCGAGTCGATCCCAACGACCCAGTCATACTCGTCGGTGAGGTAGCTGAAGCGGGTCGGGTCACCTACAAGGAGCAGCCGGCCGCCGCTCTCGACGAACGCTTCCACGGCTGCCACTTCCTCTTCCTCGAACACCTCCTGAGGGACAGCGACCAAGAAGGCGCTCGCCTCCAGCAGGGCATCGTCCAGGCTGCCATCTGACCAGGCGGTCAGGCGGTGCCCGCGGGCCGCGAGCCGGCCGGCCAGCACGTTCAGCTCCGGCATCTCCAGCCGATTACTGTGAGCCATGTCTACCACCACGACACCGTCCCCGGGGCGAATGGTCTCGTCACCATAGTGTGAGGCGGGCGGGGTGGGTACCTCAAGAGACTCCAGGTCCGGCCGGGCCACATCCCGCTGGCCGATGGCACCGCCATAGTACGAGACGTACCGCAAGGCGGTGGGGAGCGCCAGCATTACGAGAAACAACACAACTAGCAGCAGGGTCTTGCGCATCTTCGTCGGCCGCTCCATCGACAATCCCTACCTTGGCAATTCCACGTAGCGGAAATACAGCCCAGGCTCCAGGTCGTCAACCGCTGTCCAGTTCTGCCCCCCGTCAGCGCCCGAATACGCGGCGTAGGGTTCCCGGTCCGGGTAGGTCAACGTCCACAGGTCGACTGTCTCGTAGCTCCGAAGCTTCGATAGCTCAGCCGCTCGAGCAAGCGCCTCGTCCGTGGAGATGAGACCATCTATCATCCCCAGATTCAGTGCCTGAATGCCAGAGAAGACCTCACCCCGCGAGAGATAATCCAGCGAGGCTTCCAGCCGGTCTCCACGACCCGCTTCCACTGCGGCCAGAAAACTGTCTTTGGCGATCTCCATTTGCCGCACCCGCCCCGCCTGCGTGCCGCCGAAGGCCTTATAGGGACCCGTGGTGATGATCTCCTCCTCCAGGTAAGGAACTGGCCAGGCGAACCCTATCACGCCGATGTTGCCCACCAACGAGCTCGGCTTGGCGTAGATCTCGTCGGCCGCCGCCGCCACAAAGTAAGCGCCGCTGGCGGCCAAATAGTCTACCGTAGCCACCACGGGCATTTCCTCGCGGGTATGGAGCACACTGTAATACAGATCCTCCGTCGATGAAACCTCCCCGCCCGGGCTGTCAAGCACGATCACCACTGCCTTGATGGTGTCATCTTCCCGCGCGTAAGCAAGCTGCTCGAGCACCTCTTGCGCCGTCCAGTAGTTGATGTCGGTCCACAATCGAATGATCCCTACCTTGGGTGCAGGCACCAAGACGTAGGCCACGCAGCTGCCGACAGCCAGCGGCAGGACGACGACCAGCAGCCACAACATGATGGATCTTGCGATGGTTGCCAACTTTTCCCTCATTGCACACTTTCTCCATGAGCGGGGAACCGGCAGGAAGGAAGCATAGCAGAGAACCACCCAGTGCGCAACCGCTTGGCGCTCCCCAGTCGCAGATGCTATAATCCGACGCGGCCTGACACATAGGAGTCCATGCCCGTCTCAGTGAGGTCGAGACCCGAAGGACCTCGTTTCTCCAGATGAGGCGTGGCGCGATCTGCGTTCTCCTGTCTCGCGCCGCAGCAGCCATGCATCTTGCGCAGCTCACGCTGACCAACTTTCGAAACTACACGCGGCTTGACCTGGCGTTACCAAAGGGCCCGACTCTACTGTTCGGCGCAAACGCCCAGGGCAAGACGACTCTACTAGAAGCTATCTACTACCTGGCGACCACAAAGTCGCCCCACGCCCGGGCTGACCGGCAGCTGCTCAACTGGTATGCCAACGGATCAGAGGACCCCGTAGCGGTAGGACGCCTGACTGCGCAAGTGCGATTGGCCGGGGAAACAGGCCAGCGGCACCTGGAGATCCGTCTGATTCGCGATCAGACCGGCCGGGCCGGCTCAGAGTTCCGCCGCCAGGTGCTGGTAAACGGGGTGAAGGTTCGCCTGGTGGACCTGCTGGGCAACCTCAACGTGGTCCTCTTCTTGCCACAGGATGTCGGGCTGGTGTCGGCGCCTCCGGCCGAGCGCCGCCGATACCTAGATATCACATTGTGCCAGGTTGATACACGATACTGCCGCACTTTGTCGCAGTACAACAAGGTGCTCGCCCAGCGAAACGCCCTGTTACGGTCCCTGCAAGAAGGACGCGCCCGGCCGGCGGAACTCTCACCCTGGGACGAGAAGCTGGCCGAACTAGGCGCCTCCCTGGTGCTCCGTCGGGCCGCGCTGATCGCAGACCTGGAACAGCGGGCGGGCCGGATTCACTTTGACGACCTAACAGGGGGTACCGAGTCATTGCGTCTAGCGTACCGGCCCCGGCTCTGGCCCAATGCAGACCAGGCGCCATCTTCACTACCACCGGCTGCAACAGCCGACACCGTCGGCTGGCTCCTGGAACAACCGGAGAACCAGCTCGCCGCCAGCTTGCGGCGCGCCCTGGACGGTAGCCGGCAGGTCGAAACCCAACGGGGCGCGACGCTGATCGGACCTCATCGAGACGACCTCCGGCTGCTGGTCAACGGCCGCGACCTGGCGGACTATGGTAGCCGGGGCCAGCAGCGCACCGCGCTGTTGGCGCTCAAGCTGGCAGAGGTCGCCTGGATGGAAGGCCAGACGGGCGAGCGGCCGGTCCTGCTGCTGGACGAAGTGCTGGCCGAGCTGGACCAGACCCGCCGAGCCTACCTGCTCTCTAGTGTCGTTGCGGCCGAACAGGCGATTCTCACAGCTTCGGACCCCACCATGTTCACAGGGGAGTTCCTCGCCCAGGCAACTCGCATGGAAGTGAAGGGCGGACAGATCAGGCCGCGAAACGGGCCAGTCCAAAGGGGGACTCGGGATGAAGAAGAGGTGTGAGGCCTGCGGCCGCCCGCTGCTGGATAGTGATTCGCAGTGCTTCCATTGCAGAGCGCCGGTTGCCGGACGCGAGACAGCAGCGAGCTCGGCAGATCAGCCAGCGATGAATCTAGTGGCGGCCGGGCGTTATGCGCTGCTGGTACTGGCGCTGATGGTGGTGGGCGCTCTGCTGCTGAACTGGATGGCAATTGGCGCTCGCGTCGTCGATGACGAGCCCCCTGCCCCGCCGGCTGCCACTCCGCCCGCTGGTTGGCGCGAGTTCACTCCGCCGGGAGAGAAGTACCGTATCTGGCTGCCCGAGTCCTGGGAGCTGCACACGCCAGCTAGCCCAGGGTGGGAAAGACTGGTGGCCGAAGCCGCCTCTCCTGTTCCCAGCAGGTTCGCGACCACGGAGCCACGGCGCGCAGTCGATCGGGTGAGCCTGGTGGCCGAGAGTCCCGCCGCCGGCACAGCGCGCCCGTTCATGGTGTCGGTAGACCATCACCCAAACCTTGCGGACACCAGCCTGAGCGTGCTCCAGGCGGAAGGCTGGTCGGCCGGCGCTGCGCCGGTAAGCGGCGCTGTCAGCGTCTACATTAGCAGACAGATGTCGAGCCAGCGGGTGCTGGTGGCCGAGTTAGCCTACCCGGCGAATGGCACAGGCCTGGTCGTCCATGCGCTGACATACGTAGTCAAGACCGACTGGGGGCTCTATGCCGTCTCGGCCTCGGCCGAAGAGACGAGCTTCTGGCACTCCGACGAGACTCTCTGGCAGATACTGGACAGCTTTGCGCCGCTGCGGGCGTCAGGCGCTGGTTCGGCAGGCGGCACGTAGCGGAGGAGTGGTGCGCCCAGATCCGAGGTCCGGCATTCCCTCGACACCGCACATCGAATCCTTGACGCGCATCCCCCGGACAGCTACAATCCCGGTCAATGGGCAAGAGAGCATTCAACTACGGCGGGCAAGCGGTGCTAGAGGGGGTGATGATGCGCGGTTCGAAAGCGATGTCGGTCGCGGTGCGCCACCCCGACGGGCACCTTGTGGTCCGTCGCGAACCGCTGAGCAAGTTCCTGTATGACGGCTGGCTGAGCCGAACGCCCTTCTTGCGTGGCCTGGTCCTCCTGTGGGACGCACTAGGCCTGGGAATGCGCAGCCTTCTCTTCTCGAGCAACGTAGCTCTGGAAGCGGAAGCGCTCCACGGCGAAAAGGGCTCGGGTGAATCTCGAGCTGCCGATTTGGACGGAGGGGAGACCCCCGCCTTTGAGGGGCCGCTGGCCTGGGGAACCGTGGCCTTGTCGCTCGGCCTTGGGGTTGGTCTTTTCTTCCTATTGCCCGCCTTTACGGCCGACTTGATCGAGCAGTGGCTGGGCATCGAGTCCCCCCTGCTGGGCAACCTGGTCGAGGGGACTATCCGCCTGCTGTTGCTGATCGGGTACATCTGGGCGATTGGGTTCATCCCCGACATTGCTCGAGTTTTTGCATACCACGGGGCGGAACACAAGACCATCATGGCCTACGAGGGAGGGGCAGAACTCGAACCAGACGTTGTGTCCGGCTACACCATGTATCATCCCCGGTGCGGCACTGGGTTCCTGCTGACAGTGGTGGTCATTTCGATTCTGATCTTCTCTCTGGTGGGCCGGCCGTCCCTGTTGGTCCGGCTCGCTTCCCGCATCGCCCTCATTCCCCTGGTAGCGGGCCTGGCCTACGAGTTCATCAGATACAGCGGCAAACACCAGCACATCGCACTGGTGCGTCTGGTCACCAAACCCAATCTCTGGCTGCAGCGGCTCACGACGCGGGAGCCGGATGAAACCATGCTGCAGACGGCAATCACCGCGCTGCGAATGGTGCTGGAGGCGGAGAGAGGGGGGGATGTACAGCCGGAGACCATAACGGTCGTTCAGCCCCTGTGACCAGAGGTGGGGGAACGAGGATGAGGGTCACGGCCGCCTGCCGAGGGCAGTCTACTGGTCACAGGCGTTCGCCGCAACGGAGGCCCTGGTCAGCGTCCTGCCCAGGCCACCGCTAGCAGCGCACGAGTGTCCCTCGGTGGCCTCCCATCGTGGTGGGGGCAGGACCGACTGGCGCAGGCGCCCTACGGGCCCACTGTAATCATCTCCCGGAACTCCTCGAACTTGGAAGGGCCGATTCCGGGGACGTTCATGATCTCCTCAACTCGCCTGAAAAGGCCATGCTGCTGACGGTAGGCCACGATCGCCGTCGCAGTAGCTTCGCCGACACCAGGCAGAGCAGTTAGTTCCTCGATCGTGGCGCTGTTGATGTTGATGAGCCGTGGGATCGTGCCGCCGCCCGGTGGAGTGTCGGGGCTGAGCTCCTCACCCTCGACCGGAACACGCAGGTGCTGGCCGTCATAGAGGGGCGCTGCCAGGTTGACTCTGTACAGGTCAGCGTCGGCCGCAGACCCGCCGGCCGCCCTGATGGCGTCCTGCACCCGAGCTCCCGGCTGCACCTGCACCACGCCCGGCCGTTCGACTGCCCCAGTCACGTACACGAACCAGGGAACCGGAGTGGGAGTGGGTCCCCGGGTGGGGGTTGAAGGCGGCGGGAGTATTTCGATCGGGGCGCCTGGAGGCTTGCGGCTGAGGCCGTAGACGGCGAGCAGAATGGCTACGGTGAGCACAACACTAATGCCGGCTACAACCGCCATCGGGTCTGGCCGGCCGCCGCCCGCTTTCCCAGTCTCCTCTCCCGCCACGTTGTCCCGTTCCGTGTTCCTGACGGCGCCGCCTCGGCTCCCGCCCGCCCTGCCCGCAGCCACTCGCCCTGCGCCGGATGGGAGCATCTAGTTACCGGTTGCGCGCACCAAGCTAGCGAGTCTGTCGCTGAAGCGAGAACCAGGCAGGGGCTCCGGGGTTGGACCGCCGGGAGGATGGCCCCCGACGCTGGCTATCTCAGCGTACGGCCGAAAGGGAAGAGAGCCAGCGGTAGGAGCTTCAGGTGCTGCTCCGCGAAAGGTATTCCCACAATGGTGATGCCCAGCACCAGGGCTGAGACCAGGTGCCCGACGGCAATCTCCCAGCCAAAGAGCACCAGCCAGATAATGTTGAAGATCAGGTAGAGGGGAGTTCCGGCCTTCTCCGTCTCGACGATCTGCCTGCCAAACGGAGTCAGCGTCGCGATGCCTAGTTTCATCGACTGGAGCCCAAAGGGGATGCCCACAATCGTAAAGCACATCCCGACACCCCCGATGATATAGCCCAGCCCGGTGAGAAAGCCGCCGAATATGAGCCAAATGATGTTTCCAAGAGTGCCCATTGACCGTAGGTCCTTGCTATGCCCAGAACTGGCCGGCAGGGGACGTAGCCACTCCACCGCCGCGCTGAGCGGGCCTTCAGCGCCCCGACTTGAGCCGTTTGAACACCAACTCGAACCCCGCAACGCTGGAGCCAACCAGTTCCCACCCCTCTTCGCCCAGCTGATTGGCGTACTCGGCGATGGGCGGTCCCCTTCTCCAATCGCCCAACTGCTGGCCGTTCACGCGTCGCGGCCGGCGCGCGTTCCGTGCCACATCGACCGAGATGAAAAGGTACTCCCACTTTTGCATGTGATCTCCTTGCCGAGACGAGTTCTAGTCGGCCATCAGCCCTGTCTGGTAGCAGAGGGGTCCCTCTCGGACCCGTCGGCATGCACCGGCACCCGGGGCGATTCTGAGACCATCCCTGACGGGCCACTTGGTCCGCCCCACCTCTGCAGTCGCTGGTTCGCGCGCCGGCCGCTTTGTTGCACTGGCGTCGCGAAAGGGCTCTTTGCGCCGGGATGTGGAAAGGCAGGTTGGCGGGGGCAGAGACGCATCGTCAGTACAGATTATACATAATCCCGGCCCAAAAAACAAGTCGAATTCGCCCTCTGCGCGATAGGAGGCACACCACGAACGGCGTTCCATCTCTTTCTCGACGCCAGGTTGACAGAGCCCCGGCAGTGGGCTATTATTCGGCCCGTGGAGAACATCTGGTCAGTCTCCAGCCTCACCCGCCGCATCCGCGAGCTGCTCGATCTCGACTTTGAGCTGCAGGATTTGTGGGTCGAAGGCGAGATCTCCAACGTGACCCGGGCCCGTTCCGGTCACCTGTACTTTACCCTGAAAGACGCGGAAGCCCAACTAAAGTGTGTGATGTGGCGCAATAGCGTGGCGCTGCTGGGTTTCGACCCACAACAAGGCGACGCGGTTCGGGCTCACGGCCGGGTCTCGGTCTATGAAGCAGGCGGCGTGTACCAGCTCTACGCCGACTTTCTCGAGCCGGCCGGCCGGGGAGATCTGCACCAGCAGTTTGAGGAACTCAAGGCCCGGCTGGAGGCGGAGGGCCTCTTTGACCCGGCGCGCAAGCGCCCGTTGCCTGCCTTCCCGCAGCGAATCGGCGTCGCTACCTCGGCCGACGCCGCGGCGTGGCGTGACATCAAGAGCGTACTTGAGCGCCGCTACCCGCTGGCGGATGTGCTGCTGGCTCCCACTCTGGTGCAGGGGCCAGAGGCTCCCTCGCAGATAGTGTGCGCCCTGGCTATCCTGGACGAGCGGGACGACGTTGACCTCATCATCCTGGCCCGGGGTGGAGGTTCGCTGGAAGACCTCTGGGCATTCAACGACGAACGGGTGGTCCGGGCGGTGGCGGGCTGTCGCCATCCCGTCATTTCGGGTGTGGGGCACGAGACCGACTTTTCCCTTGCCGACTTTGCGGCCGACCTGCGCGCTCCCACGCCATCGGCCGCGGCCGAGCTGGCGACGCCCGACTCTCAGGAACTGCTCGCAGGACTGGACGGCTTGAGACGGCGGCTGGTGGATCAAGCAGCCGGCCGGCTGGAGACCACTCGCTTGCGGCTGGAGGCTGCGGGTCAGGCGCTACGGTCGATGTCGCCCCACTCTCGACTGCTAAGTCTGGCCCAGCGGCTGGACGAACTCCAGGCCCGTGGCGACCGGGCCATGGCGGGTCTGCTGAGAACCTACCGCCAGCACCTCGTCAGCTTGGAGCGGGCGCTGGGGGCGGTCAGCCCGCTGGCGACTCTGGCGCGGGGTTATGCCATCGTGCGTCGATCGGATTCAGGGGAGGTGGTGATGGATCCGGCGCAGGTGTCAACTGGCGACCGGCTGGACGTGCGGGTTCAGGGGGGCGAGTTCCAGGCCGATGTTGCAGCATAGGGATCACCCTACAATCCCGCCTCGTCAGCGCGGCGGGCATGTAGTACACGGCGTCAATGATCGTGCATGGAGTGCAGGATGAGCAAAGTAGCGGAACTGAGCTTTGAAGCCGCATTGAATGAACTGGAGGCTGTCGTGCAGCGCCTTGAGGCGGAGGAACTGCCGCTACGAGAGGCAATCGGACTCTTTGGGAGCGGGCAGGAATTGCTGACCCACTGCCACAGCCTGCTGGAGGATGCCCAGCTCAAGGTGCAGGAGCTGACTGCGGACTGACCGAAATAGAGACCATGCCGCCGGCCTAGCACGTGTCCACGCCTCCCGCGCTGCTCAGCCCTCTCTCCAATAGCCTCGGTTATCACCCAGGTCTGATCGAACGCGAGATACACCAGTGAGAACAGCCACCAGAACCCTGATCCTGACCGCGCTGATCACGGCCGCGGTGCTGCGAGGTTGCGGTGACGGAGGCGGCGCACTTGCTCCCGGCGGCTCAGCCACGGCGGCTAGCGCTCCGGCGGTGGTCCAGCTTCCGGATCTTGCATCTGACCCTGGCGCGTTTGAGGGCCAGCGAGTGCAAATAAGCGGGCAGTACAGCTCTCTGCCCGTACCGTCCTGCGGCGCTGCTCTCCATCTTTCTCCAGCTACCTGGGCGCTGACAGAGAGCGGGGTGCTAGTTCCTGCGGCCGGCCTGGAGAAGGTCCTCCAGGCATTGGCCGTGGAAGGATTGACCATTACGGTGGAGGGGCGCTGGCAACGATGGGAGGGACCAGTCGGCTGCGGAAATGCGGCTGTCGCCAGCACCACCTGGCACCTCCAGGCAGAGCGCATCGTCTCTCCCAACCCCCTGCTGCGGGCGACGTTCGCGCCACTGGGCGCCACCAGCCCCCTTCTTGCGTTCCCCAGCACCAGCGCAACACCGGCGGGTGCCATCAGCCTCCCTGTCGCGTCCCCCGGCGCCGGCACAGCGCCGGCGACTCCGTCGCGCACCACCGCCCCACAGCCGACTACCACTCCGGCCGCAACTCGATCTGCGCCTGGGGCCACCCCATCGCCAGGGACTCGTGTCCACACCCCAACACCCACGGCTACTGACCCGTTCTCGCCTCTCCCTTCGCCCACTGAACCGCTCTCTCCCATCTCCACGCCGACTGAGAAATCAGGCTCGTCTGCTGACGCTGGCCTCGCCTCGGCCGGAGGAACCGGCGGGCTGCTGCTTGTGCTTCTGAACAGCGCCATGGGAGCAGTAGCAGCTGGATGACCTTCACCAGCCCTTTGGCGCTCCTCCTGCTGCTGGTCCTGCCGTACCTCGTCTGGCTGGGCCGGCCGGTGACCGGCTCGCGCCGCTTCCGCGAATGGGCCAGCCTGGCAGTGCGTTGCCTGGTGGCGCTGCTGCTGGTACTGGGGCTCTCGGGCCTGCAGGTAGTCGCTGCCGCCGACCAACTGGCAGTTGCATACCTGGTCGACGCATCTGACAGTGTCCCTCCGGCCGAGCATCAGAAGGCTCTGGAGTGGGTGCGGAGCGCGGTTGAATCGCTGGAGCCAAACGAGACAGCGGCAGTAGTGCTGTTTGGCGCCGATGCACTCGTCGAGCGGCCGCTATCCTCCGTAGCAGCGCTGGCTCCCGTCACCTCTGTGCCGCAGCCCCTGAACACCGACATCGGCGGCGCCATCCGGCTTGGGCTGGCGCTCTTGCCCGCCGGGGCCGCCCGCCGTTTGGTCATTCTCTCCGACGGTGACGAGACGGTGGGAGACGCCGCGCAGAGCGCGCGGCTCGCTGTCGCCTCGGGCGTTCAGATCGATGTGTATCCGGTGGGAGGCGCCCCCGAGACACCGGAAGTGCTCCTGACAGCCGTCTCCGCCCCCAGCCGGCTGGCGGAAGGTGACCGCTTTGAGCTGAAGGTAACAGCCAGCAGCAACGTGCCCACGTCGGCCCTGCTCAGGGTGTTGGCCGACGGCGTCGTAGCCTATGAGAAGAGGGTATCACTATCCGGGGGAGAGAACCACTTCTCAATCCCGCTGGTGGCTCAAGAGCAGGGTTTCGCCCGCTACCGCGTCCAGATAACTCCGGAGCAGGATGGATTCTATCAGAACAACGAGCTGGCTGCCTACACCGAGATAACGGGGCCGCCGCGGGTCCTTCTGGTCAGCTCGCCTCCCCAGGCTGGCGCCGAGGCAGGTGAGTTCCATGACGAAGGTGAGCAGCTGGCGCTGGCTCTGCAGTCGGCCGGAATAGCGGTTGACCGCGCTACAGCTACCCTCATGCCGGCCGATCTGCCGACCATGGCGAGCTATGCGACCATCATCCTGGCGGATGTGGCCGCCAAACACCTCGGCCCGCGCAAGACAGCCGCGCTCCAGCTGTACGTGCGCGACCTGGGCGGGGGACTGGTGGCGGTGGGTGGCCCTGAGAGTTACGCCCCGGGTGGGTATTATGACACTCCGCTGGAGGAGACGCTCCCGGTGCAGATGCGAATCCAGGACCAGGAGCGCCACGCCGACCTAACCATGATCTTTGTCGTGGACAAGTCAGGCAGCATGTCTGACACGAGTGTGGGCGGCGTGCCCAAGATTGAATTGGCCAAAGAAGCCGTGATCCGGAGTCTGGGGCTGCTCGGGCCACTGGATCGGGCCGGCGTCGTCGCATTCGACAGCAGCGCCTTCTGGGCCCTCGCTCCCCAGCCGGTAACTGATCCGGACTCCATGGCCGACCAGGTGGGCGCCATTCGCGCCAGCGGGGGCACTGACATCTATGCCGGCCTGCGCGCCGTCGCGGAAGTGCTCCCGGAGGACCCGGCGACCCTCAAGCACATCGTCCTGCTCACCGATGGAGGCGCGTCTCAGGCGGGGAACCCCGAGCTGACCCAAGAGATGCACGACGAATATGGCGCCACTCTGTCCGTGGTTGCCATCGGGGAGGGATACGCGCCCTGGATCGTCCGGCTCGCAGAGCTGGGCGAGGGCCGGTTCCACTTTGCCTATGATCCAGACACCATTCCAGAGATCTTTGCGCAGGAGACTACCCTTGCCACCCGAGCCTACATTGTCGAAGAGCGTTTCTGGCCCTCCCAGGTAGAGCGCCACGCAATCCTGCAGGGCATCACGGCCGCACCCCCACTATACGGCTACGTCGGCACCAGCTCCAAGCCGGCCGCTCACACCATCCTGGTCACACACCGGGACGACCCGCTGCTGGCGGCGTGGCGCTACGGACTGGGCAAGAGTATTGCCTGGACATCGGATGCCACAGCCCGCTGGGCTACCGAGTGGGTCGAGTGGGCCGGCTTTGCCCGTTTCTGGGAGCAGGCGGTCAAGTGGACCATAACCCAGGAACGGGGCAGCAGCGCAGAATCCTCGGTGACGCTCGAAGAAGGCCGGGCCCTGGTGACAGTAGAAACCGCGGCGGCCAATGGGGCGTTCCTGAACGGTCTGGAGATGGAGGTCCGGGTTGTGAATCCGGAGAACGAGCCAGAGATCATCAAGATGCAGCAGGTCGCCCCCGGCCGGTACCAGGGCACTTGGAGGCCTACAGGCGAGGGGGCGTACCTGCTTAGGGTGGCGGGCGCCGGGCCGGAGGCCAGCGTGGCCCAGACCTCAGGTTGGGTCCTGGGCTATTCCCCAGAGTACCAGGCGAGCGATACAGAGCACGGCACGCTCGCCTATCTCGCCGAGATGGGAGGGGGAGGAGTGCTGAACGAGCCGCGGGAGAGCCTCTCCCACGACATCAGTTCCGGCCGGCTCCGCCGGCCGATCTGGCAGTGGTTGCTCCTGGCGGCGGCTTTGCTGCTTCCGCTGGACGTGGCGATCCGACGGCTGGTGCTCGCGCGCGACGACGCGCGGAAGGCCTGGGCCAGCGTGCAGGCCCGACTTTCTCTCCGACGTGTCAAGCCGCAGCTACCGGCAGCGCCCTCCGAGCGCGTGGTCCGCCTTTTTGCCGCCAAGCGACGGGTCGCCCGGCCGCCAGTTTCTGCTCCCGGACCTCCCGAGGCTGCGACCGTTCCCCTGGAGGCGGAGCCGGTCGAACCTCCGGCACCACCGCCGCCAGCAGACAGCTCGCTAGCAGGTCGCCTGCTGGAAAGCAAGAGGAAGAGAAGCAGGGGCAACAATGACTGACCCAACATCTACTGCGCGGCCCGCCGCGCACGCATCCCTCAGACTCGCCGTCCTGGACCTTGATGGCACGTTGAACACAATCCACAGCCCCTACAGCTTTGTGCACCAGGCTCTGGGCGTAGAAGAGCAGGCAGACCGGGTATACGCTCGCTACCGGCGGGGCGAGATCACCTATCTGCAGTGGGGACAGGAGGAGGTTCGGCTCTGGCGCGACGTGCCGGTCGAACAGCTCCAGTCCATTCTGCGCGGCATCCCCTACCGGCCGGGGGCGGTCAGCTTCCTGCATCGGCTGAGAGCGGCCGGAGTGACGGTGGCGCTGGTCAGCGCTGGCTTTGACCTGCACGTCATGCATCACGCGGCCGAACTGGGGGCCGACGTGGCCTTTTACAACCGGCTAGGGCTCACAAACGGCCGGCTCACCGGTGAGTTCTTTGGCGGAGTTGATGCCCAGAACAAGGGCAGGCTGGTGCGGCAGCTGCAGGACCAGTTCAGCGTATCCCGGGCAGAGACACTGGCAGCCGGGGATACGCCGGCCGATATTCCGATGTTTGGGGAAGCAGCCGTCAGTATCGCTGTCGACCCGGTGGAGCCGGAAGTGGCCCAGCAGGCCGACATGGTGCTGCCGGACGCTGATTGGTCGAATGCAGAGGCGATGATCCAGGAATTGCGACCGGGGTGGCTCCCGGATGTCACTCGCCCACGATGACGGTCAGCTTGGCTGGAACGACCTCGTACCGAACCTCTGTCGTATCCCGCTCAAAGACCTCTCCGTCCGCCTGAACCGGAGTGCCGGGGCAGCAAGTGATGTTCATGCGTGTGGTGCGGCCGTGGGTGACCTCTGGCCGATCGATGTGCGACCCATCGAAAGTAAGCGGCAGCAGCCGCAACACCTTGAGCCGGGACATGCCAGGTGCAAAGACAAAGTCGAGCAGTCCGTCGTCCGGCCGGGCTTGAGGGGTCATGAAGAAAAAACCTCCCGTGCGCCGGCAATTGCCGACGGAGACGAGCAGAGTCGATCCTTCGTAGCTACCACCATCCCACTCCAGCGTCATGTTCCACTCGGGGCCCCTCAAGATACTGATGAGGGCACCCAGCAGGTAGCGAGCGGTCCCCTTTACCCATACCAGGCGTTCGCTCTCCAGTGTCACCACCGGTTCCAGCCCGACGGCCGAGTTGTTGTCAAAGTAGCGACCATTCACCCGGCCGACATCAATTGCCCGGGTGTGCCCACGCGCGATTAGCTCGACTGCGGCCGTCAGCTCCTCGGGTAACCCCAGCCCGTACGCGAGGTCATTGGCTGTCCCCAAGGGGATGATGCCCATCGGCGCGGTCACGCCTTTTCCCGCGGCCGCCAGCAGGCCATTCGCCACTTCGTTATATGTGCTGTCCCCCCCCACGGCGACAACGGGGCTGAAACCAGCCCGGGCGGACTCTGCGGCGATCCTGACGCCCTCACCCGGTCGCTGGGTGACGGTCAGATCATAGTCTACGCCAGCACTTTCAAGGGCGGACCTGACCAATGGAATGCTATCTCGGGCCTTCCAGCGGCCGGAATAGGGGTTGACTATGATCTTGGCGGTGCCATCCATCACTGAACCCCCAGGCCGGCGGCTGCGAGTCACAGCTCCACAAAGTAAGCGTGCGCTGCCCTGTCAAGCAGCTCCTTCGACAGGCAAGGCTCTACATCAAAGTAGGCTGCCAGATCCAATAGCTGGCTGACGATGTCGCGTGGGTGGACGGCGCGCAGCTTCCGGTTTGCTTTGACATAGTGCTCCTGCAGCAAGTATCTCAGACCCTCCTCCTCAAAAGGAATCCCCAGCGCGCCACACACACGGCGAAAGATCTCGCGGAACTCGTCCAGCGTCGGATCCACCGCCTCAATCTTGTGTGGGATGCGGCGCAGGAAGGCCTCGTCTACCAGGTCCTTGGGGTCCATGTTGGTGGCAAAGATGACAAGGACCTCAAACGGAATCTCTATCTTCTGTCCGGTGTGCAACGTCAAATAGTCTACCCGCTTCTCCAGCGGGACTATCCACCGGTTCAGCAGGTCACGCGGCCGGACCAGTTGCCGCCCAAAGTCATCGATCAAGAGCATTCCACCGTTGGCTTTCATCTGGTTGGGCGCCTCATAGAAACGCGTCGTCTCATTCCAGATCAGGTCCAGGGTCTTGAGGGTCAGCTCGCCCCCCGACATGATTGAGGGCCGCTTAACCCGGATCCAGCGAGGGTCCGGAAACCGCCGGTGGGTACCGCTGCCTGGGATCACGGATGCCTTTTCGACCAGCTCATGATTCACTTCGTCATAGGTCTTGATGACCATGCCGTCCACGATCACGGCGTAGGGCATCATCATTTCCTCGCCAAGGATCATCTCCCCAATGGCCTCTCCAATGGTAGTCTTGCCATTGCCCGGCGGGCCATAGAGGAAGAGCGACTTGCCCGAGTTTACTGCTGGACCGATGCAGTCGAGCGTTCTGTCGTTCAGCACCAACTGCGAGAGCGCGTTGCGCATTACATCCGGACCGACGCTGAGTTGCCGAATGCCCTGCGCCCTGATCACTCGGCTATAGTCCTGCAGGGTAACTGGCGCCGGCCCCGCATAGGTGCTCCGCTCCAACACCTCTTGAGCCTTGGCCGTACCCTTGGAGGTGATGGCGTACTGGTAGGAGCCTTCACCAATCCCGCCGGTCCCACGCACTTCACACATCTTCTCCCGCTTAAGGAACTCCAGGGCGCCGTCGACCACGCCAGGGAACGGGAGTTTCACCCGATCCGCAACCTCAAAGCCGGTGATGTAGCCGGTGAAATACATGACCTTGATGATCAGATCGGTAATGAAGCCAAAATTCAGGCCCGTATCCTCAACGGACTCGATGGGCTGGATTACTCCCTGTAGACTACCCGTGCCGATTCGCGGCTGATCCATGGCAGTTGACTCCTTGCGACTGACTGAGCTTTGCACGCCATTATACTACTATCTCCAGAGTGAGTCCACTGCGCTCGTCGCCGAGCAGCAATCCTCATTTTGGCGGCTCTTGGGTGTCATGCGAGGAGCGGCAGCGACGACACTTGCGCCTGCGGTGACACACATGCCCTGGCGGGCAGTGCCAGGGAGTGCAGGTGAGCAATCCCCAGCAGCCCAGGAGATTGCTTCGCTTGCGCTCGCAATGGCATATTGTGAATTGCTGGTCGCCGAGGATCCAGGTATAGGCAGGCATGGACCCTGCAGCACAGGCAGTCTTGGAGGCCACAGAGACTCGCCAGACAGGCAGCAGGACGTCTGGTCAGCCAGGGCTCAGACCGTGGCAGGACACCAAGTTCGTCTCCAGACGCAATCAAGCGGCGCAACGCGGACAGCTGTGGTACAATATGCTCCGGTATGTCAGACAGGAGAGTAGGATGACGGAAGTAGAGTCAACCGGAGGCAGACACGACCGGCGTCTCCACCGGCGCGAGTGGTTGATGATATACCTTCCGCTCATTCTCGGCGGCGCAGCAGCTGCGGCGCTGGTGGCTGCCATTGCTGTCCCAGGCCTCACCCCGAGCAGGTTGGGCCGTGACCCAGCCTCGGTTTGGAGTGACGCGGCCGCGGTGCTGGTTGCCATCGAAGTCGGCTTGCTTGGCCTGATCCTCCTGGTCGCTCTGGTGGCGTCGTCTGCTCTGGCGTTTTGGCTGTATCGAGAGGCACGCCCTGTGCTGAAACGCGGCCAGGACCTGACGGCAACGGTCAACCAAAGGGTCGACGGTGCCGCCCAGAGTCTGGTGGACTCGTTCATTAGAGCGCACTGGCTTGACAGCCGTGTGCGCGGGGTACTAAAGTTCCGATGGAGGCGAGATGTCTGAGAACCCCAACTGGAAGGCTAGAGCTGTGATTCTTGGCGGCATTGTTGGAGCAGCACTAGGGGTGGTGGCGGGCTTTCTGTACGTGCGCATGGCCGAGGAGTCGGGCGGACCGCGGAAGCTCTCGACCGGCAAAGCGGTCAAGTTGGCAATGGCGGCCCTTGGGGTCGTTCGCCAGACTGCTCAGCTGGGCAGCTAGGGGCCTGGCCGGAAACTCGGCCTACCGGCCTCGGCGCCGAAGTTGAGCTGCGCCGCGCTGCGTTATCCGCAATATGCAGGCCAGGCCCTGCAGAAGCAGGCCTGAGTCGGCATCTGGGTAACAGCGGGAGTGGCAAGCGTGACACGGGACTTGTCGGCTGAGCTTCTGGGCGCCTGGCCGAGAAGCCTCTTGTGGTTTCCATTTTCCACAGCCGCTGACCGCCAATGTCTGGAAGATGACTCCAGCAGAGCCTGACCGGCCGGCGTGTCCCTCACCCAAGGAGTAGATCCGATGAATCCAGACGAGACCCCACTGGTGCTGCTCGTTGATGGCGTCAGGGAGGATCGCCGGGCACTGCACGAACAGCTCAGTCAGCACTACCGCGTAGTCGAGGCACCAAACGCCAGGTCTGCAGCGCAAGTGCTGGAATCCTCGGAAAGAGTTGACCTGGTGCTGACCAGCCAGGACCTGCCAGATAGCAGCGGCCTGCGCATGTTGGACCAGGTGCTTGGGTACTGGCCTCCGATCCCCGTCGTCCTCATGATCAACGAGGGAGAAGAAGACGCTGCCGTTCAAGCCCTCCAGAAGGGTGCTGCCGACTATTACGTCAAGGGGGACGCCGGTCCCCTTCGCCTCTTGCGGATCCTGGCCAATGCGCTGGACCGCTCTCGGGGGGAGTTGGCAGCTCAGGAGCACGCCCGCGAGATGGGGGTGTTGAACGCGATCCTGACTGCGCTGAACCGTGAGCTGGATGAGGAACCGGTCCTGGACGCAATCGTGCAAGAAGCGCAGGCCCTAATGGGAACAGACGCCTGTTCGATCATCCTTGTAGACACAGACACTGAGCAGATGTTCCTGCGGGCCTCGACGCGCCTGCCGGTCAGAGACATGGTCCTGCCCGTGCCACTGCATAGAAGCATTGCGGGGCGAGTGGTCCGCGAGCGAAAGGGCTGCATCACGCAAGACGTCACCCAGGACGCGGACTGGTACTGCCTGGGGCTGGACCACCTGATCCCCACTCCCGTGCGCTCGATGTTGACGGTGCCGCTGTTGAGCGGCGGCGACGCAATTGGTGTGCTGCAGTTGATAAACAAGCGCGTGGGCCCATTCCTCTCCAGCGACCTTTCACTGATGGAGTCAGTGGCCGCCGTCGCGACCGCTGCCATCACGCGGGGGCGACAGTTCGCCAGCCTGCGCGAGTCCTTGCAGAAGCAAAAGGAGCTAGCGGCCGAGCTCGAGCGTGCTGCACAGGATATCATAACGCAGACTGAGGCCATTGAAGCGGCTCTCCCTGCCTCCGCCCCGCGCTCGCAGCTGGACGCCATCCGCAGTCAGGCTGACCACCTGCGAAGACTGGCCGCCGGCTAGCGGCGTGGGTGTGCAGAGAGAGGCGACTGGCCAAGTAGATGGATGAATACACTGGACCGCTAGCTGAACTCCGAACCGCGCTGCCGGCCGCCTTGGGGAATGACCTCCTGGCCCTCTATCTCCACAGAGGTCCGCCGAGCCATGCCACCCGTTCGGAGGCCCCGCTGGCGCACCTATGGCTCTGCGTGCAGCCTGAAACCAAGATGCGGCGCCTGCGCGAGGCGTTTCTGCCCCTCTGGAGAAACTGCTCCGAGTTCCTGACGCGCGGTCCGGCCGTAGCCGCACCCGCCGACTGGACTCGCTACAGCCTGCTGTTCCCTGACGTGGTCGGCACCCTGCGCCAGGAGGCCCAGTTGCTGACAGGAACCGATGTCCTGCGCCAGCTGCCCAGACCTTCTCCGCTCCCATCCCAGGTCCAGATGTCGAGAACCGCGACTGAGGCCATGCGCTGCTCGGCTCTCCTGTCGGGCACCGCGTTGAGTGCCGAGCAGAGCATCACGTTGGAGAGGCAGCTCAGGCGGCTTTGTGCCCGCCAGTCCGGCCAGGGGTCAGCGAGCGGGGCACCACCGCTCACGGTGCTTGGCGAGCTGCATGCCTCCCTTTCCGCGCAGAGTGAGTCCTACCCCCAGTATCTTTGGGACGGCCCCGAACCTACGGAAGAGCCTCCTCCACACCTCCCGGGCCTGGTGTCACTGGTCGGCTTTGAGGACCAGCTAATCGTGGTGATGCCCCAGGTGGACCAGCCGTTCCTCTCAAACACAGATTGGAGCCTGGTTACGGAACTCGTATCTGACGAGTTCACTGGGATCATGGTGGCTACACCGTGGCAGCTCCGCCTGGCGGCTGCCATTGAGCTGTCACTGGACCTGCAGATGCGATCCTTCGAGCTGGTGTGGGGCAGCGATCTGTTAGCGGACCTCGTGCCCTCCGAACAGCACATCGTGGCCGGCGCAGCGGCCCTGCCCGCCCGCGTGCTCGTGAAGCAGCTGCCGGCAGCCTACCTCACGGTGGACGAAGATGGTCTGGGGAAGTTGATACACGATATTCAAAACGTGCTGTTCAATGTCCAGCTGCCCGCCGAGCTGATGGCCCGGCGGAAGGGAGTCCCAGTCCCTTCGCCGCCAGACCCGTTGCCCGGTCGCGAAAGCCCTCCCCACGATCGAATCGCGGCGACGTTCAGCCACTTTCGGTGGTGGGCGCAGCACCTGACTGCTGACCTGCAGCAGCTGCAGAGCTGACTCTGCTCGCCATCCAGCCCACGGCTACTCTTACGCCTTACATATCCCGTTCTTATGGCAGCCATACATTGGGGCCCCATAATGACTTTGGATGGCAGGTGGCCGCCCAAGGACTGGTGCTGGCGGCATTGCTAATTGGTTTGTCTGCCCCAGGTGGTCCGGCAAAGGCTGGTCTGACCTGGACTGCCATCATCAGTGCTAGGGAGCAGTCGCGGCAGGGCAGCTCCAGTGCGGCCTCTTGCTGCAGAGATTAGTGGAAAATGGATCTGAGCAACTTTACTCAGAGAGCACAGGAAGCAGTGCTGGCGTCGCAGCGGCTGGCGGTTGAACAGAACCACAGCCAGGTCGAGCCAGAGCATCTTTTGCTCGCATTGCTGCGCCAGCCCGACGGCGTAGTTCCAGAGGTGGTGGAGAAGATCGGCGTGCGGGCGTCCGCCCTGGCTTCACAGCTGGAAGGCACATTGGCCTCCCGGCCGCGCCTGCACACTCCAGCCACCAGCCCCCCTCTGGCGCAGGAGACAGCCGGCGCGCTGAGCCAGGCAGAAGCCGAAGCCGGCCGGATGAAGGACGAGTACGTCAGCACCGAACATCTCCTGCTGTCGTTGGCAGGGGCCAGCGGGACCGGCGAACTGCTGTCACGCCACGGAATTGACCGCGGCGCCATTCTGCAAGCGTTGGCCAGCATTCGCGGCGGGCAGAGCGTGACCTCCCCCCACCCCGAGAGTACCTACCAGGCCCTGACCAAGTACGGGCGCGACCTCACTCAGCTCGCTCGAAAGGGCAAACTGGACCCTGTGATCGGCCGGGATGATGAGATCCGTCGTCTCATGCAGGTGCTCAACCGGCGGACCAAGAACAACCCCGTTCTCATCGGTGAAGCTGGCGTGGGCAAGACCGCCATCGCCGAGGGACTGGCGCAGCGAATCGCGCGGGGCGACGTGCCCGAAGGGCTCAAGGAAAAGCGCATCGTAGCGCTGGACCTGGGCGCTCTGATAGCCGGCGCCAAGTACCGCGGCGAGTTCGAGGAGCGGTTGAAAGCCGTGCTGAAGGAGGTTACGGACTCGGCCGGGCAGGTCATTCTCTTCGTTGACGAGCTGCACACCGTCGTGGGCGCCGGCGCGGCCGAAGGTGCCATGGACGCCGGCAACATGCTCAAGCCCATGCTGGCACGAGGAGAACTGCACTGCATCGGCGCGACTACCCTGGATGAGTACCGCAAGTACATCGAAAAGGACGCTGCGCTTGAGCGCCGGTTCCAGCCAGTGCTGGTAGACGAGCCCACGATCGAGGACACCATCTCGATCTTGCGCGGGTTGAAGGAGCGCTACGAGGTGCACCACGGCGTCCGCATACAGGATAGCGCCGTCATCGCCGCCGCCACCCTTGGCGAACGCTACATCTCGGACCGCCAGCTCCCCGACAAGGCGATCGACCTGGTAGATGAGGCCGCCTCCCACCTGAGGATCGAGATCGACAGCACGCCGACTGAACTAGACGCGGTTGACCGGCAGATAATGCAGTTGGAAATCGAACGCGAGGCGCTCAAGAAGGAACGTGACAAGGCCAGCAAGGAACGGCGGAACGAGACCGAGAGAGAGATACAGGAGCTACGCGAAACGGCGGACTCGCTGCGGGCTCGCTGGCAGCGCGAGAAAGCGGCCATTCAGGCGGTGCGCGAGACCAAGGAACAGATAGAGCAGACGCGGCTTGCCATTGAACAGGCCGAGCTGCAGGCGGACCTCGCAGAGGCCGCCCGGCTGAAATACGGCGTCCAGGCCGAACTCGAGCAGACAATGGCGGAACAAGAAGCCCGCCTGGCGGAGATGCAGGCGAACGGCGCCCTACTAAAGGAAGAGGTGGACGGCGAGGACGTAGCCAGCGTCGTCAGTAAATGGACCGGCATCCCGGTCAGCCGCCTGATGGAGGGGGAGATAGAGAAGCTGCTGCGCATGGAGGAACGGCTCCACCGCCGGGTCGTGGGGCAGGACGAGGCCATCAGCACTGTAGCAAACGCTGTCCGCCGCGCCCGAGCCGGGCTGCAGGATCATCGCCGGCCGGTAGGCACCTTTATCTTCCTGGGTCCGACGGGCGTCGGCAAGACCGAGCTGGCTCGGGCACTGGCCGAATTTCTGTTCGACAACGAAGACGCCATGGTCCGCATCGACATGAGCGAATACCAGGAGCGCCACACTGTCAGCCGCTTGATCGGCGCCCCTCCCGGCTACATCGGCTATGACGAGGGCGGCCAACTGACCGAGGCAGTCCGCCGCAAGCCATACTCAGTGGTGCTCTTTGACGAGATCGAAAAGGCGCACCCAGAGGTCTTTAACGCTCTACTACAGTTGCTCGACGAGGGTCGTCTCACGGACGGCCACGGCCGAACCGTGGATTTCACCAACAGTGTGGTCATCATGACCAGCAACATCGGGACCTGGGAGAACGGGAGACTGCTGGGCGCTCCGGCCGATGAGCCCTTGGGCCAAGCGTTCATCGACCAGCTCCTGCGCCAGCATTTCCCGCCCGAGTTCCTCAACCGCATCGACGCCAACATCGTCTTTCACGGGCTGACCATGGATGACCTGATCGAGATCGTGGCCATCCAGACCGGGCGGCTGAACGAGCTGCTGGCAGAGCGCAATCTAGGGCTCAACCTAACGCCTGCTGCGCAACGCTTGTTGGCCGAGCGTGGATACGACCCAGCGTACGGTGCCCGACCCGTCAAGCGCACCGTCCAGCAACTGGTCCAGGATCCGCTGGCTATGCAGGTCCTGGAAGGCAGGTTCCACGAGGGCGACGACATCACGGTAGATGCGCGCGGCGACGAACTGGTCTTCGAGTGACTGCTGCCGGACACGTGCTGGGGCACCATTCTGCGTTCGGCATGCTCCGCACACAGAGCGGACCCGGAGACCCGGTGTGGTCTGGCATGAGCCTTGCACCGCTCTGCTCAGGGACCGGCAACACCGACTCCATTGGGCCAGATGGACCTGAGACTGATAGCCAAGCCACGGGTCGGGTTTGACTCGCCAGCTGCACGAGGCTCAGTTGGCATACCAGATGACTCGGTGGAGGTTGCCCGAACGGATTCGGGTGCCGAGTGGCAGAACCGATTGGACACTGAGAACTGATTGTGGGAGTGCCCCGCACTTTTCGCCGGCCGCGAATAGCGGCCGGTGGCAGCCCCAGATAGCGCCCGGAGAGAACAACCCATGATGCGATTTGACCGATTCACTGAAAGGGCACAAGATGCGGCGACCCGCGCATACAGCATCCTGCCTCGCTACAATCACAATCAGGTAGACACCGAACATATATTACTAGCCCTGCTCGAGCAGCCCGACGGACAGGTGCCCCAGTTGCTGGAAAAGATGGGGGCTGACGTCGAACTGCTCAAACAGCGGCTCGACGACATCCTCAAGGCGAGCCCACGAGTGGGGATATACGGCGGTGGGGCGGGCCAGGTGTTTATCACGCCGCGCGTCAAGCGGATCGTCGACGTGGCCAATCAGGAGGCGAGCCGCCTTAAGGACGAGTACATCTCTACCGAGCACATCTTTCTGGCGGTTCTGACCGAGCGAAACACTCCCGTTGCTCGCATGATGACAGAGGCCGGCATCACCAAGGAGCGAACATTAGAGGCCATTCGCGAGATTCGCGGGGGACAACGAATCACCGATCCCAGCGCAGAGTCGCGGTTCCGCACGCTGGAGCGGTACTCCAGCGACCTGACTGTGATGGCCAAGGCTGGCAGACTGGACCCGGTGATCGGCCGGGACAGCGAGATTCTGCGCGTCATCCAGGTCCTCAGCCGCCGAACCAAGAACAACCCGGTGATGATTGGGGAGGCCGGGGTCGGCAAGACAGCCATTGTGGAGGGATTGGCGCAAAAGATCGCCGAGAACGACGTGCCGGAGATCCTAATGGGCAAGCGCATCATCTCGCTAGACCTGGGAGCAATGGTCGCCGGCAGCCGGTTCCGGGGCGACTTTGAGGAACGGCTGAAGGCCTCCATTGAGGAGATACAGCGGTCCGAAGGAGAGATCATCCTCTTTATCGACGAGATCCACAACGTGGTGGGCGCCGGCGCAGCCTCGGGTGCGCTGGATGCTTCGAACATGATGAAGCCTGCCCTGGCGCGCGGCGAACTCCAGTGCGTGGGCGCCACCACTCTGGACGAGTACCGCCGCTACATCGAGCGGGATAGTGCCCTGGAGCGGCGTTTCGCGCCGGTCTTTGTAGACGAGCCATCGGTCGAAGAGACAATTGAAATGCTGGAGGGGCTGAGAGACCGCTACGAGGCGCATCACAAGGTCACCTTCTCGCGCGAGGCCCTGGTCGCCGCCGCCAAGCTGTCGTATCGCTACGTCATGGACCGGCACCTGCCAGACAAGGCAATCGACCTGATGGACGAAGCGGCCGCCAAACTGCGCGTCGCACTGTACACCCTACCTGACGAACTCAAGAAGATGAAGCAAGAGTTGGACCGGCTGGCGGCCGAGATGGACCGGGCCAGCCAGGAAGAGGACTTTAAGCGAGCGATGCTCCTGAAGACGGAGCGCCTGCAGCTGGAGCAAGAGTTCGATGAGAAGCGGGACGCGTGGCGGCAGCAGCATCAACTCGACGAGATGGTAGAGGATTCGGACATTGCGGAAGTGATCTCCAGCTGGACCGGAATCCCGCTCACCCAGATGATGGAGACTGAAGCGGAGAAACTACTTTGCATGGAGGAGCGGCTGCACGAGTGGATTGTGGGACAGGATGAAGCAATCCACGTCCTGGCGGACGCCATACGGCGGGGCCGCTCTGGCATGAAGGACCCCGGTCGCCCGGTTGGCTCCTTTGTCTTCCTGGGTGCGAGCGGTGTCGGCAAGACGGAGATGGCCAAGGCGCTGGCCTGCTTCCTCTTTGACAACGAGGAGGCGCTGATCCGGATCGACATGAGTGAATACCGCGAACAGCACACCACCAGCCGGCTGTTTGGTGCGCCGCCCGGCTACGTGGGTTATGACCAGGGAGGGCAGCTCACAGAGTCGGTGCGCCGTCGCCCGTACAGCGTCGTCCTCTTTGACGAGATCGAAAAGGCCCACCCTGACGTGTGGAATGCGCTGCTGCAAATCCTGGACGACGGAAGGCTGACCGACGGCCAGGGACGCACGGTGGATTTCCGCAATACAGTGATCATCATGACCTCCAACGTCGGGACCCGGTTCTTCAAGCAATCTGGCGCCCTCGGTTTCGCCGGCATGCGAGAGCTCACCGGCGACAACGGAAGCGAAATCGAGGAGGACCTCAAGCGAACCTTCCGGCCGGAGTTCATCAACCGTATCGACGAGATCATTGTCTTCGAGTCCCTGACGACCGAACACATGCTGCAGATCGTCGACTTGCAGATGAAAGAGATCCAGGAGCGAATGGCGGACCAAGACCTCACCATTGACCTGACGCCGGCCGCTCGGACCTGGCTTGCCAATGAGGGCTATGAGGAGCAGTTCGGCGCCCGGCCGCTTCGCCGGACGCTGCAACGACACGTAGAGAGCCCCCTCTCTGTTCAACTGCTCAAGGGCGATTTTGCGGCCGGCGACCACGTGCTCATCGACGAGAAGGAGGGTGAGCTGGTGTTCCGGACCCGAGAGCCGGAGCCCACGGAGAGCCTACAGGAAGCAGCCCTGGAGCAATGAGCTAGGGGCCTGAGGGGAGCCGACGCTCCATCACCCACCCAAATGCGCCGGTAGCGGACCGACCAGGCCCTGCAGAAGCCAGGCTACAGGCGCTGGCGGGCGGCACACTGGGCGGGAGTCGCCGAGCGGGGGTCTTCGGCTAGGCTTCTGGGCAGGGTTCAGCGCCGGCCAAACCGCGGTCCGATCTCCACCGCCATCTCACGCGCCCTGGCAAAGAGCTCCTGCTCGTCCACAGTCAGCAGGCGACGATCGCGCATCACTACCCGCCCCTCGATGATGACTGTCGCCACGTCTGCTTTGTTGACCGCGTAGGCCAGGTGGGAGTAAATGTCGCAGAGGGGCACCAGGTGAGGCTGGTCCAGGTCGATCAGCAGCATATCAGCCCGCTTGCCGGCCTCCAACGAACCCAGCTCATCTCCCAGCCCCATCACTTCTGCTCCCCCACGGGTCGCCAGCCACACCACCGTCCGGGCATCGGCGGCAGTAGGGTCGCCACTGATCAGCTTGTGCAGCATGGCGGCCGAGCTGATCTCGCCCCACATGTCCAGGTCATTGTTGCTGGCAACTCCATCCGTTCCCAGTCCCATTCCAACGCCGGCCGCTAGCAATTCGGGCAGCCGCGCGGCGCCAGAGGCCAGCTTGAGATTGCTCTGTGGGCAGTGCACTATTCCTGTTCCCTTTTCTGCCAGCAGTGCGATGTCCTCATCGGTGAGATGCACCCCGTGGGCAAGAACCGTGTTGCGATCTAGCACACCCAGGTCGTCGAGGTAGGCTGCCGGAGTCCGGCCGTTCCTGGCCCGTGATTCTGAGACCTCGACGGCGGTCTCCGCCGCATGAGTCAGGTAGATAGCCCCATATCGGTCGGCCAGTTCCTTGCTGCGAGCTAGCAGCTCCGCCGAAGCAGAGTAGGGAGCGTGCGGCTGAACACTAACCCGCACCAGTGGGTCGCCCGCCCACCGCTTGAGGAGTCCCTCAGTGTACGCCAGCCCCTCGCTCGGGGTCTTACTGTTGGGGCTTGGCAAATCGACCAGCGCCTCCCCCAGTACTGCGCGGATTCCAGCATGCTTGGCAGCCCGGCCGATGTCATCCTCGAAAAAGTACATGTCCGAGAACAGCGTCGTGCCCCCACGAATCATCTCGGCCGCTGCCAGGAGCGTCCCCCAATAGACCATCTCGGGCTTGACGGCCCACGCTTCGGCCGGCCAGATGTGCTGGTGAAGCCAGGTCTCCAGCGGTAGGTCGTCAGCCAGACCTCTAAAGAGCGTCATCGGGGCATGAGTGTGGCAATTGAGGAGACCGGGCATGACGGTATGGCCGGTTGCGTCAATGGTCTCGGCTGGCTGGTAGGCGCGACCCAGGTCGGAGGACGAGCCTACAGCCTCTATCGCGCCATTGTGGACCGCCACCGCCCCGTCCTCGATGAGGGTCCATTCGTCATCCATGGTTACCACCAGGCCGCCGGTGACCAACAGATCTACCACCCCCTGCTGCCTATCACTCATGCCCTCCTCCCACTAGTACAGGGTCGTTGACCAGCACCGGCCGCGCCCTCCCGGGCAGCGCAACAACGTCGGTGGAGCATCGGTCCGTCGCGGCCGGCCCGGCAGCACACCCGCCAATTGCCGCCCACCCACGCCAGTCCACAGTCCGGCCCAGCAGACGGGCCGGTCGATCCGTCCCGGACCACCTATGTGGGCCGGTTCTCCCCCAGCCAGCCGAGGGCCTTGAGCAGGATGGGCGCATCTATCTTGGGGATCATGCCCCACAGACGCGGCCGCTGCGTCACGTCGCTGAGTGCCTTCAGGTCATCAGGCGCTGCCCCGCCGGCCTCGGCCACGTCCCAGAAGAAGACGGCCGGTCGAGGCGCTAGCTTCTTGACCTGCCGGAGGAGCATGAGGCGTGCAGGGTTCTCCTGCGAGAAGAGATGAGCGGCAGCCAGTCCTTCCTGGGCCTCCCCGGTGACGACGACACCGTTGACGGCTGGGACCGTGCTCGCCATGAGCAACGCCGGCCCGGCCGCCAGTGCGCGGGCAACGAGGTACAGCGGCCGGCCAAGCTGTACTGCCAGGCCCGCCGCATCCTGTGCGAAGGTCTCAGTGGTCAGCGGACCGGCAAGCAGTAGGTAGCGCAACAGGTCCCCGCCGTAGACAACATAGCCAGCGTCCGCCACCGAGCGGCAGAGTGCGTCGTCCTCCCGTCCAAAGTGGCCGTAGCGGGACAAGTATATCACGTGGGCCTGGGTCTCCACGTCGTCTGGATGATACCGATAGAGTTCCACGAGGACGCCCGGGCGCAGCGGCAGCGCAACCAGCCGGTCGGCCGCCCCGAGATCTGGGAAGCCGCATACCTGGAAAGCAACCTCGGGACCAAAGCGCTCCTTGGCCCACTCGTGGGCAGAGTGGATGTCGATTTCGAATCCCTCATCGGAGGGCTCGCCATCGCTCTCCCCGCTGCCGCGCAGGTCGAAGGTGAGATAGATCGCGCGCGACTCTGCACCCAACGCACGCGCCTCAGCACGAGCCGCAGGCAATACACTGCTTCTGGTGAGCGGGTACTTGGGCAGCCACACCCGGACAGAGCGCACCTCTTCGTCGCTGCACCCGGCCGCGCGAACCAGCGTAGCCTCCAGAGCCAGGGCATCGTCAGTCAGAATGCCGAAATGCTCTTCCTCGATGGTGATTCTGTCAGACATGGGCAAACTCCGCTGTCCTGGTGGCGAGGTTCACAATGCATATGGAACAAGGCTCGGAGCGAGTGCCGCCCAGCGCTCCGGGGCTGACCACACGAGTTTGGCCCACGATGTCGTCCCTCCGGATATGGAAATGACCGTGACAGACCAGATCGTATTCTCCGCTCTCTGTCATCATGTCCAGCGTCCGGCTGTCATGCCCATGGCACGCGCCGACCCGCAACCCGTCAAGGAGCGCCTCGTACAGGAAGCCGATGTGGTGCGGCCCGTCTGTCCGCGCAACGGCACGCGCCAATCCGACAAGGTCGCGGTCGATGTTCCCATAGACAAAGGCGCTGTCCCAGCCCTCAAAGAGCTCGATCATCTTGGGTGTGGTCAGATCACCGCAGTGGATGAGCTTGTGCACCTCGCGCGCTCGGAAGACGGCTAGCGCGGCCTGTGTCTTGTCAACGTCATTGTGGGTGTCGGACAGGATTCCGAGCCTCATCACACTGCTGGCTGTGTCTTATTGAGTCTACCCTTGCCGCGCGGGTGCTCGCATGTAGAGTTCAGTGATTTCCCGCAGTCGTTCGGCGATCTCGCTCGTCAGCATCTCCGGCCTGTACCGCCACTGCCAATTGCCACTCTCTACGCTGGGGAAGTTCATGCGCGCATCGTTGCCCAGCTTCATCAGGTCCTGCATGGTCGCGATGGCAACATTGGCCGCCGAGGAATATGCGAGTCGAATCAAGTCCCAGGAGATGTCGTGCCCATCGCGAGCCAGGTAGCGGCGCACGTGGTCGCGCTCCTCCTCACTGATGTTGCCGAACCAGCCAACCGTCGTCTCGTTATCATGGGTTCCCGTATAGACAACGCAGTTGTGGTCATAGTTGTGGGGCAGGAAAGCGCTCTTCCGCTCACCGCCAAAGGCGAACTGCAGAATCTTCATCCCCGGGAACCCGAACTGATCGCGTATCCTCTCGACTTGTGGCGTGATGACCCCCAGGTCCTCGGCGATGATAGGCAGCTCTCCGAGCTCCTTCTGCATAGCCTTGAAGAAGGCGGCGCCGGGACCCTTGACCCACCGGCCGACCACGGCCGTCGGCTCTCCGGCCGGGATTCGCCAGTAGGCTTCAAACCCGCGGAAATGATCAAGCCGCGCTGCGTCCACCTGAGTGAACGTCATCCGCAGGCGGGCAGCCCACCAAGAGTACCCATCTCCCGCCATCCGCCGCCACCGATAGAGCGGGTTTCCCCAGCGCTGCCCGGTCTCGCTGAAATAGTCGGGCGGCACGCCGGCGACGAAAGAAGGCTCACCGTCATCCCTGAGATGGAACAGCTCGCGGTTAGCCCAGACATCGGCACTGTCAAAGGCGACGAAAATGGGGACGTCACCCACAATGCGGATGCCCCGCTCGTTGGCATAGGATTTCAGTTCAAGCCAGTGCTGGAAAAAGAGGAACTGTTGGAACCTGTAGAACGCAACGGCGTCAGCCAGCTTCTCTGACCAACTCTCCAGAGCGGCCGGCTCGCGGAAGGCAACCTCCTTGGGCCAGGTGTTCCAGACGCCCCCTTTATGATGCACATGGTGAGCTTTGAGCGCCATAAAGAGGGCGAAATCCTCCAGCCACCCAGCGTGCTGCGCGCAGAAGCGGTTCAGCGCCTCCCGCTGCTCGTCCGACCCGTGCGCCTGGAACTCCTGGTAAGCAAGGGCCAACAAGGCGCTCTTGTAGTCGATCACCGGGCCATAGTCGACCCTATCATTGGGGAACACCGGCGCATCGTCGAGAGCTCCGGCCGGCAGGTAGCCGTCTCGCACCAGCCGGTCAGGGCTGATGAGCATTGGGTTGCCGGCAAACGCAGAGAAACACTGATAGGGCGAGTCGGCATAGCCGGTGGGGCCCAACGGCAGAACCTGCCACAGGCTCTGCTGGCTCTCGACCAGGAAATCGACGAACGCATACGCAGCGTCACCCAGATCGCCAATGCCATATCGGCCAGGGAATGACGTGGGATGCACCAGCACACCGCCAGAACGGGTGAACCGCATGATCAGGCCTCCAGAAGAACCGGACGTCGGCGCAGATTCTACCAAGGTTCGGAGGAATAGTCCATGGAATCTGCGCCGACACGCGGTTCTGTACTGCGAGAGAAAGCAGGTGGGCCCACATCTCCCTCTCGCGGGCGGCAAGCTCCTTCTCGACACCTTCTCTGCCCAATGATGCTCCTGGCACAGTGTTGCTCCCGAGATGGCGCAGAGTATGATGGCGTAGGTAGAGCACTGGCCCAGCTTCACTCCCTGTCCCTACCTTTGCGATCATCTCAATGAAGGAACAGAGTGCTGGGCTCACAGATCGCCGCGAGCGTATCGGTATGGTCGCCCGGTGGCGGCCTGTTCATCAGGGTCACGCGCTGGTCCTGCGTGCGCTTTGCGATCATGCTTCGCCATCGCTGATCGGCATTGCTAGCTCGAACAGGTACGATCTTCGCAATCCCTTCACGCTTGAGGAAACGATCGACATGATCCGGCTTGTGCTGCCGGACAGGCAGAACTACACCTTGCTCCCGGTGCCCGATCTCGACGACGGCCCACGTTGGCGGGACATGGTGCTGGAGATGTTTGGGGCACTGGACCTCTTCGTCACTGCCAACCCCTACGTCGCGAGCCTGCTCGCCATGGATT